>MUNB01000194.1 GCA_002154345.1 Streptomyces griseus
CGCCCGGATCCGTTCGGCGAGGGCGGACAGCAGATCGTCGCCGGGGCTGTCGAGCTTCTCGCCGAACGGATCCGGGCGGGGGAGCTGACCCGGGCCGGAGCCGCCGCCATGGGCGTCCTCCTGCTGCTCGGCGGCCACGAGACCACCGCCAACATGATCAGCCTCGGCGCCCTGATCCTGCTCGACCACCCCGATCAGCTGGCCCGCGTCCGGGACACCGACGACCCGGCCGTCGTCACCGCGGCCGTGGAGGAGCTGCTGCGCTATCTGTCCATCGTTCATCTGGGACGCCGCAGGACCGCGCTGGAGGACATCGAGATCGGCGGCCGCACCATCAGGGCCGGCGACGGGGTGATCCTGCTCGGCGAGCTGGCCAACCGCGACCCGGCCGTCTTCCCCGACCCCGACCGTCTCGACATCACCCGCAACGCCCGTCTGCACCAGGCGTTCGGCGCGGGCACCCACCACTGCGTCGGCCAGCCGCTGGCCAGGATGGAGCTCCAGGTCATCTATCCCACGCTGTTCCGGCGGATCCCCACCCTGCGCGCCGCCGAGACGGTCGACCGGCTGCCCTTCAAGTACGACGCCGTCGTCTACGGTCTCCACGCGCTGCCCGTGACCTGGTGAGGGCCTGAGCGCCGGCCGGGATCCCGACACCCGGCCGGCGCGTCCACGGTACGAACCGGGGGCGCGCGGAGTGACCGGCCCCTGCCGTCTGCCTCAACTCGACGTTTACGCCTGCCCAGTTACGTCCTTCAGGTGAAAGGGGCACCGCATTCTTCGTGCACGCCGCCGCCCGGACCGACAGTGAGGGGGCCGACCGGGCACCGAGCCGCGGTCGGACCAACGTGACGTGCGGAGAAAGGTGACGGATTCATGGGCACTGAGGCCACCAGGCGGGTCGCGCTCGTCTTCTCCCTGTTCGACGCCAATGCCAACGGCGTCCTGGAGCAGGACGATTTCGATCTCATGGCCGACCGCGTCGTCCGCGAGGCGCACGCGTCGGACCGGGCCGCGAAGGACGCGATGCGCGCGGCGTTCCGGCGGTACTGGACGACCCTGCTCACCGAGCTGGACGCCAACGGGGACGGCGAGATCAGCTTCGAGGAGTTCACGGCGTGCGTGCTCTCCCCGGAGCGGTTCGACGCCACGATCGCCGTGTTCGCCGAGGCGCTGGCCGCGCTGGGCGACCCGGACGGCGACGGACTGATCGAGCGCCCGCTGTTCATGGCGCTGATGCGGGCGATCGGGTTCGAGCCCGAGAACGTCGACGCGCTCTTCGACGCGTTCGGACCGGCCGACGGGGACCGGATCCGGGTGGAGACGTGGGTCGCCGGGATCAAGGACTACTACGCCCCGGGCAAGGCGGGTATCCCCGGCGACCATCTGGTGGTCGGCACCGCGGTCTGACCGGCGGCGCCGGGGAAGGACGGCCGGAGCGGATCTCCCGGCCCCGGCCCCGCACATGACCGGCGCGGTGAACGCCGCACCCGGGCGTTCACCGCGTCGGTCTCAGCGCTCGCCGAGAGACGGACGCCGCGTCCCGGGCGTGCGCCGACCGCGGTCCTTCGGAGGGTCGGCGGGCGGACGGTGGCCGATGAGGAGGACGGCCAGGCCCGCGGCGGCCATCAGGCAGGACAGGGTGGCGAAGCCCGCGGAGAACGTGGCCACCTGTGCCGCCACGCCCAGCAGGAGGGATCCGACGCCGGTGCCCGCGTCGTAGCCGATGTTCCAGGCGACCGAGGTGGTGTGCCGGTTCTCGGCGCCCGCGTAGGCGAACGCCTGGACCAGGGTGAGGCTCTGGAGTCCTCCGTACGCCGCTCCCAGGAGAAGCAGCCCGGACAGCAGGGCGGCGACGGGGGCGGCGTCCGAGCCGATGGCGTACGCGATCAGCGCCAGCCCCGCGCCCGCGGTGAGGGCGAGGACGCCGGTGATGGGCCGCAGCGCGATCCGGTCGGTGAGTTCTCCGCAGCCCCAGCGGGCGAGCGCGGCGGTGCCGGTGAGGGCGAGCAGCCCCGTGGCGGCGAGCGCGGGGGTGGCGGTGAACTGCGGGGCGAAGGTGAGGACGGCTCCGCCCGCCGCCGTGACCAGGAGCAGCACGGCCAGCGGGCGTCGGATGCGCCGGAGCACCGTGGTCGCGCGGGCCGGCTGCCGGGCGGTGCTGTCCTGGGTCGCCGGGGCGTCGGCGCGGGCCTCGACGGCGCGGCCGAGTGATCGCGCCCAGGGCAGGGCGAGGACGGGGAGCACGCCGCAGACGATGACGGCGGGCAGGGCGAAGGTGTCGGTCAGCCAGGGAGCGGCCGGGGTGAGGACGACCTGGGGCAGGGCCACGGCGAGACCGTAGAGGCCGATGACCGCGCCCTGGCGTCCGCGCGGAGCCAGTACGGCCGCCGCCGTGGCACCGCAGACGGTGACGATGCCGAAGCCCGCTCCGCGCAGTGCGGTCGTCAGCAGGACCGGCAGCAGGTGGTCGCTGAGGGCCTGCAGGAGGGCGGGCAGGCCGAGCAGCAGCGCGCCGAGGACGAGGGTGCGGGTCCAGCCGAGCCTGCGGAGCGTGGCCCTGACGCACAGCTGGGCCAGGACGGTGGCGGCCATCAGGACGGCGGTGACGAGTCCGGCGCCGAACGCGTCGGCTCTTCCGTGGACGGCCCAGGCCGGGGAGACCGGGAGCAGGAGGGCGAATCCGGAGAAGCAGAACAGCATCGTCACCAGCAGGTGCGGGATGCCGGGGGCCCGGACGACGGATTCCTTCGCGGGTACGGACATGAGGGTCGGCCTGTCCTGTTCGGATGCGGGAGCGAGGGCGCGGTGGCGGTCGGGACAGAGCGGTTCAGTCCACGGCCAGGACCCGCAGGAACTGGTCCACCCGCTGCTTCGTGCCGATCTCTTCGGGCGCTCTGCCGGACAGGATAGGGAAGAACACCGGACCGATCAGCAGGGCGGTCGCCTGCTCCAGCGACAGACCGGCGCGTCCGGCCTCCCGCAGCGGAGCCACCACCGCGGCCGCGCTCTCACCGAGCACGTCACGCCTCGGCCCTGGCCTACCCCGTGTACGTCGCCGCCCTGGGCGTGGCGGTCCACCGAGGCGTTCACCCACGACGCCGGCACCGCCCGGCGCGGAGACCGTCAGCCGGTCAGCAGGTCCGGGTTGCCCGCCAGTGCGGCCAGCCGGCCCTGCGGGTCCGGGACGAGGCGGCGTTCGGTCAGGTCGAGGACGCCGGCCACTCCGGTGATCTCCGCGGCGACCGTGCCGTCCTCCTTGATGACCTGCTGCTCCAGCGTGAACGTCTTGCCGGTGCCGTAGTCGAACCGGCAGGTGCCCCGGACCCGCTCGCCGCCGCGCAGTTCGCGCCGGTACTTGACGGTGACCTCCAGCTGGACCGGGCCGATCCCGTCGGCCAGCAGCTTCTCCTGGGGCAGTCCGGCGGCCCGCAGCAACTCCCAGCGTGCGTGCTCCGCGTACTGGAGGTAGACGGCCTGGTTCAGATGGCCCTGGGTGTCGAGCTCGTAGCCGCGCACGGTCACATCAACGGAGAAGGTCATGACCGTGCGAACGCCTGCGCCCGGCCGTCCATTCCGGTGGACCGGTCCTGCCGGATCCCTTTACGCACCTGTCATGCACCGGTAACTTCCTCACCGCAAGAGATTGCAGCAACATTCCGGCAGAACTTTCTGTCGGATCGTGTTCACTCGCCGAACCCCGAGGCGCGTCAGGGTTCTCCGGCGGGACAGCCATCGGCAGCCGCGGGACCACTCACCCGCGGCCCCTCCCCTGGAGACACGCATGAGACGCACTCCTCACCGGCTGCTGCGACGCCCGCTCGCGGCGGCCGTGGCAGCGGCCGGGCTGCTGGGACTCCTCACCGCCGTACCGCAAGCCGCTCCCCCGCGGGCGACCGAGCCGGTCGCCTCCTCCGCGGCCGCCGAGACCACGACGACCCTCTTCTACTCCACGAAGACCCGGAACTGGCCGGCGTACTACCTGCACTACTCCCCCGACGGCGGCTCCTGGACCGCCGTCCCCGGCACCCGGATGCAGGCCGCCTGCACCGACTGGGTCAAGGTGACCGTCCCCCTGGGTGGTGCGAGCGGCCTGAAGGCGACCTTCACCGACGGCTCGGGCACCTGGGACAACAACGCGGGCCGGAACTACGACCTGGGCACCGGGAACATCACCGTCCAGGACGGAGTCGTGGCGCACAGCGACCCGTGCGCGGACCCGGAGCCCGGGGAGCCGGACCCCGAAGGGCCGAACAGCGCCTCGGTCTACTACGCCACCGCGACCGTCGGCTGGTCCACCGTCAATCTCCACTACCGGCCGCACGGCGGAGCCTGGACGACGCTCCCCGGGATCGGCATGGAACCGGCCTGCACCGGCTGGGTGAAGCGGACCGTGGACCTCGGCAGCGCCGCCGGTCTCCAGGCGACGTTCAACAACGGCAACGGTGTCTGGGACAACAACAACGGCAACGACTACACACTCACGACCGGGCTCACCACGGTCAAGGACCGTACGGTGACCGCGTCGGCGAAGGACCCGTGCGCCGCCGAGGAACCGGACACCGAAGCGCCCTCCACACCCACGGCCGTGCGCGCCGCGGCCGACGGGGTGGCGGTCGTGGTCACCTGGGAACCCGCCACGGACGACCGCGGGGTGACCATGTACCAGGTGACGCGGACCGGCGGGACCAGGGGCACGGTGATCGCCGACACCACCTCGACCGTCTTCTCCGACACAGGACTTGAGGCGAAGACCGCCTACCGCTACACCGTCCGGGCCGTCGATGCCGCAGGCAACGTCTCGGCCGACTCCGCGCCGGCCACCGCCACCACCGGGGAGAAGCCCACCGCCCCGGCGACGGGCACGCCGCTGGGCACCGACCCCCGCAAGGACCCGATCTACTTCGTGCTGACCGCCCGCTTCAACGACGGCGACGCCGCCAACAACCGGGGCGGCAGCCAGCACGAGAAGTCCGGCAACGCCGCCAACGACGACCCCATGTTCCGGGGCGACTTCAAGGGTCTGGTCGAGAAGCTCGACTACATCAAGGGCCTCGGCTTCTCCGCGGTCTGGATCACCCCGGTCGTCCTCAACCGCTCGGACTACGACTACCACGGCTACCACGGCTACGACTTCTACCGGGTCGACCCCCGGCTGGAGTCCGCCGGGGCCTCGTACCAGGACCTCATCGACGCGGCCCACGCCAAGGGCATGAAGATCTACCAGGACGTCGTCCACAACCACTCCTCGCGCTGGGGCGCCAAGGGGCTGTTCACCCCGAAGACGTACGGCGTTCGCGACACCCAGTGGAGCTGGTACTACGACGAGAAGAACGACGGCTTCGAGTACGACGGCCTCACCGTCGAGCCCAAGTCGGGGAAGTCGTACTACAACGGCGACCTGTGGTCGACGGCCGAACCGTCCGGCAACACCTGCCTCAACTGGGGCACTCCCACCGGGCACACCTCGCCGGAGGGCTACCGGATCTACAACTGCCAGTGGCCGAACCCCACGTCGGGCATGTTCCCGAAGGCGCTCTATCACAACTGCTGGATCGGCAACTGGGAGGGCGAGGACTCGCGTTCCTGCTGGCTGCACGACGACCTCGCCGACTTCAACACCGAGAACGCCCAGGTCCAGAACTATCTGATCGGCGCGTATAACAAGTACATCGACATGGGCGTCGACGGCTTCCGGCTCGACACGGCGGTGCACATCCCCCGTACCACCTGGAACCGCCGCTTCCTGCCCGCCATCCAGGAGCGGGTCACCCAGCGGTTCGGGGCCGAGGCGGCGGAGAACTTCTTCGTCTTCGGTGAGGTCGCCGCCTTCGTCAACGACAAGTGGAACCGCGGTTCGGTCAACCACTCGGCGCAGTTCTTCACCTGGAAGGAACGCAAGGAGTACAGCGCGGACGACGAGAAGGCCGCCCTGGAGATGTACGACTACGAACAGCAGCAGGGCACCGGATCACAGCCGGTCTCCGACAACGCCTTCCTTAAGGGCAACGCCTACCACGCGCCCGACCGCAGCCGGTTCTCCGGGATGAACATCATCGACATGCGGATGCATATGAACTTCGGCGACGCGGACAACGCGTTCCACAACGGCAAGGACTCCGACGACGCGACCAACGACGCCACGTACAACGTCGTCTACGTCGACAGCCACGACTACGGGCCCAACAAGAGCAGCGAGCGCTACACCGGCGGTACGGACGCCTGGGCCGAGAACATGTCGCTGATGTGGACCTTCCGGGGCATCCCGACGCTCTACTACGGCTCCGAGATCGAGTTCCAGAAAGGGAAGAAGATCGACTGCGGGCCCACCTGTCCGCTCGCCTCGACCGGGCGGGCCTACTTCGGCGACCACCTGGCCGGTGAGGTGACGGCCTCCGACTTCGGCAAGGTCTCCTCCGCCACCGGGAAGGTCGCCGACACCCTGTCCACCCCGCTGGCCCGCCACCTCCAGCGCCTCAACGAGATCCGCCGCGCCGTGCCCGCACTCCAGATGGGCCAGTACTCCACGGAGGGCATCAGCGGCTCCATGGCGTACAAGCGGCGCTACACCGACGCCGCGAGCGGCACGGACAGCTTCGCCCTGGTGACGGTCTCCGGGAGCGCCACGTACACCGGCATCCCGAACGGCACGTACAAGGACGCCGTCACGGGGGACACCAAGGTCGTGAGCGACGGCACGCTCGCGGTCCCGGCACCCGGGAAGGGGAACCTGCGCGTGTACGTCCTGGACCTCGGCGGCAAGAACGCCGCGCCCGGGAAGATCGGCGCGGCAGGGCCGTACCTGAAGTAGCGGGCCCGAACGGCCCGGCCCCACAGCACGATCCGCCGCACCGCGCACAGCAGGTACCTGTCGCGGTGCGGCGGGTCGTCACCGCCCTCGGGCACCGGTCCGCGCCCGCAGATGCGGGAAACGCCATTCGGTGCGGCTGCGGAGGGTTTCGCCGGGGCGCAGGACGGTGCTGGGGTGGCCGGGGCGGTTGGGCGAGTCCGGCAGGTGCTGGGTTTCCAGGCAGAGCGATCCGTGGCGTTGGTGGCGGCGGCCCGTACCGTCGGTGAACGCGCCGTCGAGCTGGTTGGCGGTGTAGACCTGGAGGCCCGGTTCGGTGGTCCAGAGCTCCAGGGTCCGCCGGTCGCCGGGGGCGGTGAGGCGGGCGGCGCGGCGGGCGGCCCAGTCGGGGGCGGCGGCGAGGACCGCGCCGGAGGTGTCGTACAGGGCGGCCCAGCCGTCGATGTGGGCGGCGAGCCGGGCGAGGAGATCGGCGGGCCCGTCCCCGGCGAGCGCGGCCCTGGTCAGCTCGCGCTGGGCCTCGAAGCCGGCGGTGACCGCGCGGTACTGGTCGGCGGCGATGGCGGCGGAGACGGCCTTGCTGATGGCGAGGAACGGGGTGCGGCGGGGCACTTCGAGGAGCGGCAGGCCGGCTTCCTCGGCGGCTTCGACGAGCGCTTGCGGGATGTCCTCGTAGTTCACCCCGACCCCGAATCCGACCCCGGCGACCCCGGCTCCGGCCAGCCGCCGCACGTATCGCCGCATGGTCTCGGCGTTCTCGGCGTCGAGGTTGGTGGCGGTCACCAGGAGGAGTTCGCCGCCGTCCATGTACGGGACGGGGTCGGCGAGCTCGCTGGCGTGGGCCCAGCGCACCGGCGTGTCGAGCCGGTCCGCGCCCGCCCGCACGGTGAGCTTGAGCGCCGAGTGCTGGACGAGCGAGGCGAGCGTGGGGGGCATGGGCCGGGAACCCTCGGGGTCGGGGATGAGGTCGCGCGCGCCGCCGTACGGACGACCGGTCCCCCGGCCACGACGGCGACCCCGCATTGCGCCGTCCCGTATGAACGGCTGCCTCCGATTCTGCCAGGCTGGCAGGGTGCCGGTAGCCGCTCTCCGTCGACCGTCGCGTTACTTCCGGGTAGCCGGCTCGGTCGCCTCAGCCGTCTCAGCCGTCGAGGTGAACGAGGAGGGGGGGTGCGTGTTCGCCCCGGACGGTCGTGAGGGAGAGGACCGCGTGCCCGGCCGGCACGGAGTACGCCAGCTCCGAGGCCGACCAGCGCTCCCGCTCGACCTGCCGTACGGTCACCGCGTCCGTGGTCACGGCCTTGCCGGTGACGAGCTTGCGCAGGGCGTGCAGGGCGCGGGTGAACGGCTGGTCGGCGAAGACGGTGTGCTGGGCGACCTCGCGGGTCTCGACCCATTCCTTGCCCCAGGCTTCGGCGAAGCGCTTGCCGTCCCAGGTGGTGATGCCGGAGAAGGCCGCCGTGCAGCCGACCGCCCCGAGCAGCGGGGTGTGCAGGGCCTCGGGAACGTCGTCGACGGTGCGCAGGGCGAGCACCGCCCCGGCGTTGACCGAGCGCAGCCGGCGGATGCCGCGGACGGTCTCGGCGGTCACGGCGTGGGTGGCGTCGTCCAGGACGAGGCAGGCGAAGAGGGTGGTGTCGGTACGGGCGGCTGTGATCGCGGTGAACTGGGCGAGAAGCAGCCGGGTGAGCAGCCGGGACGCCTCCGCGTGGCCGCGCTCCGGCAGGTCGACGCGGACCCTCAGCGGGTGCTGGCCGAGCGCGCGCAGCGAGAACGGGCGGGCGTCCGGGCCGGTGGCGAAGAACCCGGCGAACGCGGGCCGGTCGAGCAGGGCGACCCGGTCGGCGAGGGCCGGTGCGGGGTCGCCGGGGCCGCCCGCCTGCCGGGACCGTGCGTCCAGCTCACGCACCATCGCGTGGTGGCCGGCGGCTTCGAGGGTGGCGCGGAGCCCGGCGAGTGCGGCCGGTGTGCCGTCGAGGAGTTCGCGCAGCTCGGGCACGGAGGGGAAGTGCCCGTGGGCCGCGTGGTACGGGCCGAGCAACTGGGCGAGGACGGTGGCGGCGCGGCGGCTGTCGAGGCTGCCGACATCGCCGACGAGCCCTTCGGCGAGGACGGCTGCCGCCTCGTCGGGGTCGGTGGTGCCGCCGTACAGGTCGATGTCGTGGGCGGAGCCGGGGTGGCCGACGCGGACGACCACGTCGAAGGCGTCGTCGGGGCCCAGCGGCGCGCCCGCCCCGCCGACGGCGAGAACCGCGGCCTGTCCGGCCAGGGCGCGCAGCGCGAGGGCCTCGACGACCGGCCGGATCAGCCGGGCGGACTTCCCCGAGCCGGGCGGTCCGACCGCGAGCAGGGAAGTGCCCAGCAGCGCGGGTTCCAGGGCGAGGCCGGTGCCTCGGCGGACATAGGGGTTGTGCGGGTCGTCCGCGCACCGGCCGATCCTGACTTGGCCGGTGAGGACGTCGTGGCGGGCGGTGCGGCGGGGCAGGTCGCGGTCGCCCGAGGGATGCAGTGCGGCGGCACCCCCGGTGCGCAGCACGGCCTCCGTGAGAGGGGCGAGCCGGTCGGGCCGCCGGGTGGCGAGCGTCCACGCGTGGCGCAGCCGGGCCACGTCCACGTCGTTCATCCGGCCGGTGCGGACCTCGGCGGTGAGGGTGTCCGCGGCATCGGTCCAGCCCGCGGCGCGCAGTTCGGGCCACTGGTCGGCGGAGGTCGAGGTGGCGGTAGCGGCGTGGGCCGGGTCCGGGGCGGCGCTCCCCCGGCGGGCGGCGCTCAGTTCGCGCCAGCGGCCGAGGCGGGCGAAGGGCCAGAGGACGGCGGCGGCGATCAGACCGTAGATCACGTTGACGACGGTCTGGCTCTGATAGATCTCGCCGCCCGCGACAGCGGCGACCAGGGCCAGGATCGGACGGACGACCGGAAGCGTCTCCTTCCAGACCAGCAACTGGGTCAGGCCCGCCGCGGCGGCTGCCGCG
>MUNB01000195.1 GCA_002154345.1 Streptomyces griseus
CGGGCCGCGGCCCGCGTGATGGTGGTGAAGAAGAACAAGTCCGTCCTGAGCAAGCTCATCAAGGACCTCAAGAAGATCGGCGGCCCGCTGCTCTCCGAGATCCCGACGCTGATCATCGACGACGAGTCGGACCAGGCGTCCGTCAACACGACGGACCCGAAGAAATGGGAGGAGGGCAAGGTCACCCGTACGGCGATCAACGGCCAGATCTCCCAGCTGCTCGGACTCCTCCCCCGCGCCCAGTACGTCGGATACACCGCGACGCCCTTCGCCAACGTCTTCGTCGACCCGGGCGACGGCGACGACATCTTCCCGCGCGACTTCCTCATCTCGCTGCCGCGCCCGACCGGTTACATGGGCGTCCAGGACTTCCACGACCTGGACCGCACCGACGAGTCGGCCGTCGGGAGCGCCGAGCGGGCGCACGTACGCGGCATCTACGACGACGCCCACGGCGACCGGCTGGCGGAGGCCCTCGACGCCTTCATCCTCACCGGCGCCCTGAAGCTGTACCGCGCGTCCCACGACCCGTCCCTGGAGAGCCACTTCCGGCACCACACGATGCTCGTCCACGAGTCCGTGCGCATGGCCGAGCATGCGGCGCTGGCCCTGCGGATCAGCTCGATATGGCACCAGGCCGCCTACACGGGCCCGGAGGGCCACGCCCGCCTGGAGGCCCTCTTCACCTCCGACTTCCAGCCCTTCGCCGACGACGGACTGCCCACACCCGCGTCGTACGGGGAACTGAGGCCGTACGTCTCCCGCGCCCGCCAGCTGATCAACTCGGGCGGCACACCGGTGCTCGTCGTCAACGGCGACACCGAACGCGACTACGACCAGCCCGACCTCGACTTCGACCGCACCCCGAACGTGTGGAAGATCCTCGTCGGCGGCACGAAGCTGTCGCGCGGCTTCACCGTCGAGGGCCTGACGGTGACGTACTACCGCCGCAGGACCCAGCAGGCCGACACCCTGATGCAGATGGGCCGCTGGTTCGGCTTCCGCCCCGGCTACCGCGACCTGGTCCGCCTCTACATCGGCCGCGCGGAACCGGCGGGCAGGACGAGGACGGTCGACCTGTACGAGGCGTTCGAGGCGATCTGCCGCGACGAGGAGACGTTCCGCGCCCAGCTCACCCGCTACGCCACCCTGGTCGACGGCAAGCCCCAGGTGACCCCGGCCCAGATCCCGCCCCTGGTCTCCCAGCACCTCTCCTGGCTGAAGCCGTCCGCCCGCAACAAGATGTTCAACGCGGAGCTGGTGGAGATCCGCTCCCCCGGCGAATGGGTCGAGCCGACGGCCTACCCGACGGCCCCGGCGGACCTGCGCCACAACGTGGAGGTGTGGCGGCCGGTGCTGGCGTCGCTGGATCCCGACCCCCGGGTATTCGTCACTCTGTCCGAAGGAGACCAGGGCAGCTACATCCGCTACCCGGCCAGGACCGCCGTGCTCAGCCACAGTCGCTTGCTCGGCATCATGCGGGAACTGGCCTGGGGCAGGCCCGATCTGCTCGCCCCGCACCTGGAGTACCTGAGCGATGCCAGTGACACGGGCTGCGCGACGGACGACTGGGTCCTGATCCTTCCCCAGACCTCCGGCATCACCAGCGTCCGAGCGGAAATGCTGGGCGCCAAGCCGCTCACACTCGTACAGCGCAAGCGCAATGCCCTGGGAGTGTTCAACCGCATCTCCGGTGGCTCTCACCGTCAGTCCGCGGAACGGATCGCCGGCCGTCGGCCGCTCTGTGACGACGACCCGTTCGCAACCCAGTTCCACCAGCCGCGACGAGGAGCACTGCTTCTCTATCCAACCGTGGACCCCTCGCTCGGGTCCCCGGCGAACCTGGTCACGCATGGAGCCATCGATCCGGCCAAGGTGGTGATGGCAGCTGCGTTGATCCCCGCTGCTGGATCCCCTGGCAAGCAGGGGACCGGTGTCCGGTTCCGGGCCATCGACTCATCCCGCCCGGGTGAGGCTGTCATCAACACCGTGAGATAACAGTCCCGGCGCCAAAGAGATACCCAGCACAGCAGGAGCGGCAGCATGGCGAAAATCGTCCTTCCCGATCTGGGAGAAATCTGCACAAACCCAAAGAAGGCCCTGCATCCGCTCGTCTCGCCCGAGCAGGATCCAGAGCTCCAGTCGGTGCTGGGCTGGTTCCGCGGACATCCCGTCGCCGAGCTGTACACAGAGGCGATCAGGAATGCGATCGACTACGTGCTCGACGGCGGACGCACAGGACGCTTCGACCTGATGCTTCCGACGGTCCACTCCGGCGAGCGCGCTTCGGTCGGCGCGAAGCTGGAGTATGAAGTCCTGAGGGTCTTCGGCCTGCCCAAGGCCAAGCCGCTGGACACGCTGGTCAACGATGTCCCAGTGGACATCAAGGCCACCATCACCAGCAACTGGACTATTCCATCTGAGGCTCACTGCCAGTTGTGCCTCTGCACGCAGATACAGCTTTCGAAGAACCGGCACCGGACTCTACTGGTCCGCACACACACCTCGTGGCTTCAGCACGGGGAGAACAAAGACGGAAAGCGAGGCCTAGCGGCCCAGGCACGCGACCAACTGAGCGTTCCGGTATACGACTGGACACCACTGCCGGTTAATCCGCTCCGCCATCTCACCGAGGAACAGGCCGCCGAGGTTCTCGCCGAACGGCCCGGGCAGGTGAAACGCCTGGTCAAGATGTTTGAATATCTTGAAGGCCACGTCATTCCGCGTAACGTCATCCTGACCGTTGGAGCGGGGAAGCACGACCCGATGAGACGCGCGAGGCAAGCCCGTGACTCAGCCAGGAAAGCGGGCCTGGACCTCCTGTGCGGCGATTCAGCGGAATGGCGCGATGCGGCAGCGGCTCGTGGCTACACGATCCGTCCGGGAGAGTGGATCGCGTTGCGGCGAGAGGAGCAGACCCAGGATCAGCATTCCGCTTCAGCGATCCCCGAGGCCGCGCCCGACAAAGCCAAGGAGGGATGACTCCTATTGTCTACGCCAGATGAATGGACGCCCCCAGAGGGTTCATGGGCGTCGTCGGCCGCACGACGGCGGAACATGCAGGCGATCCGGAGCAGGGACACGAAGCCGGAACGCCTGATCCGCAGGCTCGTTCACGCGAACGGTCTGCGCTACCGGGTGGCCGCAAGACCCTTGCCAGACCTTCGCCGGACCGCGGACATGGTCTTCCGTCCGGCGAAGGTGGCCGTATTCATCGACGGCTGCTACTGGCATGGCTGCCCGGAGCACTACGTTTCCCCCAAGACCAACCCGGGTTACTGGTCAGAGAAAGTAGCCAGGAACGTCGCCCGCGACCGCGATACCGACGAGCGGCTCTCCGCTGCCGGCTGGCTCGTCCTGCGGTTCTGGGAGCACCAGAGCTCAGACGCCTGCGCTTTGTCGATCATCAGCGCCGTCCGCGAGCGCCGGAACGATCTGCCCGGGTAGCGCCTTCTGCCGCAGCGCCCCAGTCCTGCCGTCTCGCTCATCGGCCGCCCGCAGGACATCCGCGATGGCCTGGCCTACCGCGGCGGCGACGGGGGGCGGGAACGCGTTACCAACCTGCCGGTACTGAGCGGTCTTTCCTCCGGTGAATTCCCATTCCTCCGGGAACCCCTGGATAGTTGCCGCCTGGTCCACAGTCAGCATAGGCCCCTTAGGCCCGAACAGATCGCGCCCCTGACTTTTCTTCTTTTCGCCTAGCTCGTGATCGTTCGCTACACCCATACCGTCAACACCAAGGGTGTCCCAGGCAGCTTTGGCCCTGCTGGGACCAAGGTCGGCCCCTCCATGCTTCTTTGATCCCCCGACCAGAGTCGGGGCGATGCCGCCATCCCTCTTGCCCGCCGCAGCATCGGACGCCTTCTTCAACCACCGGTCAAGCGACTTACGAGCAATTTCCCCTGTTGCTCCGCCCGCCGCAATGTAAGGACGGTAGCGCTCCCTCATGCTCGTTTCCAGAGCAGCAAAGACGCTGCGTACGCCGCCTTCGGGAGTGGGCCAAACGAACTTGATATCACCGATCACATCTTTACGGATAGCCACCAGGACCGCCCGTGGGCGCAATTGAGGAACCCCGAAGTCGCTAGCCTCCAGAACTTCCCATTCGCAGATTTCATAGCCCATGCCTACGAAATCTTCCTCAAGCCCCGTTTCAGGCCTCTTTGCACGGCCGCCCGCAAGGCGCGCCTCAATATAAGTCCGGTAGTCGACGAATTTCGCGTCCTTGATACCGCGGACGTTTTCAATCATCACTGCTCTAGGGTGCAGCTCGTCAACAAGTTCCAGCATCCGGGGGAACAGGTCTCTCTCGTCATCCTTCCCCAGCTGCTTCCCAGCGTGCGAGAAGGGAGGGCAAGGAACGCCCCCCGCAAGGAGGTCGAGGTCGCCACGCCGAAGGTCTCCCCCGAGGAATTTAACTGGCTTGCTCAGGCTAGACTTTGGGTGCTTTTCCGAAGGGATGGGACGGAAATTGTTGACGTCATCAGAAATGACATCGCAGTACTGCCGTTCCCAGCTCCAGCTCGGCAGGCTCTCGATATTCTGCTTAAGCGTCTTCACTGCATACGTGTCGATCTCTACGAGCGCGAGATGCTTGAAGCCTGCCTGGTGGAGGCCGATGGCCTGCCCGCCGGCCCCTGCACAGATCTCGATGGAGGTCAGCAGCGGACGATCATTAGGGGCCACGGGCTCCTCCTGGTGTGACTGATTCAGACACGCAAGTGTCGCATCTGCCAGTGACACACCAGGAGCCCCTGCAGGCAAGCCCCACCCCCTCGAACCCGTTCAGCTCTCCGTCAGACCCCGCAGGTCGTCCTTCATCTCGTCCCTGAGCACGGCCGGCAACTGCCTGTACATGCCCCAGGCACGGTCCACCGGCCGCAAGGGCCGGGCATCAGCGTCCATCCACGCCAGCAGTTCGCGCTTCTGCGCGAGGGGCAGGGCCTTGATCCGGGTCCACACCTGGCCGGCGTCCATCTGTACACCGGTGAGGTTCTTGACCAGCTCGTTGCACCGCGCGCACTCCGTGAGGAGATCCTCGGCGCCCGCTGAGCTGCCCGCGGCATGCGGATTCACATGCCCGAGCGTGAGCCGGGCCGCAGAACCCGGCTCGCCCGGATAGGCCTCGGCAGCACCAACCCCACAGCGTCGGCACCGGTGAAGATCTCGCTCCAGCACGAACCGCCTCGTCTTCGCGCTGATCTGCCGCAGACCAGCCGCCCGGTGCTCCTTCTCCCAGACCGGCGCCCCGATCACCTCAAGAAAGAGCTGATCGGGCTGCAGGCTGGGCTTGTCGAGATTCGTCTTGATCACCCAGCCAGCAGGCCGGAGATCACGCATCCTGCGGTCGACCTGCTCGGCACCGGCGATCGCGGCGCGGAGCGCCGCTTTCGAGAAGGTGTTCCCGACGCCGACCTCATCTCGCAACCAGAGCGCCACCCGGACCCTTGCGCCAAGCGTTCCGTCGCGCCAGTCCAGACCATCAGATGCCACCAGTAACCCCACTCATAAATTCGAACTCAAGAGCAATATTCAGCTCTTTCGAGTGACAACTTTAGCTTGCCGCCACTTGCCGCGGCAAGTGGCGGCAAGCTCTCACGCGAAGCTCTGCGCGTCAGTCACGGATCGGAAACACATGCCCAGAACCCCTGCCCAGAGTCTGCCGCCCGCGTCGATGAGCTGCGTTGAAATCTGCGCCGGGGCAGGGGGCCAAGCTCTGGGGCTGCACCGTGCGGGTTTCGCACACTCGGCTCTCGTCGAGCTGGACCCCGACGCGGCGCAGACTCTCCGGCTGAACCGGCCCGGCTGGAACGTCACCCAGTCGGACGTCCGCGGGATCCGGGCGGGAGACCTTCCTGCTACCGGCAACGCGGTCGGATTGCTGGCTGCTGGAGTGCCTTGCCCGCCCTTCTCACTCGCCGGCGAGCAGCTCGGGCCCGCGGATGAACGCGATCTGTTCCCCGACCTGCTCCGGCTCACCGCTGAGCTCCGCCCGAGTGCGGTGATGGTGGAAAACGTCAAAGGCATCCTTCAGACGAAGTTCGCCAGCTACCGCGCGGAAGTGATCAGCGTGCTGACGCGCCTTGGATACACCGCAGACTGGCGACTCCTGCGCGCCTGCGACTACGACGTTCCGCAGCTGCGTCCCCGGGCAGTCCTGGTGGCCCTGCGGCCGGAGGCATTCCGGCGATTCCGCTGGCCCACCCCGACCAGCTGCCCCAGTACAGCGCCTACGGTGGGCAGTGTCCTCTACGAATCCATGGCCTCCGCTGACTGGGAACTTGCCCGGCAGTGGGCCGACGGCGCGAAGAGCATCGCACCAACGCTCTGCGGAGGGTCCCGTAAACATGGCGGCGCTGACCTCGGCCCTTCCCGCGCCAGGAAAGCGTGGTCGCAGCTCGGCGTAAACGGATCCAGCGTCGCTGATGAACCTCCGGGGCCGGGATCCACTATCCCCGTCCGGCTCACCGTTCGGCAGATGGCCTTACTGCAGGGCTTTCCAGCCGACTGGGCTTTCGCCGGGAGCAAGACCTCCGTCTACCGCCAGGTGGGCAACGCCTTCCCCCCGCCTGTGGCAGAAGCCGTGGGCCGAAGCCTGGCGGCGGCTCTTGGTCAGGCAGACGCCACTTCGCGCTCAGTCATCCCCCAGACCCCCGGTATGGCACATGGTCCGCCGGGCAGCACGCTCTTCCCGCCTTCCATGATCAGTCCAGGTTTCAGTGCCTCCGGAGGCACAGCCAGCCGGGCTGACTCCCACGTGCCGCGCTGAGACCGGTCCTGCGGTATCGCTGAAAGCAACCACGACCGGCTGACAGTGGCGACGTTGAGCGCGGCCCCATCCCTTCCTACCAGGACAGCCGCCATGACCCACCGGGGATCAGCGCTCATCACGTCGCTCTCATGACGACTCAGGTGCACGACGAGACGGGTTGGGTCCGTCGTCGCCTTCACTTCAAGGTGAAGGTGTTCGTCGAGCGGCGTCGTTGCGGCGATGTCGTACCCGAAGGCGTCTGACACCGCTGAAACGTGCTCCACTGACGCCATCGCTGCTCGGCGAAGAAGCGCAAGCAGGCAGCTCTCCCCCGCGGTGCCGGTCGCTCTTCTCCTCTCGTCATCCTCGGCGTTCCATAAGACGTGGGGCACAGCGGTGCCGCTCAGCGACAGGCCCTCCCCCACGTTCACGGCCGGACGGCCCGATGGGGAGACCAAGGCCGTTCGCCGCAGCCATTCCAGACCTTCGGCGTACTGCACGGGTGTGAGGTCCGCGTAGCGCGGATGGTGAGTGAACAGCGTGCGCACCCGGGGAACGTCGGCGATCCGCAGATGTATCAGCCAGCGCCGCGCCGCCTCGCGGGTGCCGTCACCGGGCAGCGACGGCATCGACATGCCTCAGCAGCGCCCGGACATCCGCCATGTCCATACCTCCAGCAACCGGAGCCTCCTCCTGGAGGTCAGCGAGCTGCTGAACGGATGGATCATCAAGAATCCTGCCCATGAACTCCAGCTTCTGTTCGAGACGCAGAGCGACGACCTCATCCACTGTTCCGCGCGAGGCCAGAACCGTGACGTTGGTTTCCGTGCCTGGCGCGAGCCCGAGCCGGTGGATACGGTCCAGGCTCTGCAGGAACCGGCCCGCCATGAAGTCCCGGTCCACGTACACAGCGTCGTGGCAGACGTGGTGAAGGCTGATTCCCTCGCCCAGGGTCGCTGGATTGGACAGCAGCACCGAACAGTCGGGGTCCTCACGAAAGCGGCGGATCTCCTCCGCGCGGTCGGGAGTTCCTCCGTGGACTACGGCCGGCTGGTAACCCGCGAACATCCGTTCCATAGTGCTGAGACTGCGCACGAACGTCGTCCAGACCAGCGTCTTCCGGCCCTGCTCAGCGTTGGCCGCGACGATGCTGAGCGCCTCTTGGTATTTCGGCGACAGCTCGTAGCTGGGAAGGTCCCTCATCAGTGTGTAGAGGGAATCTCCGTGCGGGACATCCAGCGGGGGCACTTGGTAGGTCAGCGGTTCATACCGGCTGGTGCCTTCAGCGAGCAGCGCGGGACTCGTGGCCGCCATCAGGAGCCGCAGCATGGCCTTGCCCAGGGCGTCGAAGTCGTCGCGCGCCGCCTCGGCACGTGCGGTATACCGGCCCACGAGTGCGTCGTAGATCTCCTGGTGCAGGCTGGGCATATCGACGTACCGGATCTTCGGGTCGAAGGGCGGCAGGCCCAGTTCCGATTTCGTGGTGCGGGTGAACAACGGCCGCAGCACCTGGCTCGCGTAGGCCAGGTCGCCGCCGGCGACAGCACCGGTGACGACGCGGCGACCGTGCCCGGGCCAGACGAACGACAGCAGGTTCTCCAGGTCCCGGGCGCCGTTGGGCGCCGGCGTTCCCGTCAGAATGAGGCGGCGCCGGCTGAGCGGACCGAGCGCCATGCAGGCGGAACCGTAGATGCCCCGCGTCCCCAGCTTCATACGGTGCGCCTCGTCCAGGATCACCATGGACGGCGTTGCCCGCAGCCAGGAGGCCAGCGCAGCCAGCGAACGGTCGAGCCGCTCATAGTTGATCACCATGATCTCCGCGGTGGCATCCGGACTGTTGCCCATCACCCCAAAGCGGAGCGGCTCCTTGAAGCAGACGGAGTTCTCGAACTCCCATGACTCGTAAGCCGATTTAGGGCTCACAACGAGCAGCCTCAAGGCTTCGCCGCGTTCCCTCATCGCAGCGAATACCGCAAGCCCCACCCGGGTTTTGCCGGCCCCCGGCACACTGAAGTTCGCTCCGTGGCGGAGAGACAGCAGCCGGGCGATGTCCCGCTGCTGGAAGTCAGTAAGGGGCGCGGCCCATTCAGCTCCCAGAAGCCCCGTGATCTCCGCGTGGGTGATGGTCTGGTGGGACTCGTCGTCATCCCCATCCAGCTGACGCTGGGCGGCGTCCGCGTCGTCCAGGACCCCACCGACCAGCTCGGCGAGTTCGTCGTCCCACTCGACGTCCTCAGGAGACGGCCAGGTCCCGAGTTCGCCGATGCCTACCAGAAACGCCTCAAGCTCGATTTCCGCGGACAGCGGGCCTCTCGAACCGCCTCCGGGGAACCGGGCAGCCAGCTGAGCGAGATCAGACTGACGCCCTTCCTGAGCCCGGAGCACCGCCCGTGTACGGGTTACGTCGAAGGCGATGCGCAGAGACGGTTCTCCCTGGACTGTCACGCCCGTTCCTCCTTCTGCGTGGCGTCGAGCAGCCAGGTGACCCCGTCCCCGGGTTCCTTGATGCTGCGGGCCGCCTCCACGGCCAACTTATGCAGGCTCTCCCGCAGCTTGAGCACCGCCTCGTCGAAGATCTCCTCGTCAAGGCTCCGAGACGCGCGGGAGAGAACGAGGTCGGTAACGCACTGCTCAAGGTCGTGGCAAGCGTCCACAATCCGGTCAGGCGCCGCCTGCTTCCTCTTCCGGACTCGGGCGTCCTTCCCTGCCGGCTCCAGCGCCTCTTCAACCGCTGCTTTCACCGCCGTGATGGTCTTGGCAGCCTCGGCAACCTGTTCCAGCGGGGCGTTCTCGCCTGCGGCCTCCACAGCCTTCACCCTGAGCACGGAGTCGGTGAGCGCCCGTGCTTCAGCGACCTTGGGGTCAGCGGCGCGGACCGTACGGTTCAGCCCGGGGATCGCCACCGTCGCGGCAGGAGCGGCGGGGACCTGCGACCTGACAGCCTCGGGGAGACGGGTGTCGAGGTACCGCGATTTGAAATCCGGCTCGATGAGCCGCACGTCAGTCTTCGAGAATCCGAGAATGATCGCGGTCAGCCGGCTCTCCTTCATCAGGTCGGCCTTCTCCTGGCTGGACGCCGACTCCTTGGCCCATCGGCGGTGGAGCTCCTTCAGCTTCTCCTGGTGATCCTCGAAGTCGAGCAGCCGCAGCTGCGCACCACCGGTCCTGCTCCGCTCGACCAGGTCCCTGAGCGTCGTAAGAATCCACTGGTCCTGCTCACAGGCGCGTGCGGTCGTCCGGAATTCCCGGGCGATGTCAGCGTGGGTACGGCCAAGGCTGAGCTGCTCTTCGATGGCCAGCAGGCGGTTGATGTAGGAGTAGTCCCGCCGGTGGTCTTTGCGGAGCTGAAGCGCGAGCTCAACGCGGTTGATGTCGTCCCACGTGCAGGAGGAGGGAAGAACTCCTACACGGATGTCGGGCTCGGCCAGGTCCTTGAGCGCGGCCCGGCGGGTGTTGCCGTTGACGAGGATGCCGTCCCGCGTGATGAGGCCGGGTTCGTTCTGCTTGAAATCGCGCAGGCTCTCCAGCAGAGCGTCGAAGTCCGGATCCCGCTTGGAGGGGTCGGCGGGCAGCGCCCGGAGCAGGTGGTGGAGGTAATCCTGGCTGTCATCGCTGAACGCGTCCTCGTCCAAGCCTCGGTCCAGCACCGGATCATGGCTCCTCTGAGCACGGATCCGGTGCGTTCCCGGGTTGTAGTAGAGGGAACTCACCGGCATATCGATAACTTCAACCTGAATCGGCTTGCCCCGCCACTCAATGCGAAGCGTCTCCTGAACGCCGCCGGCGTCACGGAGTTCCTTAAGGCGACGTTCCACCAGTTCCTGGTTCGCGTCGGCCAGAGGCGGGCGTCCGAAGTCTTTGGTCATCGTCAGTTCTCCTTCAGTGCTCAGGGGAAGCAGCTCCGGCGTCGGCCAGTGCGACAGCACCGGTCGTTCGCCGTCCGTCAGGTGTGGGCGGGCTAGGACAGAGCCTCACGGAACTTGGCCCGCGACTCCGCCGGAAGCGTCCGGTAGGCGGCCCAGAGCTCCTCAGCGGCGCTGAACTCGCGCTTGTCCTGGTCGATCCAGCGCAGAAGGAGGCTGCGTTCCAACGACCCGAGGCGGCTGGCGCGGCCGAGAATCGCACTCAGGTCAGCTGCCTGCCCACGGCCGCCGACGCGGCACCGGTTGCATTCCGCGATCAGCTCGACCGCTTCGCCGCCGGCCGGCTGCTTCACCACCCGCCGGGCGATGTCCAGCTGCGCGGATTCGTAGCTGCCGGCGTACGTCTCTCCGGGGGCGATTCCGCAGGACCGGCACAGGTGCCCGTCACGTGCCAGGACATCCCGGCGCTGGGTCTGCGTGATGGATGCGCCGGACTTCGCCGCCTTGCCAGGTTCCCAGACCGGCAGTCCTTGCTTGACGAAGCGCTGCTCGTGCTGCCCCAGGGCAGCGTCCTCGCGGTTGGTGTCGATCTGCCAGCCGTGGTCGCGAAGGTCGCGTACCCGGCGGTCAGCCTGGCTCACCCCCGGAAAGGCGCCCTTGACGTCTTCCTTCGTGAAGACGTTCCCCTCGCCTACGACAGTGACGAGCCATAGGGCTGCGCGCTTCATAGTGCCGAACTTGGTGTCCGTCCACGACGGCAGAGTCATCCGGGTCTCCTCGCTTCAGGTCAGGTGCGCAGTAGGCGTCAAGGCCGTGGCGGCTGTCCGCTTTGGTCCTGGTGGGAACACCTTCGTGGTTCAGGGCTTCCTGGCGCCAGCCCTGACGGAGTTTCGAGGGCAAACGGAAAACTCCCTGCGCTTCCCCGGCTACGTCCTGGCACGGAGAATCGCAGTGACCTGTATCGCTGGCCCGGCTCGCACCCCTTAAGGAGCAGAGGTTGCCGAAGAGAACCCACAAGTGGAAAGAGCTGCCGAGCTCGCTTCCCTTCGCTCATCGGGCACTCGTTCTGAGGCTGCGAGAACTACGCGAGGTCAGCGACCGGACCCAGGCGGAGATCGCGCAGGACGTCTACCTCGCTGCGACATCGCTCTCGAACCACCTCAACGGCGGCCGGATCCCGGAAGCCGAGCATGTCGAAAAGCTCTACAAGATCCTCCGTGACGAGGCGGCGACGGCATCAAGGGAAATGCCCTGTTCTTTGCCCCTGCTGCTGGAACTCCGGGTCAAAGCCCTGGTGAAGCACTGCGACTGCTGCCCAGCCGGTTCGTCCGAAGCCGTTGCAGCCGCTCCTGAGCCCCAGCCGATGACGGCAGTTTCGCCGGCCCCCAAGCACCTTCGCCGACGACCGCGGAGACCGCGCATCCGGCTTTCGACTCGGCACCGCGGCATTCCGCGGACACCCGCACAAGCAGAGGTGCCGGTCCCCCTCCGAAAGGGGGACCGGCACCTCACCACACCTGCTGATGCTGCCTGGCCCGAGATCAGAACGCTTGCCGACAGCTTGTCTGCTGGCCGGTCGAGAGACGCGGACATCATGATGTGGAGTGCCGCGACCACCCTTTCTGCCCGCGATGTCCAGATCTTCGTCGCGCAATGCCGGGCGGTCGGGCTGGAGAAAGCGGCAGACCAAGTGATCACGAACGCGGCCCGGCGCAACGCGCAGGCGGTACTTCACATCGCGTCGGCACTCCACGACAGCGAGCAGTACGCGGACGCCGGCCTCCTTCTCGCCGCGGCAGCTCAGGAGAAGCAGGCCTGACTTTCCAGCGCATCAGGCCGCTTCTGCCTCGTAGTGCATCTGGGCACGGCCGAGGGCCCCGTCCGGGTCTCCTCCCCGGGCAGCGAGCCAGTGGAGCAAATCAGTGATGACATCAGTGACCGTCTCGTCAAGGGCAGCGGGGTCGAGTTCCGACGTGCTGCTCAGCTGGCGATACGCCGCCAGCGCTGCGGCAGCACACCCTGCACGCTCCTCACACCCTGCCGGTTTCAAGGCGAGTTCACACCAGACGGCTTTCCCGGTTGCCGTGCGAACTGAACCCCAGTCGCAGGCCATAGCGGCGATGAGGTGCAGGCCTCTACCGCACTCATCGTTCTCCGCACAGACCTCAGCCAGAGACGCCGGCAAGGCACGGCTCCGGTCGTGCACCTCAAGTCGGACTCGGTCGTTCCTCAGTTCAAGCACAAGAGAGGCGGCGACATCACGGCCAACATGCTTGATGACGTTGGCCCCAAGTTCAGTCGCAGCAAGTTCGGCCTCCTCCGCCACGACTGACGCGCCCCAGCAGCCGAGCTGAGATCTCACCGCCCGGCGCAGAACGGAAAGCTGGGCCGGCGCCGCTTCGAACGGCACCACATACCGATGACACGGTTCTTGGCTCCCACGGCACATGACACTCCCCTCACACCATGACGGAGCCACGCCCACCGCATCCGGACAGCGACGCTGCGTAGCGCTCCTGTGGCGAGTATGTCAGCGAGAACTCTCTCTGTGTAACTTCTCATGCACCTCGATCGAGTGAATGAACCGTGCCTAACCACCCCTGGCTTTAGCCTTGTTGCCCGCCCGGACCACAGCTCGCAGCTAGGGAAAGAGCCTTCGATGCCCGTCAGAACGACCACCACGCGTCGCCGTCAGCTCGGCGCGATGATGCGGAAGCTACGAGCGAGCAAGGGCATGACCCTTGAGGAAGCTGGCCGGCTCGTGGGCGTATCGAAGGCCACCGTCAGCCGGTACGAGACCCAGGAGGGCCCCGTGAAGTGGCCCATCGTCGACGCCTTGTGCCGGCAGTACGACGCGACGGAGGCTGAGCGGTGCACGGTTGTGGCTCTCGCCAAAAATGCGAAGCAGCAGGGCTGGTGGGGGCCGTTCAGCGACTCCATCCCCGCCGATATGAACCTTCTCCTCACGCTCGAAGACGAGGCGGTGCGAGAGGATCACTTCTCCTGCATGTACGTGCCGGGGCTCCTGCAAACTCGGGGATACAGCACCGCTATTCAGCAAGCCAACGAGATGCGCCTGGCCCCGGAAGAAGTCGAACGGCTCGTCGACATCCGCATGAAGCGCCAGGAGATCCTCGCCCGTGAACACCCACCGCACCTCTGGGCCATCCTGGACGAGTCAGTCATCCGGCGGGTAGTCGGATCACCCACGATCATGCGAGAGCAGCTCGGTCAGCTTCTCAGGGCGAACGAATCGCCAGGCATCACCCTCCAGGTCCTTCCGTTCGCCAAGGGTGCACACGCAGCGGCACTGGGAAGCTTTGTCATCCTCGGAGGGGCCGAACCCTCGCTCGACGTCGTCTACGTCGATCTCCACGTGGGCTCCGTCTTCATGGAGAAGAACCACGAACTTGACCGGTACCGGCTGGCGTTCGAGTACCTTCGCGCACAAGCATTGGACATGGCCGCGTCATCATCCCTGATCGAGCGTGTCTGCAAGGAGATCTGAAGAATGCCCTCCACCTCCCCCAGCGAATCACCGCGTTGGTTCAAGTCCTCTCACAGCGGCGGCAATGCCACAGAGTGCCTAGAAGCCGCGCGCCTCGGCGAAAGGCTTGCGATACGCGACTCGAAAGCCGCGGAGGGGGGATCACTCCTCTTCCAGCCGCGCTCGTGGACGTCGTTCGTGTCAGCCCTTCAGGATGGAAGCTTCGACTGAACCCGAAGCGCTGGTTCCGTCGGCCGCCGTGATGCCATTCGCGATACGGAGGCGGGAACAGCGCTTGCGTCACCTCAGGGGCGCCTCAGCCCAGGCCCCCTGGAGCTAACCCTTCATCCCCGCCACCTGCCGCGACCGCTCCTGAAGTTCACGGGCCGCCCGAAGCCTGCCGTACGGCGCGATGCGCTTGCGCATGGTCGCGAAGTGCTCGTCGCCGCGTGCCGAGGACAGGCCCACGTAGTCGTCGAGGAAGGTACCCCACGTCGTGCAGGCCTCCTCGATGTGGCCGAACTCGAACTGCCGGCGGGCCATGACCGCGTTCGCGTGAAGGCGCCCCTGCCTCTCCTGTTTGGGCTGCACGCGGAGTGAGGTCTTCAGCGCCGCGATCGAGCCCGGCAGGTCCCGCGACTCGTAGAGCACGTGGGCGACGTGGAACTGATAGGCGGACTGGTCATAGCCGCCGATCGACTCCCGTCTCGAATCGGCCTTGGACAGCGCCACTTCCGCCTCGCGCAGCCGCTCGAAAGCCCGTCGGCGGTCTCCGACCATCGCGGAGGCGTGGGCCTGCTGCCCGCGGAGGAAGGCCACCAAGCGCGGTCCGGCATCGGGTGCCGCCTCAGCCGCCGAGTCCGCGAGCTCCAGAGCCTTTTGGCCGTACCGGAGGTTGGACGCCTGAAGGCTCATGCCTCGCAGCGTCCGGCAGTACGTCACATGGTCGGACGCTTCCTGGGCGAGGCGCAACGCCTTCACGTAATACTGCTGGCCGAGGCCGTGAGCCCGCTCGTACATGGCCATCCAACCGGTGAGGTACGTCAGGTCGGACGCGGCGGAGAGCATGTCCCGTCGCACTGGCCCAGCGGCAGAAGCGCGCAGGTAGGGCGCGACAGTATTGACGAGGAACGCGGCGGCCATGGGACGAGCGTGCCCGGCACCGAGCTCGTCGAGAATGTCCGCGATGCGGTCCGTCATCGTACGGACGGTCGCCACCTCTGCCGCACCGATGCGCCCGGTCGGCCGAACCGAACGTTCCCGTTCCTCGGCGTAGGCCTCACCTGCGAAGAGTGGGACAGCGAGGGCAGCCGAGTACAGGCCTGCTGCGACAACTCCGCGCCGTGAGGGGTCCATGTCAGCCCTTCCTAGGTCCAAGAGGGAGTCTGTGGTGTCCGTGGAGTCCGCTGTCTGGCCCGGCTTCGGCGAGCGCAGACCCGCTTCGGCGTAGGTCACCGGACGGCCGAGCTTTCGTTCGAGCACTTCGACGATCACCAGCCGGACCCGTGCTCGCGGCTGGGTGCCGCTCAGCCAGTGCGAAACGGCGGACTGGTCGTACTTCAACGTCATGCCCGCTTCGGAAGCCGTGCGATTCACGGCGTTCGCGAGCTGCGTCCTGGACCATCCGGCCTGTTCAAGAAGGTTCTCAAGGCCTGAGTTGCGGTCGCTCCCAGGTGCCACGGGCACACCAACTCCCCGGAAATTCATGGCTTTCACGGTTACGCCTGTCTCCAACGGTACCGGGATGAGCACGGCGCGCAGTTACCTCTACACAGAACGCGATCAAAAGCGGCCATGAGCGGAGATGCCTGGTGACCGACGCAGTGATGACAAACAGCGCCTCCGGCGCAGGCCGCCGGAGCACGGTAGCGGCCGGCGGGGAGTCGGATGCGGAGCAGGAGGTGCGGCGCGTGCTCGCCTTCCGGCTCGGTACGACCACACGCGCGGAGCTCGACAACGCGGCGGTCTCCCTCCGCGGACAGGTGAGCGCACTCGTCGGCCGCCCACCGGCCGGAACGGAGGCAATGAGTGGGGCCGACCGCGGCTTCCTTCTGGAGGTCACGCATCTCCTCGACAACCCTCCCGCCCCGGAGGCGCTGTCGCACGAGGTCTACTCCCATATCCGAGCCCTGGCCAGGGTGCTGCGAAAGCTCGCCGTCACGAACAGGGGCGAGGGTGCGGGGTCTGCGGGCCCGGCCCGGCCACCCCTTCCCGTGCGACCGGTTCCCGGTCGAGGCACGGGGCGATGAGCGAGTGGGCCCGGCAGATCGCTTACGTCGTCTGCCTTACCGCCATCGGCTCGTCGATCGTGGCGGCGGTGTGGTTCGAGCGGTGACGCCGTCAGCGTAGGCGCGAACAGGCCCACCCCGTGTGCGGTCACAGACTCCCGCCCGGTTGTCTCCATGGACGGTCGGCAGCCGGGCGGGGCCAGGAGCACGACGGTGCGGAGACCGTATCTCCGCGACATCAGCACCGGAAGGACTCTCCCATGAACGGGAACCTCTATGCCCTGCCGGCCCCCGCGGTCGACGCCTTCGCCGACTTCTGCGGGGGCAACGCGGGCGGCCCCCACGAGACCTGCGTAAGCCTCGCCGCACTCCCCGGCGCGGAGGCCTCCTTCGTCATCCGCGACAGCAAGCCCGAGGGCGCGGGCAAGGAACTGCGCTTCACCGGGAGCGAGCTCGACGACTTCGCCACCGGGTGGGTCAGGACCCGGGGTCTGACGCTCTAGTCTGGCTCCCTTCCTGAGCACTGAGCACCACGTAAAGGGCCGGACCGGACATGCTCCGGGCCGGCCCGTCTCCCCTAACGAAGGGCGCAGATGACCTGGTCAGGGCACTGGCACGGATACGGTCCGTGGACCGGAAGCAGGGACGCGTACGGGCAGGAGGCCCTACGCCGTCCGGGTGCAGAACTGAACTCCGAACAGACCCGCGCGTTCGTCGCCTCGACGCTGCCGCCCCTCATGAACGGGCACTGGCTCATGCGGCAGAACCAGACCGCGGTGGAGCGCACCTGGACCCGTGCGGTGGGTGCCGTCACGTGGCTGAAGAGCACGTACGAGGCGAATCCACCCGCCGAGAGGGACGATGGCGGCCGCGCCTACGTCACCCTCGAACACAAGATCGCGTACGCGATGGACTGCCTTCCCCGAGGGGTCGACGTCTGCTGGGTCCACTACACGAAGTCCCAGAGCCTGACCTCGTTCTCGGTGGTCTGCTGCCTCAACCACCACCATCCCAGCCTTCCGTGCCCTCTCCCGCCCGCCTGACCCCCCTACCCCTCCGGTGATGTGAAGCGAGGACGAAAATCCGTGTCGCTCAGCCTTTTACTGCCCGGCCCGGGCGTGGCCGACCTCCTGGCCTTCTGGCCGGACGAGCCGCGCGTGTACGAAGGCGAGGCCGGCGCGCTGGACCGTGTCATCACCGCGGAGAGCATCGGCCACTGCATCGACACCGGGTGCGTGCCCGCCGACGAGATCGACGTCGTGAGTGACGGCGCAGCTCTGCACCCCGAACGTCATCGCGCGGCGGGCCGGACCGACCCTGCGAAGCTGCGCCGTCTGTACGTCTCCCGTGGCATCCAGCGGGAGACCGGCTACAGCAACTACTCCCACGCCTTCGTGACCCCGCCCCCGGCCGCCCAGGCGGTCTGCTTGTCACTGACCCGACTGCATCGGCTCCCGTGGGGTTCTGCTGATGATCTTCCCGGTGTTGTTCACGTCCATACTCGCGTTGCCGTACTTGTCACGGACCCACAGCGTCAGTCTCACTCCGACTTTCGGCTGTAGAAGGTCCATCCCCATGCGATCGCGTTCGGCGTTCTTGATGCCTAGACCGGTCTGGGCCGTGTGCCACAGGTCGGGCAGCAGGTCCCAGTCGAACTCGCGCAGGTCGATTCCGTCCGGCTTCTTGGTGAGACCCGCCGGTCCGTCGTCCTCCACCTTGCCGTCCCGGTAGGTGTACCAGTGCCTCACCTCCGGCTTGTCCTTTCGCTGAGCCGCGACCACGACATGACTTCCGGAGACGCTCATGCTCGAAACGGTGGTGCTCCCAATCTCCGACTGCAGCGCTGCTATCACCTCGCGTATGCCCTCCGGGGTGAAGAGGTGGACGTCCGACTCCTTCTTCTGCGGTGTGGCGCCGGCTGCCGAGCCACCCCGGTTCTTGACCTCGTCCAACAGATCGGGCAGGTAGGCCAGCCCGGCACCGATCAGCACCAGCGCGACGGCCGCCCTGACCATGCGCTTGGACGGACGGAACCGCCGCGGCCGGAGCGGAAGGACGGTGTCGGCCTCAGACGGTCCGGGGCCGGCGTCCGAGGACTCCTCCGCGTCCTGGACCTTGCCCGGGCTCGCGTCGGCAGGGGCGGGACCCGGGCCGGAACCGGGTGCGGGAGCCGAGCGCGTCGGCAGGTCGAAATAGCCAGGGGCGGGCGGCGCCGATCCGGGACTTCGCGGCAACGACCGCCGAACGCGGGCCTGTTCGGGCCCGGCGTCCATGGTCGTTCCGGGGCCCTGCGGTGCCGCGTCCTTCGGCGCCTCGACCTTCTCCGCAGCCTCCACCTCTGCCAGTAGCCGGTCCAGCTGCGCGGCGTCCGGGCGGGCGCCGGGATCACGGTCGAGCAGAGCGATCAGCACGGAAGCGAGAGGCCCGGCCCGGGTGGGGGCCGGTACGGGTACCTCCAGGACGGCGGTGAGAGTGGCCAGCACCGTGCCGCGGCGCAACGGGTGGGTGCCCTCGATGGCGACGTACAGCAGCATGCCGAGCGACCAGAGATCGGACGCGGGGTTTCCCTCCTCGCCCCGTAGACGTTCGGGGGCGATGTACTCGGGCGACCCGATCAACGCGCCGGTGGCGGTCAGCGTGCTCGTTTCGCCCAGCGCGGCGATACCGAAGTCAGTGAGGACCGGGCTGCCGTCCTCGCGGATGAGCACGTTGGCCGGCTTCACGTCCCGGTGCAGGATGCCCGCCGCGTGCGCCGCACCCAGCCCCGCCAGCAGGCCACGCCCCAGCCTCGCCGCTTCAACAGGCGACAGCAGCCCCTGCTCCAGGCGGTCCGCAAGGGACCCGCCCGGCACCAACTCCATGACCAGCCACGGAAAGTCGGTCACGTGTCCGGTGACGATGTGGTGGATGGTCACGACATGCGGATGCCGCAGCCTGGCCAGCGCGCGGGCCTCACGCAACACCCGCTCCCGCAACACCGCCGCTTCCCCCGACCCGCTCTCCGCGATCCTGGGGTCGAGCGGACGCACCTCCTTGAGCGCTACCTCACGATGGAGCTCCGTATCGCGTGCACGCCACACGAACCCCATCCCCCCGGCCCCGAGCCGCTCCAGCAACTCGAACCGGTCACCAATGACCCGCCGCACCGCCCCGCCCATCGCCATGGCCCTCACTTTACAAAGTCATGCGGCAGGGAATTCTGGGAGACCGGGACGGTAAAACGATCGGTATAACTCCTGAGCCGACTCAGCAGCGGTCATCCTGGATCGCGAGGGAATATCGGAACCCGTTTGCCCTGGTCACGCGTCCTGTGAAGCGGGATCAAGCGGATGGGAAGTCATGGTGGAGCAAGCGGACCCTGGTGTGGCGTCGGTGGCGAGGCCCGTAGCGCCTGGCGCGGGAGGCGGTCGGCGGGGTCGGGTGCTCGCCGGGCTCACTGTGGTCGTGGCCGGGGGCTGGCGTTCCATCGGGTCGTACCCAATTCGCCTGGACGGGTCGGCAGTCTGCTGGAGTCCTTTCTGCCCTGGGTCGGCGTCCTCGTAGTCGTGCTGCTGGTCGTCGCCCTCGTGCGGCGGTCCGCCGTCGCGCTGGTGGCGCTGCTGCTGCCCGTGGGGCCTGGGTGCATCTCTTCGACGGGCTGTTGCTGCCCGCCGAAGAGGCCGGCGGGCGCGAGCTCGTCGTCGTACAGCACAACGCCAGTGATGAGAACCGCGATCCGGCGGGTACCGCCCGTGCGCTCATCGGGGCCGGGGCCGACCTCATCACGCTGGAGGAGTTGGTGGTCCCGCAGTTGGCGGCGTACGAGAAGGCCCTCGCCGCCGACTATCCGCATCACATCGTCCGAGGCACCGTCGGGCTGTGGTCCAAACACCCGCTCAGCGGTGAGCGGTTGGTGGACATCAGGCCCCCGAGCATTGAGGAGGGGTGGAGTCGTGGTGTGCGTGCCGTGGTCCACTCCCCGTACGGAGACGCCGCGGCGTACGTCGCCCATCTCCCCTCCGTACGGGTCGGTGCGGGTGGGCTGGGCGTCCGCCTCGCGGGACGAGAGCGCCGAGCTGCTGGGGCGCGCCATCGACGACGAGCCCGTCGATACGGTGATTCTGCTCGGGGATCTCAACGGATTTGTGGAGGACCGGGGGTTGAGCCCCCTCACCTCACAGTTGGACGTCGCCGAGAGCGGGTTCGCCTTCAGCTTCCCCGCCGCCTTCCCACCGGCCCGGATCGACCAGGTCATGGCCCGCTCCGCCACCGTCGGCCACATCCGCACCCTGTCCGCCACCGGCAGCGACCATCTGCCCGTCGTCGCCCGCGTCATCCTGGAGTGAGCGTGCGTCGGCGCGGAGCGCGTCCGCCTTTCGGACCGCCGCCACGCGTTGCCGCCAGGTCATGTCCTCGGGGAACTCGTACGTGTCCGTGTCGACCATCCAGCTCGCGTACGCCGTCCCCCGGCGGCAGTCCACGCACTCCGCCTCGTCGCCCAGCGGGCGGAAGGCGTGTTCCTCCCCCGGGCCCGCGCACGCGATCAGCTCCCTGGCCGGGGGCGGCGGAGGCGGAGCCGGCAGCGGGGTCACCGGGCATTTCTGGATCAGGCGATGGCGCAGGAAGCCGACCGCCGAGCGCACCCCGTTCTCGGGCGGGTCGGCCAGGAGCGCCTGGCGCAGGTCCCCTTCCGGCAGGCCGCCCTCCAGCCACTTCACGGCCTCCACCGCCAGCACGCGGGCCTCGCGGACGCCCAGCAACAGATCGCGGCGCGTGTGGCGCAGGGACAGCAGCAGGCGTTCGGCCCTGGCCAGTTGGCTGGTGGGGTGCGGTGCCGGGGGCGCTTCGGCCGGGGCGAACCTTGGGGCCGCTTCGGCCGGGACCCCCTCGGCCCGGAGCCCCTCGGCCTGGGGAGGTTCCAGGCCCGCCCCAGCCAATTCAGGGGCCCGGGCCGCCCCGGCCGGTCCAGGGGCCGGGGCCGCCCCCGCCGAAACCACCGCCGGTTCAGAGGCCGGGGCCGCTTCCACCGGGTCGGGGTCCGAGTGCGTCACCCGTTCCCGCTCGCGCTCCGCTTCGGAGGGTGGGTGGGGAGTGGTCTTATCACTGTGGTCTTCCTCGGGTTTATAGCCACCGACCGTCCGAGGAGCCGGTTCACCGACCGTCGGATACCGCACACCCGGCGAGCGCTCCGCGTCCGGCTCCAGCGTCGCCCACACAGTCCTGGCCTCCGCGCCCGTCAGCGGTGTGTTCGTGAACAGCTGGGCCGTTGTCCAGAGCCCGTCCTCGCGCTGGGTCCGCCACTCATGCACGTAACCGTGCTCCACCAGTTGCTTCTTGGCCTGCTGGTACGGGCGGCCCTTCATGTCCAGCTTCCGCGCCAGTTCGCCGAGCGGGCGGTCCGTGGCGGAGTCGGGGAGGCCCTGGACGTACAGGATGAGGATCTTCGCGTTACTGCTCATCCGCCGGTCGCGTACGACCGTGTGCGGGGCTTTGGTCCAGCCCGAAGAGGGCGCGATAACATGGCGGAGCATTTCTGGTGGGTCCGCTCCACTGGGGGTGTAGGCCCTCGGGTGGTGTTGACGCACCTCCGGGGGCTGCCTTGTGCGCGCGTACGCACACAAAGCGTGATGACCTCGTCACCGTATCGCGCGGGCTCGCCGGGTCACCACACCGAAGATCCGTGCGACCTGTACTCACAACCCGGGTGCTGCCGTGCGTCGTTGGCTGCTATTCACCTGCCGGGTCCGGGAACTGCACCTAGGATGCCGCCCAGTGCTGGGTGCGCAACAGCCCATGGCAGCGACGGCGGGGAAGAGGTCCGGCCCGCTCGCTCGCCGGGTCCGACCAGCGCAACTGGTCGTAGGGGGAGAGCTCGTGGTGCGGGAGTGCTGGTTCTGCGGGAGTGCCACACCGGCGTCGCGGCATGACCGGGTCATGGGTCTGCACCGGGGCGCCGACACGGCCATGACCCCATGGATCATCGTCCTGCGCACCACATGGCGCCAGGAAGTCGTGCACGTGCCACGCTGCGCCCGCTGTCACACCGGGCATCAGATCGAGCTGTCCGTGGCGGCGCTCTCCATCGCCGGGCTGATCGCCTACGCGGCCAGTGGTCAGCTGGACCGTCTCCTCGGCATCCTGGCGGCTTCGGGCGCGGAGCGGACGGTCGCGGCCGTCTGGGCGGTCGTCGCCTGTCTGCCGGGGATCGTCTGGCTCGCCGTCAGGCACGGTTGGCTGCCGTGGCGGGGCCTGGCGCCCCGGCGCCTGGGCTACGCCCGCCACCACCCGGAGTTCCTGCTGCTCCGGGAGGAGGGCTGGAAGCCCAGGCCGGGGCCCTTTCCCTACTGGGGAAGCCCGCCGAACCCCCATCACGCTCCGGCGCCGGGCCGCATCCGCCGGTTCGTCGGGCGCGTCGTCGACCTGGTCGGAGCAGCGTGCGCCATCGGTATCCCCGTCGCCTACTTCCAGGGCCACGAAGAGCTCGCCGGTGGTTTCATCGCGGCGACGGCGGGGGTGTTCTACCTGTCCTCGAAGATCAAACCCGAGAACTGATTCACCCCGCAGCCCGTCCTAGGAAAGACAACCGAACGGGATGGAACGCATGGTGAAGCAGCGGGTGCGCGGTGGAGCGAGGTCGGTGACGGCTGCCGGGCCGACCTCGTGGGGCGGGGGGCGGGCCCTCGCCGTGGTCGCCGTGGTGGTGGCCGGGGTGGTGGCCCTCCATCGCGTTGTGCCCAACCGGCCCGGGCGGATCGGCAGTCTGCTGGAGTCCTTCCTCCCCTGGGCCGGACTCCTCGTCGTCGTACTGCTGGGGCTCGCCCTGTGGCGGCGCTCCGCCGTCGCCCTGGTGGCGGTGCTGCTGCCCGTGGGGGCCTGGGTGCACCTCTTCGGCGGGTTGCTGCTGCCCGCCGAGGCGGCCGGCGGGCGGGAGCTTGTCGTCGTGCAGCACAACGTCAGTGATGAGAACCGTGATCCGGCGGCGACCGCCCGGGCGCTGAGTGACGTGGGGGCCGATCTCGTCGCGCTGGAGGAGCTGGTGGATCCGCAACTGGCTGTGTACGAGAAGGCCCTTGCGTCGGACTATCCGCATCACGTCGTACGCGGCACCGTCGGGCTCTGGTCCAAGTACCCGCTCAGCGGCGCGCGGCTCGTCGACATCAAGCCCCCGAGCATCGAGGAGGGGTGGAGCCGTGGTGTGCGGGCGGTGGTCCGTTCTCCGTACGGGGACGTCGCCGCGTACGTCGCCCACCTCCCCTCCGTCCGGGTCGGCGCGGGCGGGCTCGCCTCCCAGCGGCGGGACGAGAGCGCCGCGCTGCTGGGGCGCGCCATCGCGGACGAAAGCGTCGAGACCGTCATTCTGCTCGGGGACCTCAACGGGGCTGTGGAGGACCGGGGTTTGAGGCCACTCACCTCGCGGTTGAACGTCGCCGAGCGCGGGTTCGCCCTCAGCTTTCCCGCCGCCCTTCCAGTGGCCCGGATCGACCAGGTCATGGCCCGCTCCGCCGTCGTCGGCCACATCCGGACCCTGCCCGCCACCGGCAGCGACCATCTGCCCGTCGTCGCCCGAGTCGTCCTGCCGGGCCATCGGTGACGCAGGTGACCCGTGCATCTGTCCGACGTCGGACGTCAACCGTCATAGGGCCTTGAGCCAGGCGTGGCCCGGGTGCACCCGGGCCAGTAGTTCGGCCAGGGTCCCGCGTTGCGTCCGGGTCAGGTGCGGGACGGTCGCCTCGAAGTCTCTCCGGTCCTTTTCGCGGGCGTGCTTGGCCTTGAACAGCAGGACCAGTTCCGGTGCCAGATACGGGATGCCATCGTGATCGTGATGGATGATCTCGCCGTACGGGAGCCGGATCCCCTCGTCCCGTCGGCAGATCCAGACGTCGCCGTCGTGCGGTTCCCGGAACACGTCGAGCAGGTAGTCGCCGGTGGCCGGGTCGCGGAGCCACGTCTGATGGACGGCGGCCAGCGCCTCCGGTGTGGCGTCCTCCCAGATCCGGCCGCTGCCCGCCGCGTCGAAGACGTACCCGGGAAAGCGGCGGCGGACCTCGGGAAAGCTCGCGTGCGGAATCCCGATCTCGATGTCCCCGTGCGTACGCGTCCGCCTGCCACGGAACAGGTCCAGCGCCCAGCCTGCGGCCACGTACCAGGGGGTGCCGATCCCGGCCAGCCGCTGTGCGACCTCGCTCGGGGTCCAGGAGGACGACCACCTCGCGTCCAGGGCCTCGATCTCGTCGGGTGACAGCTCGACGCCACCGCTGGGCAGTTGATCGTTCACCGCTGAAATCTACTGGAGTCCGGCAGGCGGGGAGGAAGGGCTTTACCTTCAGGTTCTGGGGAGGCGCGCTGCCCGGTCGAGGTGGCGGGTGTCGCCGAGGCCGGCCACCTGGCGGTTGTGGAAGAAGTCGTCCTCGCGCAGGGTGGTGATGCTGCCTGCGGGCGCCCGGAAGGCGGCGTAACCGGCCGCCTCGATCGGCATCCTGATCCAGGACGCCACGACGCACGTCAGGGAGCCGCCGTGCGTCACGACGATCTGGTGCTCGCACGGGCTGCTCAGGATCTCGTCCATGGCCGCGTAGACGCGCCGCGCCCACACCATCTTGGTCTCCGCGCCCCGTACCCCCTCGTCGTGGTCCATCCGTTCCCCGACCGCCGGCGGAGGGACGAAGCGGCGGTCGAGCCATTCCTGTGGCCTTCCCTCCGCCTCGCCGTAGGACTTCTCCCGCAGCCTGCGGTCCAGGACCGTCCGCACACCGAACAGTTCGGCCACCGCGTCCGCCGTCCGCCGGGTGCGCCGCAGATCCGAGGAGTACAGCTCCACCTCGGCCCCGTCCGGAATCCGGTCCCGCAGCGCCCGGGCGACCGCGGCCGCCGCACGGACGCCTTCGGGCGTCAGCTGCGAGTCGTGCCAGCCCCCGACGACTCCTTCGACGTGATGCGTCGCCTCCGGGTGCGTGACGACGTAGAGCGTGCGCATGGGTGTGTCCTCCTGTGAGGGAAGTGGTGAGGGAAGTGGTGCGGGGAGTTGCGGGGAGAGTTGTGAGCGGAGTTCGGCGGTCGGCCCGGTTGCCTCTCGCCTCCGCCTCAGTAGCATCACCCTCCATGATTGCTCTGGTCGTCACCATCGCCCTGGCCTTCGTCGGGTACGTCGCGGCCTACCTCAACGGGCTGCGGCTCGCCCAGCGCAGCGAGCGGCTCGCGCGGGTGAACCGGCAACTCAGCGACTTCTACGGGCCGTTGTTCGCCATCACCGAGGCCAACGGCCGCGCCTTCGACGCCTTCGCCCAGCGCAACGTCCGGCCCGACGGGCGCTCCCCCTTCGACCACGAGGACCCGCCCACCGAGGAGGAACTCGCCGAGTGGCGGCTGTGGGTGACGACCGTCTTCCTGCCGAACATCCGGGCCATGCGCGATCTCGTGGTCACCCACGCCGATCTGCTGCGCGAATCCGGGATGCCGCCGATTCTGCTCAAGCTGTGTGCCCACGTGTCCGGTTACGAGATCACCGCCGCCCGGTGGGCGCAGGGCCGGTTCGACCAGCACCTGTCCGTCGTGTCGTTCCCGAGCCAGGAGCTCGCCGACTACGCGCGGGAGGGGTTCACCTCGTTGAAGGTGGAGCAGAGCCGGCTGCTGGGTCGGCGGACCGCCGCTTGAGACCGTTCACTCATCTACGCGTCCATGCTTTGTACACGCTCTCATCACAATTCCGCTTCGCTTCCCTCATGCCCCTGATGCGCACCGCCGCGCGCTGCGAGCATCGGCTGCTCCACCGCACGTAGTCCGGCCTTGGGGGGCAACACATGCAGACGAGGAAGCAGACACGGCGGCCGCGGCGCGGCGTCCTCCGGATACAGGTGTCGGCCGGAGCGGGCGCGCTCGCGCTGCTCCTTGCGGGGTGCGGGGACGAGGGTGCCGCGTCGACCGGTTCGTCGCCCTCCGTGAAGCGGGTACTGGCCCTCATGGACGACGACGAGCAGAACGTGGACGCCGGCGACAGCCTGGACGTGGACGTCCTCGACAACGACTCCGTCATCCTGGAGAGCGGAGTCGGAGCGGGACTGCTCGACGCCTACGACCCGGCCGAACTGTCCCTGGACATCGACTCCGCGCCCGCCCACGGTTCCGCATCGGTGTCCGGGGCGACGGTCACGTACACCGCCAGGGAGGGGTACGCCGGTGAGGACGAGCTGACGTACCAGGTCCTCGTGAAGGGGAGCGAGGTCCCCGCCGCCACCGCCGTCGTCCGCTTCACCGTCACCGCGCCCGCGGGCGGTCAGCGGTAGTCGTCGGGGTGGTCCTGCATCCAGGTGTTGATGCCGTCGCGGGTGCCGACGATCTCGGAGAAGTGCTTCTCCAGATGCGCCTCGGACCGGTCGTCGCCCAGCTTGTCGAACAGGACCTTCATGTCGGCGAGCGGCTTCTTGAAGTGGCCGGGGCCCTTGGTGTCCGCGCGCATCGACTCGTCCAGCTCGGTGAGTTCCCGGGTCACCCGGCCGAGGAAGTAGGCGCAGTCGCCCGCGCCCGGTGTGCGGGTCTCGTTCAGCGTCGCCTGGAGCGTCGCGAAGGCGTCGCGGACCAGTGCGGGGCCGGGTGAGGGAGCGGCAGTGGGCTCCGCCTCGCCCGCCTCCCGCTCGGCCGCGTCCGCGTTCTCGGCGCTCCGGGCGGCGTCCGCAGCCGCCGGATCCGCCGCCGCGTTCGGGACGTCCGTGCCGGGGCCGCCACCGCTCGACGCTTGGGTGCAGGACACCAACGCCGCGGCCACGACCACGGCAAGTGCGCCTGCGCGCAACCCCGTTCGTACCGGACGGTGACCTTGGGTACGGGCAGTGTTGCGGAACAGCATGAGACCCCCCTCGTGCGAAGGGTCCAGACACTACCCCGGGTCGCTGCCGGATATCACAGCGAGGTAGGCCGCCATCTCCCCGTACACCTCGGCCGTGTTGTCCAGGTGGGCGTCGTGGCCGGCGTCCGGGATCACGACGGTCCGTGTCGCCGGGTGGCGGGCCCGCATCCGTTCCGCCTCCTCCGGCTTCATCGTGCCGTTCTCTCCCCGTACCACCAGCACCGGGCACCGCACCCGGTCCCAGGCGTCCCAGAGATCGCGGTGCGCGTTCTCCTGGACCGTGGCCACCATCACGTCCCGGTCGACGCGGGGGTGCAGTCCGCCGGGGCCCGGTGCGAGGCCCGCCGCCCAGGCCCGGCCGGCCGGGCCGCCGCCGAAGAACGCCTCGGCCGCTGCCACGTCCGGGAACGGCACCGGCCAGGAGTCCAGCCAGCGCCCGATCTGTTCCGGCAGCCCCGGGCTCGGGCCCGCCGGTCCCGCCTCGATCAGGATCAGCGCACGGCACAGCTCGGGGTGCGCCGCCGCCGTCAGCAGTGCGGTGAGGCCGCCCATCGACTGGCCGACCAGCACCGTGTCCGGGCCGGCCAGACCGAAGCGGCGCGCGACGGCGAGGACATCGCGTACATGCGCCGCCCGCGTCACGTCACCGGGGCGGCGGGTGCTCGCCCCACTGCCCCGGGCGTCGAAGGCGATCACCCGGTGCGTGGCCGCGAACCGGGCCGCCAGCGCGTCCCACTCGCCGCAGTGCCCTGCCAGCCCGTGCAGCAGGAACAGGGGCGGGCCCTCGCCGCCGTGGTCGGTGCAGAAGAGACGTACGGGGCCGGCCGCCGCCCCTGCCCCGGCCGCTCCTCCGGCGTCCTCGCCCGGGACCGTCACCGTCACCGTGGTCGTCCTCATGCCCACTCCCACCCGGAACCCCCGCCTCCCCCGGACCGCCCACCGGCCGCGTCGCCCCGAACGCTAGCCTCGGGCGGAGGAGCCAACCACAGATATACCGACGGCTCGGCCGATGACTCACAGGAAAGCGAAGGTGGCGGCGATGGCGAACGTACCGGCAGCGGCGGTGGCGGCGAGCGGGCTCATCGGGGGCTACGGCGTCGCCCGGTGGACCAGGAAGCGGCCGCTCGGCGGCGTCGCGCTCGCCGCCGCCGGATCCCTCGCCGCGTACGAGTGGAACCGCCAGGCCGGGCCGCGTGCCGCCGCCGGGCTGAGCGTCGCCTACGTCGCCGCCTTCGCCGGATCGCACCCGCTCGCCAAGAAGGTCGGCGCCTGGCCCGCCGTGTTCGCCGTCGCGGGCGGCGTGGCGGCCGCGTCCTGGGCCGTCACCCGCCGGGCCGCGCACGGCTGAGCCCTATCGGCGCCGGGCCGCCCACGGCTGAGCCCCGCCAGAAGCCGGGACGCCGCCGGCTGATCCCCGCCGGACGCCGGGTCGCCCTCGCTGAGCCCCGCCCCGCGTTCGACGGACCGCCCACCGCTGGGCCCGCCCGGCGTCCACCGGACCGGACCGCCCACCGCTGGGCCCGCCCGGCGTCCGAAGGGATCCGGTCCAGCTCCGGCCCTGCATCACGGGCCGGAAAGAATCCCGCGCCGCGCTGAACGCCCGCCGCCCCGCGCCCGTACTACCGGGCAACTCCCCCGCGTAAGCCGGGTGCGTACCCGTACGACAGGACGGGTACGCACCCGGAACCTCCGGCCCGCGAGGCCTCAGCCCCCCAGCGCGTGCGACACCGTGTAGATCGCCAGGCCCGCCAGCGCGCCGACCACCGTGCCGTTGATCCGGATGAACTGCAGGTCGCGGCCGATGTGCGCCTCGATCTTCTTCGAGGTCTGGTCCGCGTCCCAGCCCGCGACCGTCTCGCTGATCAGCGAGGTGATCTCCGCGCGGTACGTCGTCACCACGTACACCGCCGCGTCCTCCAGCCAGCCGTCCAGCTTGCCCTGGAGCCGTGTGTCGCTCGCCAGCCTGGCGCCCAGCGACATCAGCGAGGCGCGGGCGCGCAGCCGCAGTTCGCTGCGCTCGTCCTCCGCCGCCGAGAGGATCATCGTGCGGACGGAGGACCAGGCCGAGGCGATGACGTCCTGGACCTCGCCGCGGCCCAGGATCTCCGACTTCAGCCGCTCCACCCGGGCCCGGGTGTCGGCGTCGCTCTGGAGGTCGGCCGCGAAGTCGGTCAGGAACGTGTCGATCGAGCCGCGCGCCGGGTGCTCCGGCATGTCCCGCATCTCCGTGATGAACCGCAGCAGTTCCTTGTAGACCCGCTCCCCCACCCGCTTGTCCACGAACCTCGGCGTCCAGCCGGGCGCCCCGCCCTGGACCGCGTTCATCACGGAGTCGCCGTGCTCCACCAGCCAGTCGTGCGCCCGTACGCAGACGAGGTCGACGACCTTGCGGTGACCGCCGTCCGTGACGACCTTCTCCAGCATCTTGCCGAGGCCCGGGCCGACCTCGACCGCGTCCGCGCGCCGGGTGATGGCCTCGCCGACCACCGCCTGCACATCGGAGTCCCGAAGGACCGTCAGCGCACCGCGCAGCGCCGTCGCGAGCTCGGCGGTGACCCGGTCCGCGTGGGCCGGCTCCGCGAGCCACACGCCGAGCCTCCGGCCGACCCCCAGAGCGTGAATTCGGTCACGAATGACGTCCCCGGAGAGAAAGTTCTCGCCAACGAAGGAACCGAGGGACTGTCCTAGCTGATCCTTCTTGGTGGGGATGATGGCCGTGTGCGGAATGGGCAGGCCGAGCGGGCGCCGGAAGAGCGCCGTCACGGCGAACCAGTCCGCCAGCGCGCCCACCATCCCCGCCTCGGCAGCCGCCGCAACGTAGCCCGGCCAGCCCCCCACGCCTGAGTTCTTCGCCCAGGTGGCCAGGACGTACACGAGCGCGACGAGCAGAAGGAGGCCGGTGGCCGTGAGCTTCATGCGCCGTACGCCGCGCTGTTTCTCCTCGTCGGCGGCGGTGTACGCGAACGAGGCCAGCGGGCCCGCGCCCGCCGTCGTCCCCCGCTCCTCCTCCCGCTCTCGCCCCGATGGCAGCGCCGCCACCGCGTCCTGCTCCTGCTCGCCGGATCCGGTCCGTTCCATCCGCTCCACCCGTCCGCGTACGTCTCGCCCCCGTGACGTACGCATTGTCCCTACCTCCCCTACTCCCGGGCCGCACGTCGAGTTCCCGACGGCCTGTCGCATCATGGGACCAGCACGATCATCACAAGGAGAAACACCGCACATGCCCAGGCGCCAGGGGTATGCCCTGCTCATCGCCCTAGTGGCGGGCACCGCCGTGCTCGCCACTAGGGCGATGAGCAG
>MUNB01000196.1 GCA_002154345.1 Streptomyces griseus
CGGGCGCCCTGCCGGGAGCCGATCAGGCCCTCCGACTGGAGCGTGCCGAAGGCCTGGCGGAGGGTGCCCCGGGACACGCCGTGGGCCAGGGCGAGTTCGGACTCGGACGGCAGCTCGGAGCCCACGGGGTGGACGCCTTCGGCGATGGCGCGGCGCAGCTCCTCGGCGATCTGCTGGTGCCGTCGGGTCACGTCTCTCCTTGGGGCTTCCGTGGGGTGCGCCGGACGCGCGGCGCGGTCCGGGTGAGCAGGGACGATCATGTCATCCGCGCGGGGTGCGACGCATCTTGGAACTGCGCGCAATCGGTGTTCCTTGGGTGGCGGGGCCCGAAGTGCGAACCCTGCGTCTAACCGGTTTGAGAGTAGGTAAACCTACGTCTTGATAACGCTTCTGACCTGCACTTTTTATCTCCATAAAGCTTTACCCGTCGCTCACTTGGCTGCTAGCTTCACCTGGCTTACTGACGATGGCTTGTCCATACAGGTGGCTCGCCGCAGACCCAGGAGTACGCATCGTGAAGGCACACCATCCCCGCCGCGTCCTGACCGCCGCGGCCCTCGCCGGCCTCACCGCCCTGGTGGCCACCGGCTGTGGCTCCGCACCCGACGACGAGGGTGCGAAGAACAGCAAGGCCGCGAAGGCGGAGTCGGCCGCGGCCCTCGGCGGTATGGAGAAGCTCGTCGCGGCGGCGGAGAAGGAGGGCAAGCTCAACGTCTACGCCCTCGCGCCGGACTGGGCGAACTACGGCGAGATGATCGCGGCCTTCGAGAAGAAGTACGCCATCGAGGTCAACAACGAGGACCCGGGCGGCAGCAGCCAGGGCGCGCTGAACGCCGCGGCCAAGCGCAAGGGCCAGGACCGGGCCGTGGACGCGCTGGACCTGGGCACCTCGTACATGCAGGACGCCAAGAAGCAGGGCCTGCTCGCGCCGTACAGGGTCGCGGGCTGGAAGGGCATTCCGGACGCGCAGAAGCAGCCGGACGCCTCCTTCATGAACAACTACGGCGGCTTCATCTCCATCGGCTGCGACGCCAAGGCCGTGAAGAACTGCCCCGAGACGTTCGCGGACCTGCTCAAGCCCGAGTACCGGAACAAGGTCGCGCTCAACGGCGACCCGACCGAGTCCAGCTCAGCGCTGGCCGCGGTCGTCGCCGCGTCGCTGGCCAACGGCGGTTCCCTGGACGACGCGCAGCCCGGTCTCGACTTCTTCCAGCAGCTGAAGAAGAAGGGCAACTTCGTGCCCGCGAAGTCGACGCTCGCCACCATCCAGCAGGGCGAGACGCCGATCTCGATCGACTGGGACTACCTGAACCTGGGGTACGGCCAGAAGCTGGCGGCCAAGGGCGTCGACTGGCAGGTCGCGGTGCCCTCCGACGGCCTGTACTCGCGCTACTACAACCAGGGCGTCAACAAGTACGCCCCGCACCCGGCCGCCGCCCGCCTGTGGCTGGAGTTCATCTACAGCCCCGAGGGCCAGAACATCTGGCTCAAGGGCTTCTCCCGCCCGGCGCTCCTGGACGCGATGAAGAAGGACGGCACCGCCGACAACGCCGCCCTGGCCAAGATCCCCGAGGTCCACGGAACGCCGAAGGAGCCGACCGTGGAGCAGGAGGCCAAGGCCAAGGAGACGGTCGTCCAGGGCTGGGGCAAGGCGGTCAGCTGAGCATGGCCGACCAGACCGCACCCTCCCCCGCGGGCAGCGGAGCCGCCGTCCTGGCGGCCTCCGCGCCCGCGGCGGGCCCGGCCGCTCCCGCCGGCCCCGTGCCTCCGGTACGGGACGGCGGCCGCCGCCGCCGTGGCGCGCGGCGGCACCGGTGGCCCGTCGTCGTTCCCTTCTTCGCGTTCCTCGCGGTGTGCTTCGGGCTGCCCGCCGGGACCATGGTGTACGGGGCGTTCACCGTCGTCGACCCGGCGAGCGGCGAGGGCCGCTTCTCCACGGAGAACGTCGGCGGATCGCTGTCGGGGGCGTACGCGACCGGGCTCGCCGGCAGCGTCGAACTCTCGCTCGTGACCGCCCTGTTGGCGACCGTGATCGGCACCCTGATCGCGCAGGCCGTCGTCAGTTCGCCGCGCCCGGCGCTGCGGGGCGTCGTCGTCTCGGCCAGCGGGGTGCTCGCCAACTTCTCCGGTGCGCCGCTCGCGTTCGCCTTCATCGCGACGCTCGGCACCACCGGCACGGTGACCCAGCTGCTCCACCTGGACCGGACGGGCTTCAGCCTCTACAGCTTCACCGGCCTGGTGCTGGCCTACCTCTACTTCATGGTGCCGCTGATGGTGGTGACCGTGCTGCCCGCGCTGGACGGTCTGCGCTCCCAGTGGCAGGAGGCCGCCGCGTCCTGCGGGGCGACCCGGGGGCAGTACTGGCGGCACGTCGGCATCCCGGTGCTGACCCCGTCGCTGCTCGGCGGCGCGGTGCTGATGTTCGGCACGGCGTTCGCCTCGCACGCCACCGCCGCCGTGATGGTCGGCTCCTCGCAGCCGCTGATCACCATCCAGATCGCCAACGCCCTCAACGGCAACGTCCTGGTGGGCCAGGAGAACCTCGCCCTCGCCATGAGCCTCAACATGGTCGTGATCGCGCTGCTCGTGATGGCCGTACAGATACCGCTGCAGCGCAGGAGCACCCGATGGCTCGGATGAAGTTGACCTCGCGGGGCGTCGTCCTGCCGCTCGCCGCGCTGTATTTCCTGGTTCCGATCGGCGCCTCGGTCTGGTTCAGCGTCAACGAGGTCGAGGGCATCAGCTTCGACGCGTACACGCGGGGGCTCGGCACCGAGGGGCTGACCACCAGCCTGATGCTCTCGGTGCGGCTGGGTCTGGCCACCATCGTCTGCGGGCTGCTGCTGATGGTGCCGACGCTGGTCGCGGTCTCGCTGTATCTGCCGAGGCTGCGCCGGATCGTCGAGATCCTGTGCATGATGCCGCTGGTCGTGCCGCCGATCGCGCTGGTCGCGGGCGTCACCACGGTGCTGTCCTGGGAACAGGACCTGGCCGACACCCCGCTGTACATGACCTTCCAGGTGCTGCGGGACGAGGACTTCCCGCTGATCCTCGTGCTCGTCTACACGGTCATGTCGCTGCCGTTCCTGTACCGCTCGCTGGACGCCGGGCTGCGCGCCGTCGATCTGCGCACCCTCGTCGAGGCCGCCCGCAGCCTGGGCGCGTCCCGGCTGCAGACGCTGTGGCAGGTGATCGTGCCGAATCTGCGGACCGCCGTGGTGGGCGGGGCCGTGCTGAGCCTGGCCATGGTGCTCGGCGAGTACACCGTCGCCTCCGTCCTCTCCTACCGCCCGTTCTCCGTGTGGATGGTGGAGATCAAGGACTCCGAGGCCCAGCTGTCGGTGGCGGCCGCGATGCTCAGCCTGCTGATCACCTGGGGGCTGCTGCTCCTGCTCACCACCCTGGCCGGTGGCCGCAGCCGCCGTCGTACGCGCCCGGGCTCCGTCCGCGAGAACCGCGAGAACCGAAAGAAGACCGTGTCATGACCGTCCCCGTGCAACTCAAGCAACTGCGCCGGAAGTTCGGCTCCACGGTCGCCCTCGACGGACTCGACCTGGACATCGCCCCGGGCGAGATGGTCGCCCTGCTGGGGCCTTCCGGCTGCGGCAAGACCACCGCGCTGCGCATCGTCGCGGGCTTCGAGAGCGCCGACGGCGGTGAGCTGCTGATGGACGGCCAGGACGTCACCTCGGTCCCGGCCCACCGCCGTGACATCGGCATGGTCTTCCAGTCGTACAGCCTCTTCCCGAACATGACGGCCGCCGAGAACATCGCGTACGGCCTGCGGGTACGGGGCCGGGCCGCCGCCGAACGCAGGCGGCGGGCGGGGGAGTTGCTGGAGCTGGTCGGGCTGCCCGGCCGCGAGGGCCACTATCCGCACCAGCTGTCCGGCGGCCAGCAGCAGCGCGTGGCGCTCGCCCGCGCCCTGGCCATCTCGCCCAAGGTGCTGCTCCTCGACGAGCCGCTGTCCGCGCTCGACGCGAAGGTGCGGCTCACGCTGCGCGAGGAGATCCGGCGCATCCAGCTGGACCTCGGCATCACCACCGTCTTCGTCACCCATGACCAGGAGGAGGCGCTGTCCATGGCGGACCGCGTCGCCGTGATGAAGGACGGCCGGCTCGAACAGTGCGCCGCCCCGAGCGAGTTGTACGAACGCCCGGCCACGCCCTTCGTCGCCGAGTTCGTCGGCACCATGAACCGGCTGCCGGGCACCGTCCGGGACGGCGCGATCGTCGAGCTGTTCGGGCGGCGGCTGCCCATCCACGGCGCGACCCCCGCCGTCGGCGCCGAGGTCGACGTACTGCTGCGCCCCGAGGGGCTGGCGGTCGGCGCCGCGGACGACGCGGCGGGCACCCCCGCGACCGTACGGGTGGCGACCTTCCTCGGCCCCACCACCCGGCTGCACCTCACCACCGACTCCGGCGTCGCGTGCAAGGCCGACCTGCCCAGCTGGGAGGCGACCGCGCTGACGCCGGGAGCACGCTGCACGATCACCCCGCACGAGAACCCCGTGCTCGTCGCCGAGCGAGCCGTCGTCCCGTCCCCGAAGGTGTAAGTGAAGGAGTGAGCAACCAGTGAGTGCCAAGCGCCGTGTGTTCCTGTCCGCCACCGGAGCGGCCGTCGCCCTCGCTGCGACCGCGGCCGTGGCGGTCGCCGGTCCGGCGGACCGGCCCGACGAGGCCAAGAAGCCCGGCAGGCCGGCCGCCGCGAGCGAGCTGCGCGTCATGACCCTGAACCTGTGGCACGGCGGTGCCAAGGTCGACGACGGGCTGGCCAAGCAGCTCGACGTGATCAAGAAGCACCGGCCCGACGTGGTCGGGCTCCAGGAGACCTCCGGGCACTCGGCGAAGGAGCTCGCGGAGGAGCTGGGCTGGGACCACTGGCAGTCCGACGCCGACCTGGGCATCATCAGCCGCTTCCCGTTCAGCTCGGAGGTGGAGACCAGCCAGGCGGCGGCGGGCGTCCGCATCCGGATCGACGAGGCCACCGGCCAGGAGGTCGAACTCTGGACGGCGCACCTCGGCTACGACCCGTACGGCCCGTACGACGCCTGCTTCGACGAGATGCCGGTCGAGGAGATCTTCCTGCGGGAGGCGCAGTCCGGGCGCACCCCGCAGGCCGAGGCCATCGCCAAGGACCTCGCGCCGAAGATCGCCGCCGCGGACGAGACGCCGGTGCTGCTCGTCGGCGACTTCAACACGCCCTCGCACCTGGACTGGACCGAGGCGACCAAGGACAGCCACTGCGGTTACGGACAGGTGGACTGGCCGGTGACCAAGATCTTCGAGGACGCCGGTCTGAAGGACTCCTTCCGGGAGGCCAACCCGGACCCGGCGACGGTGCCCGGCACCACCTGGTCGCCGGTCTACCCGAAGCACGACGGTTCCACGGGCGTCGACGAGCCGCAGGACCGGATCGACTTCATCGACTACGCGGGCGCCAAGCTGACCGTGAAGGAGTCGGTGTCCTTCGTCGAGGGCGACCCGAAGCCGGTGCCGGACCAGGCGGGCAACGCGTGGCCCACGGACCACGCGGCGGTCCTGACGACGTTCACGGTGGGCTGAGCCCGAGGCGCGGCATGCCAGGGGCCCAGGACCGGTACGCCGGTCCCGGGCCCCTTCGCTCACCGGCTCACCGGCTCACAGGGTGCGGTGGACCTTCGTGTTGGAGGCCTGGGCGCGCGGGCGGACCACCAGGAGGTCGATGTTGACGTGGCTGGGGCGGGTGACGGCCCAGCCGATCGTGTCGGCCACGTCCTCGGCGGTCAGCGGGGCGTCGACGCCCGCGTAGACCTTGGCGGCCTTCTCGGTGTCGCCGCGGAAGCGGGTGGTGGCGAACTCCTCGGTCCTGACCATGCCGGGGGCCACCTCGATGACGCGGACCGGGGTGCCGACGATCTCCAGGCGCAGGGTCTCGGCCAGGACGTGTTCGCCGTGCTTGGCCGCCACGTAACCGCCGCCGCCCTCGTACGAGGAGAGCGCCGCGGTCGAGGAGAGGATCACGATCGTGCCGTCGCCGCTCGCGGTGAGGGCGGGCAGCAGGGCCTGGGTGACGTTGAGGGTGCCGATGACGTTGGTCTCGTACATCTGGCGCCAGTCGGCGGGGTCGCCGGTCGCTACCGGGTCGGCCCCGAGCGCACCGCCCGCGTTGTTGACGAGGACGGCGAGGGAGCGGAACGCGGTGGCGAACTCGTCGACCGCCGCCCGGTCGGTGACGTCCAGCGCGTAGGCGGTCGCCTGGAGACCGGCCTCGGTCAGCTCGGCGGCGAGCGCCTCGATGCGGTCCTTGCGACGGGCGGTCAGCACGACCCGGAAGCCGGCGGCGGCCAGCGTACGGGCGGTCGCGGCGCCGATGCCGCTGCTCGCGCCGGTGATGACGGCGATGGGGGTGGCGGCCATGGCGGATCTCCTCGGGCGGCTGCTGATCGGGTACGGGGCAAGGATAGGCAGGCGTCGCCGGGTGCCCCGGTGCGCGGGGCGGCCGTGGGCCGAGTGGCCGTGGGCTGTGCGGGTGGGGGAGAGCGCGTCAGGGCGGTACGTTCATCGGACTAATCGGTGTCATCGGTATGTTCCGGGCATGCTGATGCTGAGCCGAAGACTGTTGATGCCGCTGTCCGTCGCCGTCGCCGTGGCCGCGGCGACGACCGTGCCGGCCGCGACGGCGGTGCCGGTGGCGTGGTCGGCGGTGGTGGCGGACATCGACCCCGTCACCTTCGCCGCCGAGCCTGCGGCCCCGGCTGCTCCCGCCGCTCTCGCCGAGCCTGCCGTGCCCGCCGCTTCCGCCGCGTCCGTCGCTTCCGAGGCGGACGTCGTCCATCGCGGGCACGTCGCCTTCTGGAGCGACCAGCTGGAGATCCGGCTGCGGACCGCGAACCGGGGGCCCGCCGATGTGTCCGCCTCGACGGTGCGGCTGCGGTTCTCCGAGCCGCTGGCCGTACGGCAGCAGCTTCCGGCGGGCTGCCTGTGGGGCGGCAGGGCGGCGGTGCTGTGCGAGACGGGCGCGCTGGCCAAGGACGGCCCGGCCCGGCGGACCGCGCTGGACCTGCGGCTGGCCGGCCGCCCGGCCGAGGTGGTTGTACGGGTCGACACGGTGTGGAGCGGCGGCGCGCGCGACGCGGACTCCGGGAACGACACGCACACGGTGCTGGCGCCTTCGACGGGCGACCCGTACGCCTTCTGACGCTGTGACGCTGTGACGCTGTGACGTTCCGACGCTTCCGAGCGGCGGGTTTTCGCGGTCACGCGGTTACGCCGCTCCACGGTCACGCCGTTACGCCGCCGCGCCCCCGAACTCGCGGACCGCCTCGGACACGATCGTCTCCAGGTGGCCGTGGTGGGCGCCGCGCCAGTAGACCCGCTCGCACTCCGTGCACTGGGCGAACACGTCGTACGCCTGCTGCGTGCCGTGCTCCAGCAGCGGGCTCACGGAGTCCTTGGCGGCCCCGGTCAGGGTGCCGTTGCACGCGGTGCAGCGGGTCCACGGGTCCAGCACCGGAGCGAACCGGCCGAGGACGTCGCGGAGTTGCTCCTTGGGGCGGTCGCTGTAGACGTATGCGCCCGCCCAGATCTCGCGGCGGCGCAGCAGCCCGCGGTCCCGGGAGAGCAGCACACGCCGCTCCCGTGCCGAGAGGGCGGCCAGGGCGGGGTCGCCGATGTCCTCGCTCTCGTAGGCCGCGTCGACGCCCAGCAGCCGCAACCGGCGGGCCAGTGTGCCGAGATGGACGTCGAGGAGGAAGCGCAGCGGCGCGCCGGGCACCCGCTGCGGGCGTTCCACGGCACGCACCTCGACGTGCTCGCCGGGGCCCGGCACATGGGCGCGGGCCACCGGGGCGCCGTTCACCAGGAGCGTTCCGGCCTCGGTGAGCGGGACGCCGAGGGATTCGATGACATGGCCGAGGGTCGAGGAGCCGTCCGTGACGACGGGCGTGGGCCCGCCGCGGCGGTCGTGCGGGACGAAGAGCCGCAGCTCAGAGGCTACTTCGAGGGTGATCTCGGGTCCGTTCACCCGGCCAGGATGCCACCGGGGCGGGACGGGCGGCCAGGTATTTGGC
>MUNB01000197.1 GCA_002154345.1 Streptomyces griseus
CGTGATCCGTGCCCGCAGGCCCTGCGGGTCCAGGCCGTGGGCCGCGAGGTGCTCCTCCATCCGCCCGTACCGGCGCAGCTCGGCGCGGCCCACGCCCAGCCCGAGCACCCGGTGCGGCAGGTCCATGAGCGCCTCGCCCGTCGCCGCGGCGGAGGTGCCCGCGAGATACGGCTCGACGAGCACCACGTCCGCGGTCGCGGCGGCGCCGGCGGCCCGGCGCACCCCCGCGGCGTCGAACGGCCGCACGGTCGTCGCGTACAGCACGGTCACATCGAGCCCCTCGGTGGCGGCGAGCACGTTGTCGAGCATGGGCCCGACCGCGACCACGGTCCCGCGCCGCCCTCGGCGCACCACGGTGAACCCGCCCGCGCCGCCCACCGCCCGCGCCTCCCGGTTCGCCTGGAGGGAGAGGCGTACGTACACCCGGTCGTCGCCCGCGACCGACTCCCGCAGCAGGGCCTCGGCCTCGTCCGGATGGCCCGGCACCTGCACGGTCCAGCCGTCGAGCGTGTCCAGCAGCGCGACGTCACCGGGGGCCATGTGGGTGAAGCCACCGGCAGGCCAGTCGTACGAGCCGCCCGCGCTCACCAGGATCCCGCCCACCCCCTGGTGCCCGAAGTCCAGCTTGACCTGCTCGAACGGGCGCTCCACGAGGAAGCTGGCGAAGGTGTGCACGATCGGCCGCATGCCCGTCAGCGCCATCCCCGCCCCGGCCCCGACCAGCAGCTGTTCCCGGATGCCGACGTTGACGACCCGGTCCGGGTGGGCGCGCCGGGCCGGGGCGAAACCGTCGGCGCTGATGTCGGCGAGCACCACGGCCAGCCGGGGCTCCTCGTCCAGGAGCCGCGAGGCGGTGCTGATGAATCGGTCACGCATGGTGTCCATGAAGGGTCCCTCCCGAGGGTCTCGGTCTGCTGCGGTCAGTTCTTGGGGTCGACGCGGGCGACGACGGCCAGCGGTTTGCCCGGGTGGGGCGCGGTGAACGCCGTGTACAGGGCCTCGTGGTCCCGGCCGTCCACGGTCATCGCCGCCCATCCGGCGGAGGCGAAGCGGGAGGCGATGCCGCCGGGCCAGCCGTGGGTGGCGGAGGCGTTGTCGATCACCAGCGTGTGCAGCTGTTCGAGCCCGGCCGGGCCCGCGTGGGCGATGGCCTCGTGATTGCTGCCCTCGTCCAGCTCGGCATCGCCGATCAGGACCCACACCCGGGGATCGGTGCGGCCCTGGGCCCGCAGACCCAGGACGGTCCCGACGGCGAGCGGCAGCCCGTGCCCCAGCGACCCGCTGCCGATCTCCGCCCCCGGCACCAGCAGCCGGTCCGGGTGATGCCCGAGCGGTGAGTCGTACGCCCCGAAGCCGGGCAGCAGCTCCTCGCCGAAGAAGCCGTGGGCGGCGAGGACCGCGTAGTACGCCATCGGCCCGTGCCCCTTGGAGAGCAGGAAGCGGTCCCGCTCGGGGTCGTCGACCGAGTCCGGTGTGACCCGGAGCACCCTGTTGTAGAGCACCCACAGGGCGTCGAGTGTGGAATGGGCGGCGGGCGCGTGCTTCTCGTCCCCGGTCATCAGGGCGATCAGACGCGGCAGATCCCGGAGGTCGGGGGCGGATGCGGCCCGGCGGTCGGCGGCCGGTGCGGCGGTCGTGTTCGTCATGGCACCGAGCGTTCAACATCAACCATGGTTGAGGTCAAGCGCGGAATGGTGTTGGTGACCACCTCCCGGAGTGCGGTATTGTTCTCATGCGCGTTCAGCCGGGGGAAACCCCAGGTCAGACGCCAGCGGGACGTGGCGCAGCTTGGTAGCGCACTTGACTGGGGGTCAAGGGGTCGCAGGTTCAAATCCTGTCGTCCCGACTTTGCTTCGGCGAGTCGGAAGCCGTCTTCTCATCCTTGAGAAGACGGCTTTCTGTGTTTGCGCGTGTCAGGGTCACGCCCCCACGAGGGTCGCCACGCCGTGGTTGAATCGCGGTGGGGGGATGGTGGGGCGGTTTGAGTCGAGCCACTGCGAGTACGGCCACCCGGCTGCTCTGCGTCGGTGTCTATCGTGATCCGTCGTTCCGTGCCGCGGTGATCGAGGAGCTCTACGTCCGCGAGGAACGGTTCGTGGCCCCCTCGCCGGGCGCCGACATGGCGTGTGTGCTCGCCCACGCGCTCCGAGCGCGGCGCGTGGAGGCCGGCTTCGCGGCGGTGACCTTGCTCCTGTGGGGTGCGTTCGGTCTCCTCACCCAAGGTCTTGTGCTGCTGTGGCTGGTGCCCTTTCTGTTCGTCGGCCTCTCCGACGTGGCCGGAGGACGTGTGCCGGAGGCGGCCCCCCGCCGCGTGGTGGCGGCGGGCGCGCTCACGCTGTGCGGTGTGCTGGCAGCGGTGTTGACCGTGCCGCTCTTGACGGGCGGTGCGTTGGGGGTCTGGGGGACGGGACGCGACGACGTACCGGAGGTGCAGACTCTTCTCGCGTTCCTCTTTCCCTTCGCGCTGGCCGAGGTCGTGGATCTGCGCTGGCGGTGGCTCGCCTCGGTGCTGCACCGCGAACTGTCCGCGGAGGGGTTCAGCGGTGTGCGCGCGGGGTCGGTCGGCCCGCGCGGCGCGGCGACGCCCGTGCGCCGCGGTACGGATCGATTCCGGCGCGTCAGTCGGCGCATCGAGGAGGAGCAGCATGCTCGCCTGGTGATGTACCGGCCGGAGAATCCGTTCTGTGGTGTGGGTGTGCCGAACGAACCCTGGTCCCTCTCGGTCGAGTTGCGCCCGAGGGAGGGGCAGGTGCCCGAGCCGGTGGACAACCGGACGATCCTGGGCCATCTGGTGCCCACGCTGGAACGCCTCCGGACCCCGTCCAGGCCCGGCGGGACCAGCGGCGTACGGGACCGCCTGCGGCTGCTGGAGATCGAGGAGGTGGTGTTCCTGCCGGTCGAGGGCCTGCCGCATCGGGACGTCGGTCCGAGGATCATGGGGTCCTTCGACGAGCACCGCGCCCAGGCGGTCGAGGAGGGCGGTGAGGCCCGCCGGTACTACCTCCGGATCTCCGTCGTCGGCTGGGACGGTCAGCTCGTCGTCACCGTCTTCGTGCGGGTGCACACCCAGGGGGGAATCCTGGTCCTGGAACTGGTGCCGTTCACCTTGCACCCGGTGAAGGCCGCCTACCGCAGGGCCGACCGGGAGGCGCGGGAGTGGCGCCGGGGCGGCCCGTGGGAGAGGACGTCATGGGTGTTCCGGCGGGTTCCGGGGGCCACGTTCGCCGGGCCGGTCACGTTGCTGCGGCAGATCGTCTCCGTCCTCCGGGGTGCGGGTCGTGGCCGGTCCCTGCCGGACGGCCCCGCCGTATCGGTGCGCGAGCTCGGCTCGGACGCGGAGCTGCCGCCGTTCCCGGCCATGGACGCCCAGCGCTATCTGACGAGCATCAAGGAGCGGGTGGCCACCGAGGTGCGGCAGGCACTGCACGAGGCAGGCTGGCAGACCGGTGAGTTCGAACGGAAGGTCGTGAGCGTCGCCAGCGGGGGGATCTTCATCGAGTCCGCCCACGGCGCGGTCGGTATCGGTGACGGGAACACGGTCACCACACACATGTCAGGCGCGCAGAGCGCAGGGAACGCACAAGGGGAACAGGAGGACGCATGACCGAGAACCAGGACGCGCGCCCGGCAGGAGTCAACATCGGTACGGTGCACGGCGTCGCGGTCGTCGGCGACCACAACACGGTCACCTACGGAAACCCGGACCGGGCCGAGGAACTGCGCGTGTCCGTACGGCGGTTGCGGGCCGAGATCGCCGAGTGGCGGAGGGCCGGAGGAGAGGATGCCGACGGGAGCCTTGACGCTGTCCGCAGGCTGGACGACGAAATGGCCGACGTGGAGGGGGAGTTGGCGTCCCGGACCGCACCGAGCCCGGCTCGGCTGTCAAGGCTGCGCCAGGCGTTGGCCGACGCGGGTGCGGTGACCGCGACCATGGCCTCGGCGGCTGCGGTGGGGCAGGCTGTGGGCGCACTGCTCGGCGGTTGAGCCGGCGGTCGAGCGGCCACACGTCGACATCCGACCCGAGGAGGCGGGACAGCTGCCCGCGGTAGTACTCGTTCACGGCCTGTACCACCGTCCCGAGCACTTCGACGCGGTGGCGGAACGCCTGCGGACCGGGGGAGCCGAGGTCGTCGTACCCGAGCTCCACCGGGGCTCGCTGCCCGCTGACACCGCGGCGGTCCAGGCGGTTGTCGACTCGCTGACGGAGCCTCCGCTCCTGCTCGGCCACTCCTACGGCGGCTCGGTGATCACCGGCGTGCGTGGCGCGGGACATCTGGTCCATCTGGCGGCCTTCGTACCGGACACCGGCGAGAGCGCCGCCACGCTGGGCGGGGCGTCCCCGCGCCTCCAGGACGCGATCGTTGCCGAGCCCGACGGATCGACGAGCCTGCGCCCCGACCGCGCCGCCGACGTCCTGTACCACGACTGTTCCGCGCCTCTCGCCGACCGGGCCGTCGCCCTGCTCCGCCCGCAGGCCCCCGGCTGCGGGCGGGGAGTCCCGACACACCACAGCTGGAAGGACACCCCCTCCACCTACGTCGTCTGCGGCCGGGACCGGGTCATCGACCCTGCTCTGCAACGGAGGATGGCCGCGCGCTGCACGGAGGTACGTGAATGGCGCACCGGGCACTCCCCGTTCGTGGGGCAGCCCGGCCTCCTGGCGGACCTGCTGCGGGGCTTGCTGCGCGAACCGCGCGAACCCGTGCTCCAGCAGTAGCTCGCGCGACGGCCCCACGAGGCGGAGCGGGCTCACCCATGGGGCAGAGTGGGCCCCATGGCCACCTACGAGACGATGCCGTTCCACCTGGAGACCGAGCGTCTGATACTCCGGCCCTGGGCCGAGTCCGACGCCGCCGACTTCTCCGCGCTCCTCGCGGAACGCGGCAACGGCACACCCCCGGTCGAGCGCATCCGGAAGTCCATCACGGAGCTCCTGGCCGCGACGGAGACCACAGGGATCGCCCTGCTGCCCATCGAGCGCCGTGAGGAGGGCGACTTCATCGGCTACTGCGGGCTGATCATCGGCCGTACCACCCTGGAGGAGCCCGAGATCGCGTACGAGCTGTTCCGGCACGCGCACGGGCGCGGCTACGCCACCGAGGCGGCCGGCGCGGTGCTCGAAGCTGCCGTGGCGACCGGCCGGAAACGGCTCTGGTCGACCGTCGGGACGTGGAACGCTCCGTCACTCCGCGTTCTGGAGAAGCACGGCTTCGAGCGCGATCACGTCTCCACGGAGGACAACGGCGAAGTGGTGTGGCTCACGCGCTCATTGCCGTGAGGCCGGCCCGCCGCGCGCCCCGCGGCAACGGGCTGGGGCACTCAGGTGCGGCCGCCGCGCTGCCAGCTCTGGGTGGTGAGCGGCACGGGCCCGCCGCCGAGCCGGTCCGCCAGCGGCCGCACCAGGCTCCGCGCTTCGTCCGGGCGCGCCCGCACGGCCGCGACCAATCCCGTCGTACGGTCCCGGTCGTCGTCGACCAGCGCGGCCACGAAGGCCGGCCGCTCGTCCGCGGCCACGGCCGACAGCCACGGCTCGGCCTCGCCCGGCGTGCGGGTGCGCGGCGACCAGCGGGCGGTGACGAGCGTGTACAGGGCGTCCGCCGCCGGTTCGCGGTGCAGCAGCACCACCACCGGGTCCGCGGTGTACGCCTGGTAGAGACCGGCCTTCCAGAACGGCTCCTCGGTCGCGAACCGCTCCGCCGCCGCCCGGTCGGCCAGGTCGACCACATGGACGCTGCCCGTGTGCTCCTCCCCGTCGTCGGACAGGGTGGGCCCGCGGAATATCAGCCCGTCGGCGAACCGGTCCATGTAGGACCAGTGCTCCTCGCAGAGTTCGGTCAACTGGTCCGCGACATCGGGTTTGTCCTGTGCGTGTACGTAGAACGGCATGCCGGAACCGTACCGGGGCTCCGGAGCGGACGGCACGCGTCGCGCGTACCGCCGGAGTTAACCGTTGCGTCACGACCTCTTCCGTTCTGTTCGGTTCTCTTGGAACATCCTGTTCGCTTCTGTTCCCCACACTCCAAGAGGCCCCTCACTCATGGCTGAAATGAATCGGCGCCGCTTTTTCCAGATAGCCGGTGCCACGGCGGGGTTCGCCGCGCTGTCGGGCAGCATCGACCGCGCCGCCGCGATTCCCGCCCACCGTGCTTCCGGGACGATCGAGGATGTCGAGCACATCGTCGTCCTGATGCAGGAGAACCGTTCCTTCGACCACTACTTCGGGGCGTTGAAAGGGGTACGGGGGTTCGGCGACCCGCGGCCCGTGACCCTGCCGAGCGGGAAGTCCGTCTGGCACCAGGCCGATGCGGCGGGCAAGGAGACCCTGCCGTTCCACCCGACCGCGGACGACCTGGGCATGCAGTTCCTCCAGGGCCTCAACCACGACTGGGCGGGCGGCCACCAGGCGTACAACGACGGGCGCTACGACCGCTGGATCCCGGCCAAGACGCCGACGACCATGGCCTACCTGACCCGGGACGACATTCCGTTCCACTACGCGCTCGCCGACCGTTTCACCGTGTGCGACGCCTACCACTGCTCGTTCATCGGGGCCACCGACCCCAACCGCTACTACCTCTGGTCGGGTCACACCGGCAACGACGGCACCGGCGGCGGGCCCGTCCTCGGCAACGAGGAGCGGGGCTACGGCTGGACGACGTACCCCGAGCGGCTGGAGGAGGCCGGGGTCACCTGGAAGATCTACCAGGACATCGGCGACGGTCTGGACGGCCCCGGCGGCTGGGGCTGGATCGACGACGCCTACCGGGGCAACTACGGCGACAACTCGCTGCTCTACTTCGACGCGTACCGCAACGCCCGGCCCGGCGACCCGCTGTACGACAAGGCGCGCACCGGTACGAACGTGGCCGACGGCGACGACTACTTCGACGGGATCGCCGCCGACGTCCGCAACGGGAAGCTGCCGCAGATCTCCTGGGTCGCCGCCCCGGAGGCCTTCACCGAGCACTCCAACTTCCCCTCGAACTACGGCGCCTGGTACATCGCGCGGCTGCTCGACGCGCTGACGTCCGACCCCGAGGTGTGGAGCCGCACCGCCCTGTTCATCACCTATGACGAGAACGACGGCTTCTTCGACCACGTCGTACCGCCCCACCCGCCGACCTCCGCCGACCGGGGCCTGTCCACGGCCGACACCTCGACCGAGGTGTACGCGGGCGGCTCCTCGTACGGCCCCGGTGTCTACGGACTCGGGCCGCGCGTCCCGATGCTGGTCGTCTCGCCCTGGAGCACCGGCGGCTACGTGTGCTCCGAGACCTTCGACCACACCTCCGTACTCCGGTTCATGGAGCAGCGCTTCGGTGTGCGCGAGCCGAACATCTCGCCGTGGCGGCGTGCCGTCTGCGGCGACCTGACCTCCGCCTTCGACTTCGCCCGCACCGAACCGGCCCCGGACGACCTGCCCGACACCTCCGCCTACGAGCCGCCGGACCGCGAGCGGCACCCCGACTACCGGCCCACTCCGCCCGCCGTCGGCGCGCTGCCGAGACAGGAGCCGGGCAGCCGCCCCGCCCGGCCGCTCCCGTACGCCCCGTACGTCGACGCCGCCGTCGACACCGGCACCGGGAAGATCGCGCTCACCTTCAGCCCGGGGACGGCGGCCGGCGCGCAGTTCTACGTCACCTCCGCGAACCGGACCGACGTCCCGTGGACGTACACCGCCGAGGCGGGCAGGACCGTGGCGGACGCCTGGAACTCCGCCTACTCCGGCGGCACCCACGACCTCACCGTCCACGGCCCCAACGGCTTCCTGCGTACGTTCAGGAGCCCCGGGTCCACCGCCGGCCCCGAGGCCACCGCCCGCCACAACGACGGGAGCGGCAACCTCGACCTGACGCTCACCAACCCCGGCGACACCGAGGTCCGCCTCACCCTCGCCAACGCCGGGGCGTACGGGGGAGCGGAGCAGACGGTCACCGTCCGGCCCGGCGCCACGGTGTCGCGCGCCATGGACCTGCGGGCGGGCAAGCGCTGGTACGACGTGTCCGTCACGGCCGAGGGCGACCCGGTCTTCCTGCGCCGGTTCGCCGGTCATGTCGAGACCGGGGCGGTCGGGGTCAGCGACCCGGCGACGGCCACGGACTGAGCACGGCGGGTCGGCGGCACCGGACGACGACGGACGACGGCGGGCCCGGACCTTTCTCGGTCCGGGCCCGCCGTTCCGTGCGTTCCGGGTCCGCCGTTTCGTGCGGTGCGGGCCGGTGATGTGCGGTGTGCGGTGTGTCAGACCGCCCCGCCGGTGCTTCCACCGGCACCGGACGCGGCCTTGATCCCGCCGGTGATCTCGTCGAGGACCGACAACTTCGGCGCGTCCTTGTTGATGTCGAACCCGGACCGGACCACGACGAGCATGTCCTTGGAGGTGGGGGAGGGGAACACGAGCGATTCCACGTAGCCGTCGTCGCCCTTCTCCGTCACCACCTTCCAGCGCACGACATAGCCCTTGCCGCCCGCCACCGTGACGGCCTCGGACTTCAGCTCCTCGTGCGAGCCGATCTTCCCGTAGCTCTTTCCGCCGTAGGACTCCTCGGCGTTGGCGGCGATGTCCTTCTTGGCCGCCTCCTCCGGCGTCCCGGCGGTGAGCTTCATGGCGGCCGCCGGGGCGGAGAACACTCCGCCGCGTACGCAGGTCTCGGCGGTGTCGCCGGGGCAGGGGTGCTCACCCGTCGTCACTCCCGCGCCGACCGCCCCGGACCTTCCCTTCCACCCCTCGGGCACCGGGAGGCTGATCCCGGCGGCCAGGTCGGTGGCGAAGCCCGGCTCGCTCGGCGGAAGCTGCCCGTCGGGCCCCTGGCCTTCGCCGTTCTCCCCGCCGTCGCCCTCGCCGCCCGTTCCGCCGTCCTTCCGGTCGCCGTCCGGCGGGCCCGGCAGGTCGGGGGCGGCGGACGGCGACGAGGCCGCGGTGTCCGGCCGGTCGTTGCCGTCCTCGCCCAGCAGATACACGCCGCCCCCGATGGCGGCGAGCACCACGACGGCGACCGTGACGCCGACGCCGATGCGGATCCCGCGACGGCGCGCCGCACCGGGCGAGGCGCGGACATGGCCGGTCCACTGCGCTCCGTCCCACCAGCGTTCCTGAGCGGGGCCTTTGCCTGAGTGCCCGGGGTCTGGATGCCAGCCGGGCGGGGTCATCTGGGTCACGGGGGCACCCTATGCGGACCGGGTGAGAATCACATGAACTGCCCGCCCGCCCGGCATCCAGACCCCGGGCACTCAGGCAAAGGCCCCGCTCAGGAACGC
>MUNB01000198.1 GCA_002154345.1 Streptomyces griseus
ACCTGAAGCCCGGATCCGGGCCCACCGAGGACGAGTTCGAGAACACGCGCATCATCGGTGAGCGGCAGCTCGACAAGGCCCGCGAGATCTACGACAGGGCCCGGCCGGTGGCCGGAGGCGTCGACTCCAAGCTCGCCTACGTCGACATGGAGAACGTGACCGTACGCCCGGAGTACACCCCGGACGGCAAGGAGCACCGCACCTGCCCGGCCGTCGTGGGCGCGTCCACGCTGGCCGGCAGCGTCGAGGACGGCCCGGCGATCCCGGGCTTCGAGGAGGGCACCCGCACCCCGGTCGCGGGCATCATCGACGCGCTGCGCATCGACACCCCGTCCTGGCTGCAGACCTGCCAGTACCCGAAGGCGAGCCTGATCCCGACCGGTCTGCTGAGCAACGTCCACCCGGTCACCCCGAAGATCCTCCCGCTGCAGATCATGAAGATCGGCGAGCTGCATCTGGTGGCCGCCCCGGGCGAGTTCACGATCACCTCCGGTCTGCGCGTGCGCCGCACGGTGGCCGAGCGGCTGGGCGTCCCGCTGGACCGCGTCCTGCTCCAGGGGTACGCCAACGCCTACAGCCAGTACGTCACGACGCCGGAGGAGTACGACACCCAGAACTACGAGGGCGGCTCCACGCTGTACGGCCGCTACACCCTGCCCGCCTACCAACAGGAGTACGACCGGATCGCCACGTCCCTGCGCGAGGGCACCGACCCGGAGCGGGGCACGGCGCCGCCGGACGAGTCGGCGCGGCAGTTCACCTTCCAGACGGGGGTCGTGTACGACAACCCGCCCTCGGGCCAGGCGTTCGGCGGGGTCCTGAAGGCCCCGGAGGCCTCGTACGCGCGCGGCTCCACCGCGACCGTCGAGTTCGCGACCGGCCACCCGAAGAACAACGTCCGCCGGGGCTCCACCTTCCTGGAGGTGCAGCGGCTGGAGAACGGCTCCTGGCAGCGGGTGCTGGACGACGGTGACTGGGAGACCACCTACCGCTGGACCCGCCTCAACGGGCTGACCGGCACCTCGAAGGCCACGATCACCTGGGACATCGCGGCGGACACCGCGCCCGGCAGCTACCGGATCGTGCACCACGGGGACGCGAAGAACCTGCTGGGCAGGATCACGCCGTTCACCGGGACGACCGGGACCTTCACCGTGCGGTAGCGGTTCAGGTCGTGCGCGGGGTGGGCTGGAACCAGGCGGGGCCCTCGGTGAGGGCCTGCTTGATCCGGAACAGGGCGAACTCGCCGAGCGGCGGGAGCCCGTCCAGCGGGAACCAGCCCACCTCCAGCGACTCGTCGTCGTTGACGCGCGCCTCGCCGCCGGTCGCCCGGCAGCGGAAGGTGATGTCGAGATACTGGCAGCGGTCGCCGTTGGCGTACTGCACGGGCTCCAGCGCCTGCGTGAGCACCACCCGCTCGGCGACGCAGTGCACGCCGGTCTCCTCCAGCACCTCGCGCTCCGCCGTCGCCGCGGGCTCCTCGCCCGGCTCGGAGATCCCGCCGATGACCGACCACTTCCCGGTGTCCGCGCGCCGCCCGAGCAGCACCCGGCCCTCGTCGTCGAGGACGATGGCCGTCACCCCGGGCAGCAGGAGCAACTGATGCCCGGCGGTGGCGCGGATCTCACGGATGAAGTCGGGAGTAGCCATGGATCCGAGCCTACGTGGCCGGACCGGGTGCTCCTACGCGGTGCCCCCGCTCCTGCGTGCCCGGAGCGCCGAGACGCCCACCCAGCCGAGGCCCGCCAGGGCCAGCAGCGCGATGACGCCCTCGGGCAGCGGGCCCATCCGGGTGGCGGGGGTGAGCGAGGAGCGCAGCGGCACCTCGGCGACGAGGGCGTCGGGGGTGAACATCCCGGTCTTCTCGACGATCGTGCCGTCCGGGCGGATCACCGCGCTGACCCCGCTGGTGACGGGGACGACGACGGCCCGGCCGTGCTCGACGGCCCGCACCTGGGACATGGCCAGCTGCTGGTAGGTCATCTCGCTGCGTCCGAAGGTCGCGTTGTTGCTGGGCACGGCGATCATCCGGCCGCCGTGGGTCACGGTGTCGCGTACGGCGTCGTCGAAGGCGGCCTCGTAACAGGTCACGAGCCCCACCTTCGTGCCCGCGAGGTCGAAGACGCCGACCTCGCTGCCGGGGACGAACTCGCGCTGCACCCGGTCGACGTCCTCGCTGAAGAAGCGGGCGACCGTGCGCATCGGCATGTACTCGCCGAACGGCTGGATGTGCCGCTTGTCGTAGGTGTCGACGGGGCCCCGGTCCGGGTCCCACTCGATCAGGGTGTTGCGCAGGCTGTCGGAGCCCTTCTCGACGACCGAGCCGACGACCGTGGGGGCGCCGATCGCCGTGACGGCGTCGTCGATGACCTGGCGGGCGTCCGCGTTGAGGTAGGGGTCGAGGTCGGAGGAGTTCTCCGGCCACAGCACGAAGTCGGGCTGCTTCGCCTTGCCCGCCTTGACCTCGTCGGCGAGCTGGGTGGTGCGCTTGGCGTGGTTGTCGAGCACGGCGCGGCGCTGGGCGTTGAAGTCGAGGCCGAGGCGCGGCACGTTGCCCTGGATCGCGGCGACGGTGGCCGTGCCGTTCTCGGCCGAGTCGTCGACCAGGGGCAGCGCCGCGAGGGCGCCCGCGATCGGTACGAGGATGCTCGCGGCGGCCCCGGCGACGGCCGCGCGGGGGACCTTGCCGGTGGACCGGTACGCCGTGACCTGGCGCACCGCCTCGTAGAGCCCGAAGCCGCACAGCACGACGGCGAAGGAGAGCAGCGGGGTCCCGCCGAACGCGGCGAGCGGCAGGAAGGCGCTCTCGGACTGGCCGAAGGCGATCTTGCCCCAGGGGAAGCCGCCGAACGGGATCCGGGCGCGGACCGCCTCGTCCAGGACCCAGACCGCGGCCGCCCACACGGGCCAGTACGCGAGGCGGGTCACCGCGGCGATGCCCAGGCACCCCACGGCGATGAAGAGCCCCTCCGCGGCGGCCAGGGCCAGCCACGGCACCGGGCCGACGTCCTCGCCGGTCCAGTGCAGCAGCGGCAGCATGAAGCCGAGGCCGGACAGGAGGCCGAGGCCGAAGGCCGCCCGGAGCCGGCGGCCGTGCAGCACCCAGCCGAGCAGCGCGAACCCGGGCAGCACGAGCCACCACACGGTCCGGGGCGGGAAGCTCGCGTAGAGCAGGAGTCCGGACAGCACGGCGGCGGCCGGGCGGAGGAGCCGCGGCAGCAGTCGGGCGGCCCGGGGTGCTGCGGCGGGCGGCGGGTCGTCGACGGGGGTCATGGTGGCGCTCACCCGGCGGAGTCTACGGTGGGCGGCTGTGAGCGGCGGCGTTGACCTGCGCGGGACGGGGACGCGGGTGGCGGCTCCGGGGCGGCGCCGCACGGCTCGGCGGCGGCGCGGGGCGGTGCCGGGCTTCCGGG
>MUNB01000199.1 GCA_002154345.1 Streptomyces griseus
CCTCCGGTCCACCCGCCCACCCCCACGGAACGACCTGCGGACCCTCTCCGGACGATCTCCGGGGAACGTGTTCGCGAGCACCCTCCAACGTCTTGTATTGTTTGCGGCGGAGGATTCGCCTAGTGGCCTAGGGCGCACGCTTGGAAAGCGTGTTGGGGGCAACCCCTCACGAGTTCGAATCTCGTATCCTCCGCCATTGCTCTCACCGGGCAATACGTCGAAGGCCCCCGCAGCTCGCTGCGGGGGCCTTCGACGTTGCCTCGGCCCTCGTTGTTCTGGTCCCTGTCCGCGTCCACAGGGGCGCTCGGTGCGGGCCACCCGGATGGCAGCTGCGAGCTTCTGCGCCACGTCCTTCAGCATGGCGTCAGGCACGTGCAGGTAGTACCGCGCGCGCATCCGCGAGGACGTGCCTGCCGCCCGGCCCATTGATCTGGTCGATCACACGGTCCGGGAGGCCGAGCAGCGTGAGGACCGTGGCAGCGGTGTGCCGGGCGTCATGCAGGCGCCCGGCACGTACGCCCGCGTCATCGAGCGACTTCTTCCAGTCGTGGTGGTCCGTGTCCGGGCTGAGCGGCCCACCGAGCGGCTTCGTGGACACGTAGTCCGATTCGGTCCACAGGCTGCCGGCCGTCGACCTTTCCGCGCCCTGCGGGCAGGTCCCCACGTTCCAGGCGCGTGGGTACCCGGCGCGGTGCGCGGCTCCTGCGACAGCGCGCTTGATCTTGATGGGGCGGGACAGGGCTTTCCGTCTCCTCCGCCCCACACCGTCCGGGCACTCGGTTCAGAGCGTCTTCACGGTGCACGTCTCACAGCTCTTGTGCTGCGATCCCTGGAAGTTGCCGGTCGAATTGCTGATCGTGGCCTTGGAGTTGTTATGGATCCACTTCTTCCATGTGCCGTTGGTCTTGACACGTACCCAGGCGTGCCCGGCACATGAGGTGCCGGTCTTCTGCGTGTAGACCAGAGTGCGGCTGGAGTAGGCGTCGTAGTACGTCTTCACGCCGCCACATGTGCGCGACAGATCCGCCGTGGCCGCGGACGCCGGCGCGGCGACCAGCGCGACCATACTCACCGCGGTTACCACCGCACCCACCATGGTCTTCCCTCGACTGCCCATACCGTCCGGTCCCCCTTGGAGCTCTCAGGCTGACCGCCTGTCAGCCAACAGCGAGCACTCAGCTTGACGCGCGGAGAGCCAGACACTCACCTATAACTGTGCAGGGTTGGCCTCCCCAGGCCCCGCCAACACCTCTGTACGACAACGCACCCCGCTGGGCGTCGTCATCGAGCCGCCGCACCCTGACGTTCCTCGGTCGGGCTCTGCCCCCCCCGCCGGAGCCCGATTGCACCGAGGGCGAGGGGGTCCTGGCGGAGGGCTCGGTCACCCGGGCCTCGAAGCACTCCCGTTCGGCGTCGGCCGACGCCGGCCGGAAGCAGGCCCGGACGGTGCCGCCGACGGTGGCCTCCGTCATCCCGGTGTAGACGAAGGTCGCCGCGTCCTCCGCGTTCTCGATGCGCACGCTGTGGGTCGGGCCGTCTGCCGTGACGTCCACCCGGTCGCCGATCTCGGTCCCCCAGGTCCGTACCCAGCTCGCCCCGCACTTCTCGCTGTGCCGCAGTTCGACGTGGGCGCCGGTGGCGGTGCGGTGCGCGGCGAGGGTGTCGGGGCCGATGCCACAGATCAAGCGCATCGGATCCCGCCCTTCGCAGGCGGCTCCGTGGCACAGCGGAGCGAAGGAGAAGGGGACGGAGGATGGGGTCGGTTCGGCCCTGGGCGCCTCGGAGTCCGGCAGCAGGAAGAGCAGCACGACGGCGACACCACCGACGATCACGCTGTAGGCCGACGCCAGCAGCACCAGGAGCCTGCTCCGTCCAAGGCGTCGTCGAGGCCCTTCGGTCGTGGCGGCCTCCACGGGCTGCGGCGGCGGGCCTTCTGTCGAAGAGGTCGAAGAGGTCGAAGAGTCCGTCGAGGAGTCTGTTGAAGAGTCCGTCGCAGAAGAGGAAGCGGTCTGGGGAGTGGCCACCGAGCGACCGCTCCAGCGCGACTCGGCGATCTCCCAGAGGGCAAGCGGCCGCCCCTGCGGTTGGTCCGCGAGACGGCACAGCTCCTGGACGGCCTGGCGTGGAGGCAGCGCCTTGCCGTTGAGGTAGCGCTCCCACGAGGACTTGCTGTACGTCGTCCGCTCCGCCAGCGCGGCCAGGCTCAGCCCCGCACCGGCCCGCAGTTCCCGCAACGCCGCGACCAGCCGGGCGTGTTCCGGGGTCACGTCGGATCTGCCTGCCGCAGGGCGTTCCAGGTCGGCGGGTCGATGACTCCGTTCACGATCAGCCCGTTCCTCTTCTGCAGGTGCTCGACCGCTCGTCGGGTCTTCGGTCCGAAAACACCGTCGATGTCCCCCGGAACGCTACCCGCCCGGCGCAGCAGACACTGGGCCTCGGCCACTTCGAGGCCCACCTGGGTGTTGGAGAGGAGCACCTCCGCGGTCGGGCTCAGCCCCGCGTGCCAGCGGCCGTCCTGTCTCTCCAGGCGGCAGGTGTAGATGACCGGGACCAGAGTCGCCGACACCGTGGCCGGCGCGGTCGCCGCGGTGGCGTCGCGCTGCTGGGCGAGCTGGGTACGGGCATCGGTGAGCCGCACGGCCAGCAGGAGGGCCGCAGAGGTGGACAGGACGGTGACCACGGCCGCCGCGGTGAGCGCGGCACGCAGGTGGCGCCCGTACGGCTGCCGCACCCCGGAAACCTGTGCCGGAGCCGCGGGCAGGCTTTCGAGCGCCCGGGCGGCGGGCTGCCGTCCCTCCAGCCGGTGCTCGGTGGCGATCTCGTGCAGCGCCAGCAGGCGAACCGGATCCTCGCCGCAGACCCGGGACATCGCCGCCACGGCCTCCTGCGGCGGCAGGGACCTACCGTTCAGGTACCTCTGCCACGACTTCGCGCTGTATCCGGTCCGCGCGGCCAGTTGCCGCGAGCTGAGTCCGCTGCGGTCCTTCAGCCCGCGCAGCCGGACGATCAGCTGACGGGCGGGCGGGGGCAGTTCCGCGGGCAGTTCCTTCCAGCGGGGCACGCTCTTCCCATCACGTTCCGGACCGCAGGCGCGGCCTCCATACGTCGGTCTCATTCTGCAACAGCTGATACGGGCACCACAGAGCAGGGAGCCTGCGCGACAGCCCGGCGGGCCCTCGGCCCGGGGGCGGAACCGGCCGTCCCGCCGCCGCCGTGGATCCCGCCCCGGGGACTTGGCAGTCGGCATCTCCGCAGGCCAGGAGGCGGGACGTCCCGGAGCGGGGCCACTTCCTCAGCAGCTGTGGCCGACCGCCGCGCCGCGCCCGCATGCTCGGGGCAGAACCGGCCCCACCCCCACGTGTGCCGGCAAGGCGGCTCACCCGCCAGCCCAACGTCTTCTCCGAGACGGAACCACGCACCAGAAGGGTTGAACCATGCAACGAGCATCCATGCCGCTCCGCACGCGGATCGGAGCGCTGGGGGCGCTGTCTCTCCTTGTCGCCGCCGGCCTGACGGCCAGCCCGGCGATGACCACACCGGCCCACGCCGCCTACGGGCCCTGCAACACCACCTCATGGCGTGACGTTCCCACGCTCGGCGGGAAGAACGACTACAAGATTCCCGCTCGTTCGGGCAATGGAATCTCCTGCTACATGGGCTACCGCGACGGCGCTTCTTCGGCGGTCGAGGCCCTTCAGCAGGCCATCACCATTTGCTACCCCGGCACCTGGGCCGCCAGGAAGATCCACGACTCCGACGGCATCGACGGCATCTACGGCAACGGCACGGTCGAGGCGGTGAGATGGCTTCAGATCAACAAGCTCAACCTCGCCGGCAACGCGGACGGTGTCTACGGCCCCCAGACGCGAGCGAAGATGCGGTGGCCGCACTACTACGACCGCGGTGCGCTGCTGAACTCCTGCACCAACCCGTCCACACTCTGACCCGACCGGCCGAGCCCTTCCCGGTGACGTTGCCGGACTGCCCGAATGCCCCTGCCGAATCGGCGGATTCGCGGGCTGTGGCCGGGAGACGACACCACCGCGAGGGGCTTGGCCGGAGAGGCGGCTGCCGGGGAGGGGGACCCCTGCGGCGTACCACACGGACCCCAACCCTCCGACCCATAGAACGATCGAGGGCTGCCCTATGAGGCAGCCTTCATATCAGCGAGGAAACAGTGCACAAGCGACGGGTAGTTTCCGCGGCCTCTCTGGCCGTCATAGGTTTCGCACTTTCGGCCTGCAACGGTGACGACGGCGAGTCGGCCGCGAAGGAGTCTCCGGCCGCGTCGGCGTCCGCTTCGGCCCCGGCCTCGTCCGAACCCAGCAGCGAAAGCCCGACCGACGACAGCGGCGACAGCGGCAACGGCGGCGAGGCCCCCGCAGACGGTGACGTCACCGCCCCGGGCACCAAGCTCAAGACCGGCGACCGGGCCGTCCTCCCGTTCCGATACACGAGCGACAAACAAGGCACCATCGCCGTCACCGTCACCGCCATCGAAAAGGGCGCCGAATCCGACATGGCCGCCTTCGGCGACAAGGCGAAAGGCATGACGCCCTACTTCATCAAAATGAAGGTGGAGAACGTCGGCGGCACCGACCTCTCGTACGCCTCACTCAAGCTCGACGGCGTACTGGACGGCGGCGCGGGCACCGGCGTCATCCTGATGGGCGACATCCCCGGCAAGTGCGACCGCGAAACCGCACCCCGCGACTTCACCACCAAGGGCGCCACCTACGAAACCTGCTCCCTCGCCGCCACGAAGACCGCACCCGTCACCGGCGCGGAATTCGACGAGGGCGACACCTACACCGACAGCCCGGTCGTCTGGACCAACTGAGGCCCCGAAGCTCGGGTCCCGGGATTCGGGCGTCGGGATGCGAGACCCGGGGTTCGAGCGCCTTCTTTAACCGGTAGGTAGATGAAGGGGGGATGATCGCCGAGTGCTCCTCCCAGGTCCGCCCATGGGCGACCGCCGTCCTCGCCGGCGCCCCCGCCGCCCGACGCACGCAGTACATGCCCGGGTCGGACACCACATGGGGAAACGGCTCGACGACAACGACGACCGGGCCGCCGCCGTCATCACCGCGTTCCTCCAGGACGAGCCCGCGCCCCCGCCGGACCACCCGACCCGCCAGGAGATCCCCGGCTTCCTGCGCGATCACCGGTGAGGACCGCAAGGGTCGGGCGGGTACGTCACGCCGTACGCGCGCGGCCCAGGCGGAGGGCGGAGACCAGGAAGAAGACTCCGCCGAGGAAGGCGTAACCGGCCAGGCTGGCCAGGGAGGCGCCGCCCTTGCCCGCCTGGGCGACGAACGAGGCGCCGGCGAGCGTGGAGATGCCGCCGCTGGCGATCATCGCCCACTGGCCGCCGAGTTGACGCCGGGCGGCGCCGACGACGAGCTGGACGATGCCCGCGGTGACCGCCCAGGCGCCCCAGACCCGCAGGACCGCGGGGATGCCGGAGGTGGCGGCGACGGCGAGGCCGATGCCGGTGAGGGCGCTGAGCGCGACGTTCACGTACAGGGCGCGTGCCGGTTGGCCGTTCGCCCGGGCGGACCGGATGTCGACGGCCGCGCAGGCCACATCGAACAGGGGATAGATCACCAGCAGCGTGGCGGTGACCGGGCCCAGCGTGTCGGCGGTCGCGAACAGCAGGGCGGCCCACACGGCGGCGAAGGCGAAGCGCAGGAGGTACAGCTTGCGCAGGGCGGTGGGAACGCTCGCGGGAGCGGTACCGACGAGGGTGTCCATGGAAGTTCCTTTCAGGAGGACCGCATCGATACCGGTCGGTCGGACCGCATTGACATCGGTCGGTCGGTCGGGCACCGGAGGCACTCCACGTCACGAGGGAGAACGTTCGGTCTCGCTCTCCATTCAAGGGAGCGGGGTCACCTCTGTCAAGACCGAACGTTCTCCCTCACGTGTGCGGTAATCTGGCCGCATGAGTGAGGGCACGGGAAGGGCCAGTACGTCGGCGGCGCGGGCGCGGCTGCTCGACACGGCGACCAGAATCTTCTACGCGGAGGGCATCCACTCCGTCGGCGTCGACCGGATCATCGCGGAGGCGCAGGTCACCCGCGCCACGCTGTACCGCCACTTCACCGGCAAGGAAAAGCTCGTCCTCGCCTATCTCGACCAGGCCGACCGGGGCATCCGGGCGGGCATCGAGGCCGCACGTGCGGGCGAGCCGTCGGCGGCCGACGCGGTCCGGGCGATCGGCAGGTTCATCACCGGAGGCATCCAGAGCCCCGGCTTCCGCGGCTGCGCCTTCCTCAACGCGGCGGCCGAATATCCCGACCCCGCCCACCCCATCCACCAGGCCGTCCTGGCCCACCGCCAGTGGTTCCTGGAGACCGTCACCGAACTCCTGGCACAGGTCGGCGACGAGCCCGCCGAGGGAGCGGGCCGGCACCTCGTCATGCTCCGCGACGGCGCCATGGCCGCGGGCTGCCTCTCCGACCCTAAGCCGATCGCAGAGACCTTCCTCCTGGGCGTCGAGGGGATCCTGCGGGCGCGGGGCGCCTGAGGGCCTCCGGCCTATACAGCAGGTCCCGTGTACGCGGCCCGGCTCCGTCCGGAACGGATGTCGTCAAAGGCATCCGGCGCCGCCAGAACTCGTCCGGGCGGACCGAGCTGGAACAGGCCGTGGCCGATGCCGCCGACCGGCCGGACGACGCGCACGCCACCGCCGAGCTGCGGCAGCAGATGGAGCGGGCACTGCGCGAGGACGTCGAGCTGCGGGGTGAACTGGCCACCTTGTCGGGGGCGGCGAGGCCGGGGGTTCGGACGGGGGACCACAGTCCGTCCATCTCCCACAGCGAAATCGGCGGGGACAACATCCAGATCGGGCAGGCGGGCGGAGCCGTACGGATCAGCCGGACCTGACCGGTGTCGTCGGCGGGTTCGGGGGGGAGCGGGGGCGGCAGGGACGGACCGCCCGTCCGTGGACAGCTCGTGGATCGGCGGTCACAACATGCAGATCGAGGAGGTCACCGGCGACCTGTCCATCCTTCTGGAACAGCCCTCGTTGGAGATGCTCGCATCCGTACATTCCGCCGCACAGGACCAGACCGTGCGGGTCCTGCTGCCGGCCCGATCCCACACTCACTTCTGGGATCAGCTGGAGGCCGAGCTCGGCGGCCTGGGTATCGCGTTCGCTCCGCCGGCCGCGCTGACCGGCTTCCCTGAACGGTAGAGGGAGACGCTCTTCCACGAGGCCGCCACCAGCTTCGCTCAGGCCTTGGAGCTGCCCGATCTGTCCCCGCCCGCCCCGGACGACCTGACAGATCCCTCGTGCGCCTCACCACTGACCCTTCACATGGCGTCGCTCGCCGCCGTTGTCGCCGCGGGCAACGACGATGGGCACCCCGGCGACTTCTCCCGCTATCTGCTGCTGCACGAGCAACGTCGCTGGAATGCCTCGACCGATGCGAACACCATGCGGGCGCTCACCACCGACTCCGACTACTCAGAAGGCTCCGACGACTTCGACATGGCGATCGGGCGGCTCGGACTGGCGTGGGAGCAGTTGGCCTTCTGCCTGCCCGAGGGCGATCCTGAACGCGCCGCCGTCCGGTCGGAGTTCCACCGGATCTTCGGGGCTGATCCTCAGGAGGCCGAGGACCACGCGGAGGAGCGGTCCGCACCGGACACATGCCCCCCGGGCGGGCCCGGTTGCGCGAAGACACGGCCGCCCGGCCCCGGGAGCCCACCGCCGTGAAGGTCGGGAGCTCCCCGGTCCGGGCGAGCGGGTCGAACCGGAGTGGCGTGGACGCCCCTCAGCCGTGGTCCGCCGCGGCGGCCGTCTCGGCGCGGGTCAGCCGGTGCAGGGCCAGGGCGATACCCGCGGCGAGTGCCGCGCAGATCACCAGGGCCAGGAAGCCGTGGCCGACACCGGTGGTCATGGCGTCGGCGGCGGGCGCGCCGGAGGAGGTCTCGCGCTGCAGGGAGGTCGCCAGGATCGTGCCGATCACGGCGATCCCGAGGGCCGCGCCGCTCTCGTTGAACGTATTGAGGAGGGCCGAGCCGACGCCCGACTCCTCGGGGCGCACGTGGGAGGTGCCGATGCCGTACAGCGGGACGAAGCAGGTGGGCAGGCCCGCACCGATGACGATCAGCGCGACGACGGCCATCGGGACGCCGGAAGGCCCGGTGGCGAGCAGGGCCGCGCCGATGATCTGGGCGAGCGCCCCGGCGAGGTAGGCGCCGCCCGGCCCGGCCTTGTTGATCAGGTTCGGCACGAAGAGGGCGAAGACCAGAGAGGCGAGGCCCATCGGCAGCAGGGCGAGACCGGTGGCGAAGGCGCTCATGTCGTGGGCGCCCTGGAAGTAGTTGCTCGCGAGGTAGGAGCTGCTCATCATCACCACGGCGGCGAGCAGCAGACCCAGGCTGCTGAGCCAGTACGTCGGGATGCGCAGCAGATGCAGCGGCAGCAGCGGGTCCGTCTTGTTCAGCTCCATGCGGGCCACGACCGTGAGCAGGACGGCGGACAGGGCCATGCTCGACCAGGCGGTGGGCGAGGTCATCCCGTCGTGCAGCTGGATGAGCCCGAACGAAAGGCAGGCCAGACCCGCCGTGGCCAGGAAAGCGGTGGGGAAGCGCAGGGACCGCCGGCCGGTCGGAGCCATGGCGGGCAGGCTGCGCAGAGCGATGGCGCCGGCGGCGAGGCTCACCGGGATGTTGATGAGGAAGGCCCACCGCCAGCTGATGGCCGAGACGATGAGACCCCCCAGCACCGCGCCGAGAATGGCCCCGATGACGCCCAGGCCGCTCCAGAGCGCGAGGGCCGCCTTGCGCTGTTCCTCGTTCTCGTACACCGTCAGCACGATCGACAGTGCCGCGGCGGACAGCACCGCCGCGCCCAGACCCTGCAACGCCCTGCCGGCGATCAGGAGTTCCTGGTTCCCGGCGAGGCCGCACAGGACGGACGCGACAGCGAAGGTCAGCAGTCCGGCGAGGAAGGCCCTGCGCCGCCCGATCACGTCGGAGACCCGGCCGCCGAACAGCAGCAGGCTTCCGTACAGCAGGATGTACGCGCTGATCACCCACTGGAGGGCGGACGGTCCCGCGGGAAGGTCTGCGCCGATCGAGGGCAGGGCCACGTTCACGACCGTCACGTCGAGCATGACCATCAGCTGGGCCACGCCCACAGCGGCCATCGGTAGCCAGGACGCCTTGGCGGGTTCGCTGTCCCTCCCTTCTTCAGCAGCCGTGAGTGCGGGTGCTTCGGTCATGAGTGGCTCCTGTTCGAGAAGTTCAAGGAAATCGAGGTGATCGAGGTGATCGACGCGGTCAGGGCGACCGGGACGTCCCGACATTAATATTCATGCGCATGAATCGACAAGATAGCGGCGGCAGACCTAGACTGCAAAGCGTGGCGAACCCTTCTCTTTCCGACCGGTGGCTGTCCCTGGTGCGCGTCGGCGCGCTCATGAACCAGCGGATCGAGCGCACTCTGTCCGAAAAGTACGATCTCTGCGTGAGCGCCTACGAGATCATGGAGGTGCTGTCGCACGAGCGGGACTGGATCCGCCCGGGAGAGGTCAGCACCCGGACCTCGCGCAGCCAGCCCCAGGTCTCCCGGCTGGTTACGCAGATGGTCGACGCGGGTTATGTGACCCGTGAGCCCTCCCCCGGCGACGGCCGCAGCTCCCAGATCCGGCTGACCGCCTCGGGGCACAAGATCTTCTCCGACGCCGCCGCCACCGTCGAGGACGTACTGGGCCGCATCAGCGAGGAGAACGCCGACGCCCGTACGTTGATGGGGTGAGCCGAGCGGCTGGGGCCCGGTCCCGGCGGGCGGACTCCGCGCAGACCACGCGGGCCGTAAGCCGCCGGGACCGGGGCAGGCCGGTTCAGGCGCCGATCGCGTCGGCCGGTACCCGTTCCGGCGCCCGCTCGGCGACCGTGCGGGCGGGGTGCCGCACACGTCCCGGCGTCACCGGATTGTGGCGCCGGCCCCGCCCGAGGTGGCCGTTGACCGGCCTCAGGTCCGTCACCACGAAGGATCTCCGCAGCCACCGGTCCTGCCCGTCGTAGCGCGGGGTGAAGTCGGAACGCCCGTGCACCGCGCGGCGGTTGTCCAGAACGATCAGATCGCCCGGGAGCAGCACCAGACCCCGCAGCGAGCTCAGCATCGCCTGCTCCAGCCGCCGCAGCGCGGTCCGAGCCTGTGCCGTCATCGCGGTCGTGGTGTGGAAGTCGACCCGGAGGTCCGGGCAGTCGTCGCCGCCGGAGAGTACGGGCATGGGCGGAGTCAGCGCTCCCGTGGCCCCGTCCTGCACGAACGAGGAACTGAAACCGGTCCGGAACTCCGGTCGCCGCAGCGCCTCGACCGTCTCGGTGTCCAGGAGCGGCAGGACGTCGCCGATTCCCCCCGCGACGGTGGCCGCAGTCTCTTCATGATCTGCCCGGAGGCAGATCAGGCTCAAAAAGTGCGGCGGGTTGGGATGGAAGCCGTCCTCCGTGTGCAGTTCGAGCAGGACCGACCCGCTGTTCTCCTGTCGTCGTTCCGCGCCGCGCTTGGGGCAGACGTCCTGGACCAGCCGCCCGCTCTTCTCGTCGCTGTAGGAGATGGAGCGCCCCAGCACGGACATGACCATCAGCTGGGCGATGGTGGCCACCGCGACCCGCGACCAGTGCGGCTCGTCCTCGGACCGGTCCGGCGTCGGGGGCACCGTACCCACCGGGAGACCGGTGAGCAGCAGGCAACCGCCCTCGTTCCCCTTGTCCCGGAAGGAGATCAGGGCCCGTCGCACCGGTGCGGGCAGCGCGGCCGCCGCGAGCTCGACCGCGTGCAGCAGCGCCGCGTCGTGCAGTGAACCGCCCTCGTGGTCCCGGGCCACGGCCAGGGCCGCCCGCTCGATGCGGACCGCGTCGTCCGCGGTGAGCGGGACGGCGGATGGCCGCACGTCCGCGTAGGTGAACTCGCTGCTCATGGGGTGTTCTCTCGCTTCCTCACGGTGTGTGCCGTACGCATGGCCAGCCGGCGGCGGGCCCGGTAGGCCGGGGCGGGGGCGAATCCGTTCCAGGCCTGCTCCCGCGGCAGGTGGGCCAGGAACCGGGCGCGTTCCACGTAGCGGTCGACGTGGTCGAGGGCGCGGCGGCCGCGGGACATCGACACGTGGTGGACGTCCACCGCGACGGTCCGGGGCACGTCCTGGCCCTCGACCAGCAGATTCACCATGTGTACCGCCAGGGCGCCGAACTGCGTCGCGGCCTCGGCCAGTTGCGGCACGCTGTAGTCCGGGTCGGCGAGGCCTCGCCGGAGTTCCCGGAACATCTCACCGGGGATGTACGCCCGCGGGGCGATACGGAAGATGACTTCCCAGGTGTCCAGGCGCCTCTCGTCGCCGGGCACGAGCTGCCCGTCGAAGATCTCCCGTACGAGCCGGTAGTCGAAGCACTGGGCGGCGAGCATGCCGGCCATGTCCCAGGCGGTCACGAGCGGCTTCCGCTGCCGGCATGCCTCCTGGTGCAGGCAGATCTTCGCGGCGAGGCCCGAGGGGGTGGTGACGTCGACGCCGTCGATGATCACATCGGCCTGGGCGACGAGTTCCTGCACGTTGGCCCTGGCGACGCCCTCGGGCACCACCTCCGCCTCGACATGCGGATTGATGCCGCGCAGCAGCCGTGCCGCGACGGACGCCTTGTTCTGTCCGAGGTCGTCCACCGTGGCACTCTGCCGGTTCAGGTTGTTCAGCTCGTACGTGCCGACGTCGGCCAGGACGAAACGCCGGTAGCCCATGCGGCCGAGCGGTTGCACCGTCGCTCCCCCGATGGAACCGCAGCCCGCGACGAGCAGCCGGGTCCGGCCGATCTGCTCCTGCAGGGTGTCCGGAATCAGCCCCCGGTTGCGCTGGGTCAGGCAGGCGTAGAACTGTTCCTCGTCCAAGCCGCGGGCCTGCTCCGTGGTCTCCACATCGATCACGCTCATGTCCTGGCCTCCATGAAATCGACAAGCCGGGCGCGCACCGATCCTTCGGCGCCGGACGTCAGCACCGACCGCAGGTACGCCAGGGTGGGCCGCAGCGCGCCCTCGTCCGTCAGGACGAAGGGGTACGAGCGCTCCTGCTGGTCCCACATCGGGGCGAACAGATCGGCCGGGTCGGGCTCCACCGGGTCGGCATCGAGTGTCCGGGTGCTGAATCCGAGCAGGCGCAGCTGCCGGACGGCCCCCTCGATCTTGCCGTCGCCCACGATCGCGGCGCCCTCGTCACCCAGGACCTCCAGGCACGCCGTCGCCCAGGCGAGGTAGACCCACCAGGGCACGGAGACCGCCGCCTGTGAGCGGGGCATCGCGTCGTCGCGTACCAGCCGCTTGCCTTCCCACACCCGGGACGAGGAGGTCCCCGCCCCGAGATGGTCGGCCAGCCGCAGCGCGTAGTCGCGTTCGACGACGAACGGCCGGTGCCCGGGATCGCCCAGCGGCAGGGCGGACTCGTCACGAGCCGCGGCCAGGGTGCCGTAGCCGCGCAGCCACCCGGTCCCCTCCTCGATGACCAGCGTGTGGAAGTCGCGGAGCGCGAAAGCGTCGTACGGCTCGGTCCGCAGCCCTCGCGACGCCACGGCAGCTGCGTCGGCCCAGCCCCGCCGTACGTACTGGACGAGCCGGAACCGGTAGACCAGGTCCAGTGCCCAAGGCGGCAGTTGCGAGCCCCGGACGGTCAGGACGAGCAGCCCCTCAGGGCTCACCGCCCGGAAGAGCGGATCGCCGGCCAGCTCCCGCTCCAGCCCGGGGAGGCCCACGGGGTCTGCCCGGCCGAGGAGTTCGTCGGTCCGGAGCCCGGTGGGGGCCGTCGTCATCGGACCTCGCTCACGCCGAAGAGCTCGCCCGTGATTACGAGGGCCAGCGCCTCCGGGGAGCCTTCGTAGATGCGCGGGCCGTAGGCGTCGCGCAGCACACGGTCCATGCCGTCACCGCGCTGGAAGGCCTGGGCCCCGATCAGGGACATGGCGGCGTCGGCGTTGTCGATCGCGGCGCGGTCGGCGACCAGCTTGGCGACAGCCGGCTCGTAGGCGGGCGTCGGGAGTACCCGGTCGGCCTTGACCGCCGCGTCGAGGTAGAGCGCCCGGGAGGCCGATACGCGGGCGGCCATGTCGGCCAGCTTGCGGGCCGACATCTGGTGCTCGTACAGCTTGCGTCCGCCCTGCTCGCGCTCGCCGCTCCAGGCGACGGCCCGCTCCAGGCTGTGCCGGGCGATGCCGGTGGCCACCGAAGCGCAGGTCACCCGGGTCACGTTGCCGATCGCCACGTTGAGATCCCAGCCGCCGAGCTCACCGCCGAGCACGTTCTCCTGGGGAACCCGGGCATCGGTGAAGATCAGCTCGCCCGCGGGGGCGGTGCGGTAGCCGACCTTGTCGTGGATCTCGCCCCGCTCGACGCCGTCCTGTTCGAGGTCGGTGACGAAGCACGTCATGCCGGTCGAACCCGGCTCGCCGTCGATGTTCGCCATGACCGTCGCGTACGTCGCCACCGGGGCGTTGGTGATGTAGCGCTTGGTGCCGTTGATGAGGAAGTCGCTGCCGGAACGCGTGGCACGCGTCATCTTCTGCGCGTACGGGGCGTTCTGCGGAAGCACCAGGTCGGTGCCGTTGAGCTCCTCCGCCACCGCGTTGCAGGCCAGGACAGGTTCGTCGCCGAGGAACTTGGGCAGGTAGAGCTCCTGCAGACGGCTGTCGCCGGAGATCAGGATGGGCGTCTGGAACAGCCCCGTCGCGCCGAAGACCAGGGCCATCCCCGGGTCGGCCGCGGCCAGTTCCTCCAGCACCAGGGCCACGGCCAGGTTGCTCAGACCGAGGCCGCCCAGCTCGCGCGGGATCGCCATCCGCAGCAGCCCGACGTCGTGGCCGGCGCGGACGGTCTCCCAGTCCAGCTGCCCCTTCTCGATGCTGTCGCGCTCAGCGGCCCCGGGTGCCACCTGGTCCCTGGTGAAAGCGGCGACGGTCCGCAGGACATCCGCCTCGTGGCTGTCCAGCAGCGGGTGGCCGGCGGGGGAGTGCGTCGTGGACATCTGGTTCTCCTTGTTCGGGACGGTCAGTGGTCGAGGGTGAAGGTCGACAGGGCCTGCCCGAAGGCGAAGGTCTGCATCAGCGGGCCGTGCGAGGAGAGACGCCGCCCGGTCACAGCCCGCATGAACGTCCTGCGGCCGGCAGCGATGTCCTGGAGGTCGGCCCAGGCGATCCGCACCACATGGGTCGGTGCGGCATCGGTCGCCAGCCCCTGTGGATCGAGCGTCACGTCGGCATCCGGTTCACTGATGAGAAACCGAACGGTGGCTCCCGCATCACTCCACGCGGGAGCGGCCTGAGCGGCTGTGGTGAGAGCCTTTACGGCCTGGTCGGACGAGGTCGTCATGGAGATCCCCCTAGGAAGTGGTGACCAAGGAGGGACCAGTTATAGCCAAGACCGTGATCCACTTCACCGTGACTAGGGCACGTCACAGAGTTATGGTTACTTACAAGTAACGCGCTCCTGGGGGGGAGAGGACCGCATGAATGCAGGATGCTGCCTGGCTCGAATGGTGATGGATCGCATTGGCGAGCGATGGACGATGCTCGCCTGCCAGGAAATCGCTGCCGGATCCCGTAGGTTCGGGGATCTGAAATCCGCACTGGACGGTGTGTCCAACAAGGTTCTGTCGGAGACCCTGGTCCGGCTGGAGCGGGACGGCCTGATCGAGCGCAGAGTCTTCGACAGCAGGCCACCGACCGTTCAATACGAACTGACTCCCACGGGAACAAGCCTGTTGGAGGTTGTTCGGGGCATCGTCGACTGGTCTGCCCAGCACGGTCCGCACATCGAGGAAGCCCGCCGCTCCTACGAAAATCTCGAGCTGTCCGCAGTCGGTTGACGCAAGGACATCCCGGGCGAATGCCCATGAGAATTTACATGCCCGAAATTTTGTTGCGGCATCTCACCGAACGGCTTAAGGGGTTCATCGATCCGCACGTTCCGACATGAACCCCGGAAAACACTCGCAAGAATTTCCTGTGGCCTCCGATGGGAGCCACCGAGTCACGGCTTCCGCAACTCCTGACGAACACGGCCGACCGGAACAACACGGTCCGGAAACGCGCGGAGAGATATCCCCCTCCGCGCGCCCGCGGGAGAAATACCACAACCCCACGACCTCCAGGGGAAATGGGACGATACTGTCTCCGACCTCTGCCCATAACCTCATGTTTCGGCCATCCGAGTGTTGCCTCGAAGCGCAGACAACCGATGGACGCCCTACCGCCTCTCACAGGCCGGACACAGCGTCGCCACAGGTGAGTTGGGGCCGTGCTGATCGTCCACGTTCCATCACGCACTCGGAAGTCCGGAAGTACGAGGAATGATGACCAGATCACAGCAGGGCCGCACCCACCGCCTGACCCGTCCGTCGATCGCCATCGCCGCGGCCGTCGCCGTGACGGCGGGCGTCGTCGCCGCCGCGCCCGACGCGAAGACGGCGGAGCCGACGCCGAAACTCGGACTCGTCGCCGCGTCCACCTCCGTGACGCTCGACTCGTGGAAGGAGGATCCCGGCGTCTATCTGGACCTCGGGACGTATCTCACCTCCGAGAACGGCGCCTTCGAGCTCAAGGTGACCCGTAAGTCCTACAAGGACCCGGTGGTCGCTCAGCAGATTCTCCGGAACGGGAAGAAGACCACGACCAAGGCGCTTCCCGCCGGGCTGGTGAAGGACTTCTCCGGGCTGCCGGACTTCGCGAAGATCGCGATCACCGACGCGGCGGGCAAGACCGTGCTGAGCAAGACCGAGGCCTTCTGCCCGAACAACGCCTCCGGGCGGATCCGGCCGGACGCCCCCGCCAACTCGAAGTATCCGCAGAGCTGTCCGGTGAACCCCTTCACCCTCGGCTCGGTGTGGGGCGTCGAGAACGGCTGGGCCTCCAACACCTACGCCGGGTACTACTCCGACCCGGTCCAGCTGGCCGCCGGTACGTACACCGCCAAGATCTCGGTGACGAAGAAGTACCGCGACCTGTTCGGTATCGCCAACAAGCCGCAGACCGTCAAGGTCGTCGTGCGCGAGCGCAGTTGGGAGAACGAGGGCGAGGGTGGCGGCGAGGGCCCGGCCGCCGA
>MUNB01000002.1 GCA_002154345.1 Streptomyces griseus
GAACGGGCCCGAGAAGTGAGATTCCCCGGCACTCCGCTTGATTCACCGGGGCTTTCCCTGTTCTCTCGAAGGGTGACCGACTATTCCCCGGACGCCACCGACTGGCGCATCCTCGATGTCCCCAGCGCGACGGCCGCGCCACCTTCGCCGAGCTCGCGCGCGCCGTCGCCATGTCCCCGAGCGCCGTGACGGAGCGGGTGCGGCGGCTGGAGGAGCTGGGTGTGATCAGCGGGTACGCGGCGGTGGTGGACGCCGCCGGGCTCGGGCTGCATGTGGTCGACGCCTGGACCGGCAGCGAACGGGACACCGCGACGCTGTCCGGCGGCGAGACGTTCTTCGCCTCGCTGGCCCTCGCGCTGGGCCTCGCCGACGTGGTGACCGAGGAGGCCGGCGGCGTACGTCTGGACACCCTCTTCATCGACGAGGGGTTCGGCAGCCTGGACGACCAGACGCTGGACGAGGTGCTCGACGTGCTGGACTCGCTGCGCGAGCGGGACCGCAGCGTCGGCATCGTCAGCCATGTCGCCGACCTGCGCCGCCGGATCCCGGTCCGCCTGGAAGTGGTGAAGGAGCGGCAGGGCTCGTCGGTGCGGCACCGCCTCGCGTGAACGGAGCCCGCCGCGCGGGCGGTTCAGCGGCCGATCGCGCGGCGGGGAAGCGGTGAGGAGTACACGACGCTGGTGGTGACGGATCCCAGCGCGCCGATCCGGCCCGTGGTCTCCTCCAGATGCCTCATCGAACGGGCCGTGACCTTGAGGACGAAGCAGTCGTCGCCGGTGACGTGGTGGGCCTCGATGATCTCCGGCGTGGTCTCCAGGAAATCGTGGAAGGGCTTGTAGTTCCCGTTCGGATAGCGCAGACGGACCAGGGCGAGGATGGGCAGCCCGAGCCGCTCGGCGTCCACCACCGCCGCGTACCCGCTGATCACACCCAGCTCCTCCAGCCGCCGCACCCGCTCCGTCACGGCGCTCGGGGACATGGCGACGGCGCGCGCGAGCTCGGCGAAGGTGGCGCGGCCGTCGCGCTGGAGGACATCGAGGATGCGCCAGTCGGTGGCGTCCGGGGAATAGTCGGTCACCCTTCGAGAGAACAGGGAAAGCCCCGGTGAATCAAGCGGAGTGCCGGGGAATCTCACTTCTCGGGCCCGTTCCGCGGTCATAGATTCATGGTCATGACCTCGCACACCACGGCCCCGGCCGACCACCCCGTCCTGCGCGTCGCGCCCGCCTCTCCCGCTGCCGCCGCGGCCTATTTCGGCGCCTCGCTCGCCTTCCACGCGGACGTCTCCGACGTCGCCTCCGCGCTCGCCGCCGACGGCGACCCCGGGTTCGTCGTCCTGGACAGCCGGTCCACCGCGTCCTGGGACCAGGGGCACATTCCCGGGGCGGTCCACCTGCCCACCGCGCTGATCCCCGAACAGGCGGGCGCCCTGCTGGACCCGGCCGTCCCGGTGGTCACGTACTGCTGGGGCCCCGGCTGCAACGGTGCGACCCGCGCGGCCCTGGCCCTCGCCCAACTGGGCTACCGGGTCAAGGAGATGCTCGGCGGATTCGAGTACTGGGCGCGCGAAGGGTTCGCCTACGAGACCGGGGAGGGCGGTGAGCGGCGCGGCGTCGACCCGCTCACCGCACCGGTCGACGCTGCCGACTGCGGCTGCTGAGGCGGCGGGGCCGGCAGAGGTCAGCGCGATCCGGCCGCTGCGAGCGCGGCGAACAGCACTCCGGCCTCCGCCCCGGCGGGCAGCCCGCTGACCTGGCCGTCGCCGACCTCCACCACCCGCCACACCCCGTCCTCGCGCAACGCCAGGTCGGTGGTCACCCAGCGCAGCCCGAGACGGCCCACCGCCTCCCGCACGGAGGGGAGTTCGGGGACGGGGTGCCGGTCGGGGGTGTCCGGGTGGGCGGTGGTGAGTACAGCCTCCCCGTCCACCCACCACACCCGCGCCTCGCCGCCCGCGACGAACGGCTCGAACGCCCGCAACACCACGCCGCCCGCGAGGAAGGTGTCCTGCAGCTCCACGAACCGGCCCACCACGGCCGCCAGTCGCTCCCGGTCCGCGAGCTCCGGCACGTAACAGGCCTCGTGCCACTCGTGTTTGCGGGACTTCACGAAGTCCTTCACGATGCCGGGCCCCGGCCCCAGGGGAGCCGCGAGCCCGGCCAGCTCCTCGGCGGCGGGCGGCGAAGCCCCCGGAACCACCGCCCGCCAGACGCTGTGGGGTGTCAGCCCTTCGAACTCCTCGTACCAGCCGGGGAGTTCATGCGCCCGCCGGTAGCCGACGGCGTCGGTGAGCAGGGAGCAGCCCCGCGCACCGAGCGCCGTCTCCAGCTCCGCGTACCGGCCGGAAGGGATCATCCAGCCGCGGTACCAGTACGGCCCGGAGTCCCGCGCGACCCGGGCCACCGCCCCGGCCGCGTCGCCCGCGAGGAGCGCGTCATGATCGAGCAGGGCGATCCGGCCACCGGCCGCTCGTGCCGCCGCGAGGTCATCGGCGAACTGCGGATCGGGCCGCGACGCCCTCAACGGGTCGGCGCAGAACAGGAATCCGCCGCGCTCGGTCATGACAGGCTGCCTTCCTTCACTTCCGTGTCTTCTGTCGACGGGGACTTCGGACCGTGCTACCACCGGCCCGGTCAGAGCCGTGACAGCTCGTCCACCAGATCGTCCAGGCCCAGCGACCCCTGCGAGAGCGCCGCCATGTGCCAGGCCTTGAGATCGAACGCGTCGCCGTGCGCGGCGCGCGCGTTCTCGCGGCCGAGCAGCCAGGCGCGCTCGCCGAGCTTGTAGCCGATGGCCTGGCCGGGCATCGACAGATAGCGGGTCAGCTCGCTCTCCACGAAGTCGGCGGGGCGGCCGCTGTGGTTGCCGAAGAACTCCTGGGCCAGATCGGGGGTCCAGCGCTCGCCCGGGTGGAAGGGGGAGTCCGCCGGGATCTCCAGCTCCAGGTGCATGCCGATGTCGACGATCACTCGGCAGGCGCGCATCATCTGGGCGTCCAGGTAGCCGAGCCGCCGCTCCGGGTCGGGCAGGAAGCCCAGCTCGTCCATCAGCCGCTCCGCGTACAGCGCCCAGCCCTCGGCGTTCGCGCTGACCATGCCGACCGAGGCCTGGTAGCGGGAGAGGGTGTCGGCGACGTGCGTCCACTGCGCGAGCTGCAGATGATGGCCGGGAACGCCCTCGTGGTACCAGGTGGAGACCAGGTCGTACACCGGGAAGCGGGTCTCGCCCATAGTGGGCAGCCAGGTGCGCCCGGGGCGGGAGAAGTCCTCGGAGGGGCTGGTGTAGTACGGCGCGGCGGCCCCGCCGGGCGGGGCGATCCGGGACTCCACCTTCCGTACCCGCTCCGCGAGGTCGAAGTGCGTGCCGTCCAGCGCCTCGATCGCCTCGTCCATCAGGCTCTGGAGCCAGTCGCGGACCTCGTCCACCCCTTCGATGTGCTTGCCGTGCACGTCGAGGTGGGCGAGCGCCTCCCAGGGACCGGCCCCGGGCAGCACCTTCTCGGCCTCGGTCTTCATCTCGGCGAGCAGCCGGTGGTACTCCGACCAGCCGTACGCGTACGCCTCGTCGAGATCCAGGTCGGTGCCGTTGTACAGCCGCGACCAGCGGGCGTACCGCTCCCGGCCGACCGGGTCCGGGGCGCCCTCGATCGCCGGGGCGTACACGTCACGCATCCAGTCCCGCAGCGCGAGCACCGAGGCCGTCGCCTGCCCGGCGGCCTCGTCCAGCTCCGCCCGCAGGGACGCGGGGCCCGGTGCGACGAACTCGGCGAAGAACCCCTCGCCCTCGCCTTCCCCGCCCCACTCCGTGAGCTGCCCGACGAAGGTGGCGGTCGCGCGCGGGCCGCCGTACAGCTTGCGCTCCAGACCGAGCGCGAGCGAGGCGCGGTACCCCTCGTACGCGGTGGGCACCGCGCGCAGGCGCTCCACGACCGCCGCCCAGTCCTCGTCCGTCGCGGTCGGCGTGAGGGTGAATACCTCGGTGATGCTGTGGGCGGGCGACGACAGGTTGGAGACGGCCCGCAGGCCCTCCTCCGCCTCGTGCACGGCGAGTTCCGCCGTCAGGCGTTCCCGCAGGAGCCGTCCGCAGCGCCGCTCGGCATCGCTGTCCGCACCGGGCAGTTGCTCGGCGGCGTCCAGCTTCCGCAGCGTCGCGCGGAGGAGGCCGGCGGACGCCTCCTGGCCGGCCGGTGAGAAGTCGGGCAGTCGGCGCGAGCTTTCGGGCACACCCAGATAGGTGCCCGTGATGGGGTCGAGTTCGATGAGTGCGTCGACGTAGGCGTCGGCGACCTGACGGGGCAGCGCGCTGCTCGAAGTGTCTGACATGCGGACATCCTCGTACGGCGGTGGCCCTTCCGTCATCACCGGGGCCGCCCGGTGTCCGAACCCGGCCGGTCAGTTCGCGGCGGGCGGAAGCAGCGGACCGCACTCCCACTGCTGGAAGATCAGCCGGGTGTCCACCCGGGCCACCTCCCGGCGCGAGGTGAACTCGTCCAGGACCAGCCGCTGCAGATCCGCCGCGTCGGCCACCGCGACCTGCACCAGATAGTCGTCGGGGCCGGTGAGATGGAACAGCGCCCGCGACTCCGGCAACGACCTGATCCGGTCGACGAACGGCCCGATGAGCTCCCGGCGGTGCGGCCGGACCTGCACCAGCAGCAGCGCCTGGAGCCCCCGGCCGAGCTTCGCCGGATCGAGGCGCAGCTGATCCCCGAGGATCACCCCGGAACGGCGCAGCCTGGCCACCCGGTCCAGACACGTCGAAGCGGCCACACCGACCTCGGCCGCAAGCTCGCGGTACGTGGTCCGCGCATCGTTCTGCAACAGCCGCAGAATCTGCAGATCCACCGGATCGAGAGCGACGGAATCAGCCATACGGCGAACGTAGCACGGGGTTCTGTCGCTACGAACCGGTAACTGTTCAGAGTGACGGCATGGACAACGAAGTCTCGATGACGCCCCCTGCTCCCACCCCGTCCAGGGCCCTCGCCACCGAAGCCGTGCACGCCGGACGCGACGACCTCGCCTCCCTCGGCGTGCACGCCCCGCCGATCGATCTGTCCACCACCTACCCCTCCTACGACTCGCGCGCCGAGGCGATGCGGATCGACGACTTCGCCACCACCGGGGCCCGCCCCGACGGGCCGCCCGTCTACGCCCGGCTGGACAACCCGACCACGGGCCGTTTCGAAACGGCGCTCGCCCGGCTGGAGGGCGCCGAGAGCGCGGTCGCCTTCGCCAGCGGGATGGCCGCGCTCACCGCGGTCCTGCTCGCCCGCGCGAGCCAGGGGCTGCGCCATGTCGTCGCCGTCCGCCCGCTCTACGGCTGCAGCGACCATCTGCTCGGCGCCGGGCTGCTGGGCACCGAGGTGACCTGGACCGACCCGGCGGGCATCGCCGACGCCATCCGCCCGGACACCGGGCTCGTGATGATCGAGACACCGGCCAACCCGACGCTGGCCGAGATCGACATCCGGGCCGTCGCCCACGCCTGTGGATCCGTGCCGCTGCTGGTCGACAACACCTTCGCCACCCCCGTCCTGCAGCGCCCGGTCGAACACGGCGCGCGGATCGTCCTGCACAGCGCCACCAAGTACCTCGGCGGCCACGGGGACGTCATGGGCGGCGTCGTCGCCTGCGACGAAGAGTTCGCCGCGACGCTGCGCCAGGTGCGGTTCGCCACCGGTGGGGTGCTGCACCCGCTGGCCGGCTATCTGCTGCTGCGTGGCCTGTCCACGCTTCCGGTACGCGTACGGGCGGCCTCGACGAGCGCCGCCGAACTGGTCCGCAGGCTCACCGCCGACCCGCGGATCGCCCGGGTGCACTACCCGCGGATCGGCGGCGCGATGGTCTCCTTCGAGGTGTACGGGGACCCGCACCGGGTGATCTCCGGGGTGCGGCTCATCACGCCCGCGGTCAGCCTCGGCAGCGTGGACTCGCTGATCCAGCACCCGGCCTCCATCAGCCACCGCATCGTGGACGAGGGAGACCGGCGGGCGTCCGGCGTCGGCGACCGGCTGCTGCGGATGTCGGTCGGTCTGGAGGACGTCGAGGACCTGTGGGCGGATCTGTGCCAGGCCCTCAGCGACGGGCCTGTTCCGCCGGCGCGGAAGGCCGAGCAGCCCGTTCGGTCGTCAGCCGGGCGGTGATGACGAGGGTGCCCTCCTCGATCTGGTAGTCGAGGGGCAGTTCCAGCGCCCGCATCGCCGCCACCATGCCGGTGTTGTGGGACTGGGTCACGGCGTACACGCTGTCGCAGCCCGCCTCCACGGCGAGGGCCACCAGCCGGCCGAGCAGCTCGGAGCCGATGCCCCGGCGCTGCCAGTCGTCCTCGACGAGGAGCGCGACCTCGGTCTCGTCGCCGTCCCACAGGAGGTGGCCCAGCGCCACCAGCTTGCCGGACGCCGTCTGCACCGCCAGGGTGCGGCCGAAGCGGGGGCTCAGCAGATGGTCGAGGTAGCGGTCCGCGTCCTTGACGGGACCGTGGTAGCGCAGGCCCAGGGTGCGCTGCGAGCAGCGGTCGTGCATGGCGCGGGCGGCGGCGAGATCGCCGCGGTCCGCGCGGCGCACGGTGATCTCGTTGCCCTCGGGCAGGGTGAGGACGTCCTCGCTGCGCGGTACGCGCGGACCGAGCCGGGCGTCCAGCTCGACCAGTGCCCGGGCGCGGGCGAACTCGGTCGGCGTGAACGGCAGATAGGGCCGCTCGACGACGATCACCCCGCCGGACGGGTCCCGCAGCCGCATCACCGTCTCCTCCAGCACGCCCTCGACCGGGGCGCTCTGACCGGTCGCCCGGCCGGTGACGGAGACGGCGGGCAGCGAATGGATGGTGCACCGGCCGAGCAACTGGCGCAGGGCGAGCGGCAGCTCGGCCGCGTCGAGCGCCGTCCTGGTGGCCAGCGAGAGCACCCGGGTCGGGGTGTCGACCAGATCGTGGGCGTCCGCCCGCTCGATCCAGGTGGACGCGCCACCGGCGGCCGCGATCTCCCGGGACAGCTCCTGCGCCGGGAGCGAGACCGGGGCCCGCAGCAGGAACTCGTCGACCGTGCCCTGCGCGAGCGGGTGGGTCTGCAGGGTGAGGATGTCCACCCGCAGCCCGGAGAGGGCCACGCACAGCGCGGCCAGACTGCCCGGGGCGTCGCGCACCGTCGTCCGCATCCGCCACAGCACGGTCTCCTCGGCCCCGGCCTCCTCGGCCCCGGTGAGCTCGCCCGTACCGCTGCTCCCGGCCTCGCCCGCCGCCCCGACGGCCCCGCCCTCCTCGTCGGACGGGGGAGCGTGACTGTGCCGTCGCGCCCACCAGGTGTGGAACGCCGCGGTGGCCACCAGCGCCACCGCCGACGCCATGAGCAGATAGGGCCCGTCCGGCTGGTGTCCGATCAGGTTGGCGATCGCGTCGGCCACGGCCACGGCGGTGAACAGGGCGGCCAGTTCGATCAGGTCCCGCCGCCAGTGGTGCGGACGGCGGGCGCTCTTCGCAGAGGTCACATCAGTCATAACCTCACTGTGAACGAACGGTGTTGCCTGATCACGAACGCCTTGTGACTGATGGGTTAAGTGTGGATCTGGTCGCTATCGTCGTCTTTCGGTCAGATTCCGAGACCGGCCATTCCTTGATCCTTCCGCTCCGCATCGGAAGCCCGCGAACCGATGGCTTGCGGTCCGACAGCTTCAGGTCCGACAGCTTCAGGCCCGACGGCTTCAGGTCCGACGGCCATCGGACTGGGGACATCCGGGTTGGTGGCCTCCGGCGTGGACTCCTCCGCCCCGGCGGGGAACGCGGCGAGCAGGCGGGCGGCCTGGCGGACCGTCTGCGAGGAGCCCTTGCGCCCCGCCGTCGCCGCGAGCCCCGCGATCGGCGGGATCCCGTCCGTACCGCAGCGCTCGGCGCACCCGGCCGCCACCGACAGCAGGTCGCCGAGCCCCCGGGGCGTCTTCTCGTACGCCAGGAGACCGGGCAGCATCGCCGCCAGCACGGTCAGCACCGTCCGGTACGCACCGGTGGCCGCCGCCGTGCCGAGCGCGTCGGCCGTACGGTTCACCTTCACCAGGTCGCGGTCGACCAGGATCGCCAGCTCCCGCCCGAGCGACGCACCGTCCAGCCGGCCTCGCGCGGCCAGCACGAGCAGGGCGTCCACCGCCGCCGTCCGGTCCTCCGGATGCCGGGCTCCGAGTCCGTAGGCCAGCGCCAGATGCATCGCTCCACCCGCCTCGCCCGCACTCTCGGCCAGCGCCGGCAGGAACCCCACGGCTCCCCGCTGCCCCTGGTCGGCGGCGAACAGCAGGTCCGGCAGCAGCCAGGCGGCCAGCGTCTCCGGATCCTCCGGCAGGGTGGCCGTCCAGTGCGAGGACCGCTCGGGCCCCCAGTGGTAGCACTCCCGGGCGTGCGGGAGCTGCGCCCGGCCCAGCCAATGGAACGCTTCCGGGAACTCACGCTGGATCACCAGCCGTTCCCGGGTCGCCAGCAGCACCTGACGGGCCCCGGTCGTCGTCCGCTGCCACCAATTGCCCGCCGACGGACGGGAGACGGCGGTCGCCGGATGCCGCAGCACCGGGGCCACCGGCTCGTCGGCACGGATCCAGGCGGCCAGCCGGTCGCCCTCGCCGGTGCCCAGTGCTTCGGCCGCAGCCGCTGCGGCCGCGCCCTCGGGGCCGCTGTTCCGGCGGACCCGCAGCAGGGCCTGGGCGAAGTCGGCGGGGCCCGGACAGGCGCCGAGCTCCTGGTAGGCCCGCAGTCGCTCGACGAGCTCCGCCGCCTCGATCGCCCCGGTGTGCCAGGTCGGCGTGGCCACCAGGAACGGCGCCCGCCCGGCCGCTATCGCCTCCACCGCCTCCCACACCCGGTCGAGCAGCACCCCGTTCAACGCGGCGTGGGCACAGGCGTCCGCACCCTTCACGGTGGTCTTCGCCCGCCAAGCGACCCGGTCCCGCTCGGACACCAGGCCCAGCAGCGAGGCCGCCACCACGGACAGCCCGTGCGAGGTCGAGATGTACCGGGGATCGATCATGTACGGAGACAGGCCGTGCTCGACGAAGTGCACACCGGCCAGCGCCTCCCGCAAGGCCCCCGTCAGCTCCTCCCGGTCCGTCCGGGCCAGCCGGACGAGGCCGTCGAGCGCCCGCTCGAAGCCGGTGATCCCGTCCGAGGTGTCCATGACGGCCGACGACGGGATCCAGTGCTCCGACGCATGCGCCTTCACCCGGGCGGCCACCTCCTCGACGAGTTCGGCCACGGTCTCCGGAGCGGGCTCCAGAGGTCGCAGCACCGGCGCGGGCGGCAGGAACTCCTCGTACGCCCCGGCCGCCGCCTCCGCCACGAGATCACCGAACAGGGCGGCGACCGACTCCCGGTGCAGCGGGCCCAACTGCCCGGCGGCGGAGGCCAGCTGCTCCCGCACCCCCGGGTCCTCGGCCCCGGGCAGATACCGCGCGACCAGCTTCAGAGCCCGCTCCTGGACATCGATGGCCTCGTGGCCGAACGCCTCGGCGACCGCCGGAAGAAGCTCGCCCGCCGTCGAGGCGTCCCGGCGCAGCGCTTTGCCCAGCAGCGTCAGCTGGGCCCGCACCAGCTTCTTCTCCTGGCGGAAGAGCACCGCGCCCGACACGTCCGCCAGCTCCCGGGTGGACAGCACGCCCCGCGCATCGAGCCGTACGAGCACCTGCTGGGCGTGCGAGGCGACCGGCGCGATCCCGTCCGCCGCCATCGCCGTCCAGTCCCGCAGATGCCGGTCCTCCTCTTCCTCCGTCGTGCCCAGGCGCAGCAGAACGGCCAGGAAGAACCGCTGATCGACGGACTTCCCGCCGCGCATCAGCCGGGTCACGCACCGCTCCACCAGATGCGCCCGGTCCAGCACCCCGTCGTCGGCCAGTGCGCACAGCGCCCCGGGCCAGTGGTCCTGCGAGTCCGGCGCGTCGTGGAAGTCGACCTGCGGCGGCAGCTCCGGCATCTCGAACAACCGGGACGCCAGCACGGCGGTGTGCGGGTCGTCCCGCAGGATGTCGGTCAGCGGACGGCGGGTCCGGCCGCGCCAACGGGCCGCGCCGACCAGCTCCGCCCAGCCCACCACCAGGTTGTCCGTGACGGGGAGCGGGACTCCGGCGATCCGCGTCAGCTCGCCGACGAAGGTGTACTCCGCGTCGGAGAGGGCCGCGCGCCCCGCGAACCGGTGGGCGAGATCGCCGAGCCACTCCGGATCGCGGTCCTTGAGCGAAGCGAGGATCAACGGATACGGAGAACGGGTCCAGTCGCGCAGATCCCGGCCCCCGATCCAGGCGGCGCACCCCGCCGCACCGGTGTGACAGCCCGCGCCGGCCACCAGAAGAGCCTTGCGGATCCTGTCCCGCCGCTGCCAGTCCCAGCCCCGCACCTCCTTGCGCAGCTCCTTCAACTCGGCGAGCGCGGCCCGGCGTCCGGGCCGGTCCAGAGCGAGCACCAGCGGAGGCACCTCGTGGTGGCGCCCCGCCCGTACGGCGGTGAGCAGCTCGTTCATCGCACGCCTTCCGCGACCGTCGCACCCCGGCGTACCATGCGCACGGCGAGCGCGTGTTTGCAGGGCCCCCGACGCCCCCGGTAGTCCGCCCACCACTGACAGGTGCAGGTGAACGCCGAACCGCTCTCGCGCACCTGGTAGCGACGGTCCCCGGAAGCGACCGTCGCCCGCGAACCGTCGAGCGACACCGCACCCTCGCCGGCCAGCCTGCGGGCGGCGACCAGACGCGGATTGTGCCGCTCCGCCCGGTCCGCGTCGTACGGCAGCTCCCGGTGGAAGTACGCCGCGTCCGCCAGGTCGTAGCCGACGCGGCCCGCCGTACCGAGCCGGGTCAGCGCGGCCCGCACCCGCTCCACGCTCAGCCCCGCCTGCTCGGCCAGCGAGGCCGGTTCGATCCGGGGCTCCCAGGCGAGCAGCACTGACACCAGCTCGGCATCGGCCGCCGCGTCATCCGTGGCCAGGGCCTCCAGCACGCCGCCCTCGCCCGAGAACCCGCGCGCGGAGTCCGGGGAGAGCGTCAACGTGAGCCGCATACCCGGCAGCACCACCTCCCAGGCGCTCGCCGCCGCCGCACCGTCGGCCACCGGCCCGTACACCCGCAGGGCCGTCGCGTCGCGCAGCACCCGCTGCAACGCCACCAGCCGCTCCGGGCCCGGCAGGCACACCGAGCCCGGGACCGGCCGGGTCGTCGGGCGCAGGGACCCGCCCGAGGCCACCACCCACCGGGCCCCTCGGGTGGCCGCACGGCCCGAGGGCGAGGAGCGGGGCAGCGACCGCAGAAACGCCACCGCCTGGGCCGCCGTCAGCTCGGCCCGCAGATCGAACCTCGCCGAGGCGACCTGAGCCTCCGCGAAACCGCGCAGCCACCGGTCGGGCAACGGCACCTTCTTCTCCACCACCGGACCGTCGAGCGTGGTCACCGCCATCTCCTCGCGCCCCACCCGCAGATGCAGCGGATCGTCCGCCGTGATCCGCGAAAGCGCCTCCCGCAGCGGAGCGTTCACGTCCACATTCGTCGTTCCGTGGCCGGTCTCCTGCCCGTCCAGCCCTTCCCGCAGCACATCGAGACGGGCGTACACCCCGCAGCAGCCGGAGAACGACTCGAAGCGCAACCGGTCGCCGTTCCCCGTCACCACCGGATCCAGCGAGGCGGGCAGCGTGCGCTGGTAGTAGCGGGCGGCAGCCACGTCCGCCACCGCCAGCAGCCCGCGTGCCGCTGTGCGCGGAGCGGAGAGGAAGCCCGCGAAGAACCGCGGGTGCGCCTCCGCTCCGCGCGGGGTGAGCCCTCCTGCGGTCTCCAGACCGAGGGAGGGCCCCACCTGCGAGGTCTCCAGGGACGACGGGCGTGCGTAGGCCAGGGCCTGAACGGATCGGGTCATGAAAAAAAGCGTAGGACCCACCACTGACAACGGCCCTCGGAACAGCTGTCCGCCGCCCGGAGGCAGCCGTTCACTGCCCGACGCGACCGGGCCGGAGCGCCTTGGTGAACAACACCGAACCGCCCTCCGCCCGCAGACGCACCGTCAGCTCCGCACTGTCGCCGTCGATCTCCACCTCGCCGAAATACTGCGGGCTCTCCATCGGCGAGACATTGGCCCGCTCGGGGGCCCGCACGAAGACCCGGTCCGGGCCGAAGGTGCCGTCCAGCGCGTTGGCCGGGAAGCCGCCCGCCGCCAGCGGGCCCGACACGAACTCCCAGAACGGGGCGAAGTCCTTGAACGCCGCCCGCTCCGGCGCGTAGTGCTGGGCCGATGTGTAGTGCACATCGGCGGTCAGCCACACCGTGCCGGTGATCCCGCGGTGCTTGACGAACCGCAGCAGTTCGGCGATCTGGAGCTCGCGCCCGAGCGGCGCTCCGGGATCGCCCTGCGCCACCGCCTCGAAGTCCGTCGCACCGTCCGGGACCACGAGGCCGAGCGGCATGTCGGCGGCGATCACCTTCCACTCCGCGCGGGACGCGGCGAGCGAGCGCTTCAGCCACCGCAACTGCTCCGCGCCCAGGATCCCCGTCGTGTCGTCGGGCTGCCGGCCCGGCGAGTTGGCGTTGCGGTACGACCGCATGTCGAGCACGAACACGTCCAGCAGTGGCCCGTGGTGGACGACCCGGTACATACGGGAACGGCGCCCGGGAGCGGACGAGGGGGCGAGCGGTACGTACTCGTGGAAGGCTCGCGCGGAGCGTGCCGCCAGGATGTCCACGTTCTTCTCGGTGTAGCGCGCGTCGTCGAGGATCTGGCCGGGATACCAGTTGTTGCGCACCTCGTGGTCGTCCCACTGCACGACGGAGGGCACCTGCGCGTTGAAACGGCGGAAGTTGCGGTCGAGCAGGTTGTAACGGAAGTTGCCCCGGTACTCGTCCAGCGTCTCGGCGACCTTCGCCTTCTCCTCGGTCATGACATTGCGCCAGATCCGGCCGTCCGGCAGCGTCACGCTCGGCTCCAGCGGACCGTCCGCGTAGATGCTGTCGCCGCTGCACAGGAAGAAGTCCGGGTCCAGCCGGCGCATCTCCTCGTACACCCGGTAGCCGCCGATGTCCGGGTTGATGCCCCAGCCCTGGCCCGCGATATCTCCCGACCACAGGAACCGCACCCCGGCCCGGCGCCGGGCCGGAGCGGTACGGAACGTCCCGTACACCGGTTTGCCGGTACGGCGCGGATCCCCCGGATCGGCGAGCGTCACGCGGTAGTGGACCTGTTCGCCCGCGGGCAGGCCGTACAGCGGTGTGGTGCCGGTGAAGTCCGTTCCGGGGCCGATCGACGGCCCGTACCACCTGCGGACCCGCCGGAACGACTCGGTCGCCGAGGTCTCCACCAGCATCCGGGCCGGCCGGTCCGAGCGCACCCACAGGAGCGCCGACGAGGCGGTGACGCTGCCGACCTGCACACCCCAGGACGCTTCGGGCCGCCCCGCCAGACGCAGCGCGGGCGCCGCCGAGGCGACGGCGGGCGACAGGGCTACCGCCGCCGGGGCGATCAGCGAGCCGCGGAGGAGGGCACGGCGGCCGGGCGAGGCCGTGTGCGGACGGTGCGGACGGTGGGGCTCGGGCATCGAAGCGCCTCCGGTGAGGTGGGCGGGCGGTGCGCCGTTCGCGAGGGTACGTGGACCGGCGCCGGTCTGAAGCCCATACCTAGTGCCCTGCGGAGACCGGGGCCCCAACCCCGGGTGAACGGCGCCCGTCGGCCGGGACCGCGGGGCCGGCCGGGACCGTACCGTCAGCCGGGGGAGTCTCCGCCGGAACGCCACGCCTCCGCCAGTGCGGCGACCCCTCGGGCGATGTCGCCGGGCGCGAGATGGGCGTAACCGAGGACGAGCGGCACGGTGCCGTCCTCGGAACCGGCCGTTCCGCAGTCACGCAGCGGGCGCAGCGCGATGCCCGCCCCGGCCGCCCGCTCCAGGAGGACGTCCTCGGGGCCGTACCGCGCGGGCAGCCGGGCGATGATGTGCAGCCCTGCCGCGATGCCGCTGACCGCCGTGCCCGGGAAGTGCGCGTCGAGCGCGGCCACCATCGCGTCCCGGCGTTCCCGGTAGGCCCGTTGGCAGCGCCGCAACTGCCGGTCGTAGCCGCCGCGCACGATGAAGTCCGCCAGCACGGCCTGGTCGATCACCGGGTTGCCCAGATCCATGGTCCGCTTGCGGGCGACGATCCGCTCGGTGAGCGCGGCGGGGGCGATCAGCCAGCCGAGCCGCAGACCGGGAGCCAGCGACTTGCTCACGGATCCGGTGTACACGACCCGTTCGGGGTCCAGCCCCTGAAGGGCCCCCACCGGCGCCCGGTCGTACCGGAAGTCCCCGTCGTAGTCGTCCTCCATGATCACGGCGTCCGTGTCCCGGGCCCACCCGAGCAGCTCACCGCGACGCTGGGCGGAGTATCCGATTCCGGTGGGGAACTGGTGCGCGGGCGTGGTCACCACCGCGCGTACGCCGGAGCGCTTCAGGGGCGCGAGGGCCAGGCCGTCGTCGTCGAGGGGCAGCGGGACCGTACGCAGACCGGTCGCCGCGAACAGCGACGTGTGCTCCGGGCTGCCAGGATTCTCCACCCCGACCGAGATGACGCCCTCGTCCCGGAGGACGAAACCGAGCAGCGTCGTCGCCTGGGCGACCCCCGAACAGACCACCAGACGCTCCGGATCGGCGACCACGCCCCGACGCCGGGTGAGCAGCCCGGCCAGCGCCTCGCGCAGCTCCGGCAGCCCGCGCGGGTCGGGGTAGCCCAGCGCGCCGTGCGGCAGCCGCCCGAACACCGTCCGCTGGGCGGCACTCCACGCACCGCGCGGGAAGAGCGACAGATCGGGGGTGCCGGGCCGGAAGTCCACCCGCGTGCCCGGCGCGCGCGGCGCACGGTCGCGTGCGGGACGCACCGCCGCGCGTACGCCCTCGCTCACCCAGGTGCCCGCACCCCGCCCGCTGCGCAGATAGCCCTCCGCGGTCAGCTGCTCGTACGCCTCGGTGACCAGTCCGCGCGACACCCCCAGGTCGGCCGCGAGTTCACGGCTGGAGGGCAGCCTCGTGCCGGCCGCGAGGCGGCCGGAGCGAACCGCCTCCCGCAGCGCGGACCGGAGCGCGCGCCCCCGCCCGCGCGCCGGAGCGGCAGCGGCGGGCAGCAGCAACTCCCAAGCAGGGGAGAGGGAGCCGGTGCCGTCACCTCCTGTGCCGCCGCCGTCCGCCGCGCGTGTGGGCCGCCGGTCCGGATTGGTCCCCGAAGACGTCATGGAAGTGGACCTTAAACCGGTCCGACGCCGACCCTAGCGTCGGGCCCATGAACGCAACCTCTCTGCGCGGGGCCCTCCTCGCGGCCCTCGCGTGTGTGCTGGTGGGGGCATCCTTCACGGCCAACAGCGTCCTCGGCGACTACCCGTTCGCGGGTGGCCAGGCACTCCGATACGGTCTCGCCGCGCTCCTGCTCGTCCCGATCCTGCGCCGCGATTCCGACTCCGCGACGGCCCGGCTCCGGCGTCTCACCCGCCGCCAGTGGGGGCGGATCGCGCTGCTCGCCGCAGTGGGCATGGTCGGGTTCAACCTGGCGGTCCTGGCGGCCGAACAGTCGGCGGAACCAGCTGTTCCGGGCGTCTTCGTGGGCTGCGCGCCGATCGTGGTCGGCGTACTCGTTCCGCTGCTGGACGGTCGTCGGCCGTCCCGCGTCACGCTGTACGCGGCCGGGCTCGTCGCCGTCGGGGCGTTCGCCGTGCAGGGCTGGGGGCGCACCGACCTGGCGGGGGTGCTGTTCTCGGTGGGTGCGCTGGCGGGCGAGGTCGGCTTCGCGGTCCTCGCCGTCGCGGTACTGCGGCCGCTCGGCCCGAAACTGCTCTCCGCGACGGTCTGCGCCGTCGCCGCCGTCGAAGCGGCGCTGCTCGGTCTGCTGTTGGACGGCGGCTCGTTCCTGCGGGTCCCGACGGGTGGCGAGACGGCGGCGCTGTTGTGGCAGGCCGCTGTCGTCACCGTGATCGGATTCGTCTGCTGGTACAGCGGGATGCAGCGCATCGGAGCCGAACGCGCCACGCTCTTCTCCGGTCTGATCCCGGTCTCCGCCGCCCTGACCGCACCGCTGGTCGGGGCCGGGACGTACGGCCTCGCCCAGGGCGCGGGAAGCCTCCTGGTCGGCGCCGGTGTGGCGTACGGCTCGGGCGTCATCGGCCGGCGCGGGGGCGCCGGAGCGCGCCTCCTCGGCGGCGCGCCGGCGCACCGGCAGGACGGCTCAGCGGCTGGTGTCCAGGATGACGCGGGCCACGAGCGCCGGGTCGTCGTTCATCGGGACGTGCCCGCAGCCGGGCAGCCGCACGAGCCGGGCGTCGGGGATCACCCGCTTGGCGCGGACGCCCTGCCGGCGCAGCAGGATCCGGTCGCGGGTGCCCCAGGCGACCGTGACGGGTATGCCCTTGACGTCCTCGCCGAAGGAGGCGTCCCGGCCGGCCTCCAGCGTCTGGTGAAAGCCGGTCGCCCCGCGCAGGGCGAGCGTCTCGGCGACGACGGCCTCCGGTGAACGCCTGCCGGGCCGGGCGTAGATGGTGCTGGTGAGAGCCGTCCGGCCGGCCGCGCTGCGCGACAGACGCTCTATCAGCGGCACCGGCAGGGCCAGCGCGCTCCGGCGCATCGTCCGCAGGGTGCCGAAGGCGTAGCGCCGTTCCGCCTCGGTCCAGAAGCCCGCGGGGGACAGCGCGGTCACCGACCGCGCCAGCCCGGCGCGGCCCAGTTCCAGCGCGTGCATGCCGCCCAGGGAGTTCCCGGCGACATGAGGGCGGTCCAGGCCGAGTTCGGCGCAGAAGGCCTCGTACACCGGGCCGACGGTCCCGAGATCGTACGGAACTCCGTCCGGCAGCGCGGGCGAGGTGCCGAAGCCGGGCAGGTCCACGGCGATCACCTCGCGTTCGGCGGCCAGGATCCGGGCCACCGGGTCCCAGGCCCGCAGATGGTGCCCGATGCCGTGCAGGAGCAGCAACGGTGCGCCCGAGCCGGTCCGTTCGTACGCGACCGAGACCGGACGGGGGCCGTCGGCCGTTGCGACGGTGAAGGAGACCGTGGTGGTCATGCTGCTCCCTGGAATGGGTAGACATCTCGTCAACAACAATTACCGCCGGGTAGCTTGGAGTTCAAGGGGCCGGGCGATTCCCGCTGGACAGCGGTTGGCCGGTGGGCTGGGATGGAGCGATGACCGCCGACGCCGCGACCGAGCTCTTCGAAGAACACCGGCCTGTTCTCACCGGTGTCGCCTATCGCATGCTCGGCCGCATCGCCGACGCCGAGGACGTGGTCCAGGAGGCGTGGCTGAGGTGGTCGGCGGCGGCCCGCGAGGACATCCGGGAGCCGCGCGCCTTCCTGGTGCGGATCACCACCCGGCTGGCCATCGACCGGCTCCGGCACCTGCAGTCGCGCCGGGAGACGTATCCGGGGACCTGGTTGCCGGAGCCGGTGGTCACGGACTTCGGCCCGGCCCTGCCCGACACCGCGGAACGCGCCGTACTCGCCGACTCCGTCTCGCTCGCCGTGCTGGTGGTCCTCGAATCGCTCTCGCCGCTGGAGCGCGCGGTGTTCGTGCTCCGGGAGGCCTTCGGATTCCCGTACGCCGAGATCGCCACCGCCCTGGACCGCACCGAGGCTGCCGTACGGCAGCTCGCCGGCCGGGCCAGGCGGCATGTGGAGGAGCGCAAGCCGCGCTACGACGTGGACCCCGCCGAGCGGCGTGACCTCACCGAACGCTTTTTGGCCGCCGCCTCCGGGGGCGGTATCGAGCAGCTGCTCGCGCTGCTGGCCCCGGACGTCCGGCTCGTCAGCGACAGCGGAGGCAGGGCGAAGGCGCCGCGGCGGATCATCGAGACCGCCGACAAGGTCGGCCGCTTCCTCTTCGCGGTGGCGGGCGACCTCGGCCCGGACGGGGAAATCCGCATCGTGGAGATCAACGGTGGACCCGCCGCCGTCTACTTCGTCGGCGGGAAGCCCGACACCGTCTTTCAGATCGAAGTCAGCCAAGGTGTCATTCAATGCGCCTATATCATTCGTAATCCGGACAAGCTCTCCGGACTGTCCGCCGCATAGTCAAAAGCACCACCGGCCGCCTCGGCCCCGCAGGTCTACTCCGGTCCTGGTCAGAGCCCCGCCATCCGTCGCGATGGCGGGGCTCTGCGCTGCGCGCGCCTCACGGCAGCACGAACGTCGTGTGAACGCTCTGCGCCAGAGTCCCGTTTCGTTCCGTTACGGAATAAGTATTGGTCTTGACCAAGGGGGTATGCCGTCCTAGGGTCTCCACTTAAGACAGGAACCTTTAATAAATAACGTCGCGGAAAATAGACGCTGGGCGATTGCGGAGGACAGGGTGGGGACCACGCAGCTGGAATCGGTTCAGGAGCCGAAGTACTGGCACCTCAAGACCGTGCTCAGTGAGGCACTCGACTCGGACTTTGCGGTGGGGGAGATCCTGCCCAACGAGCGGGACCTCGCGGCGCGGTTCGGTGTCGCGCGAGCCACGCTCCGGCAGGCCCTGGAGCAGCTCGAACTCGAAGGCAGACTGCAGCGCCGCCGTGGAGTCGGGACCACCGTCGCCCCGCCGCGCGTGGGAATCGCCGTCTCCACCGCCCAGCACGAATGGACGGGCGGCGTCAGCGGCGAGGCCTGGCAGCCGGTCGACAGCACCATGGACAAGGCCCCGGCGGCGGTGGCCGTCATGCTCGGGACGGACCCCGCCGAACCGGTCCACGTGGTGCGGCGTATCCGTGACACCCAGGGGCAGGCGGTCGCGGCGGAGCTCCTCTACATCCCCGCCTCCTCGGTGCCCGATCTCTCCGCCATCGAGGCCCCGTCCGGCCCCGTCCGGGCCCGCAGCGTGTTGCGCGAGCTGCACCGGCTCGGCCTGCAGGGCCAGGACCGCTCCGTGGAGCTCGGCTCCGCACGGGCGGACGACGCCAAGGAACTGGACCGGCTCCCCGGCGCCCCGGTCCTCGTCGTCACCACCCGCTACTTCACCGCGGACGGCACGGCGGCCGTGTCCGTCGCCACCTACCGTGCGGACACCTGCCGGCTCACCTTCGGGGACTCCGGCGCGCTGGAGATCAGCCACGACGAACAGCCGGAGCGTCAGGCCTCCTGACACCACCGGTCCGCCGACCCCACGCCCGCCGTTCTTGAGGACTCCGGCCCTCGGAAGCGGCGGGTACGTGCTTTCCCGGGGCTCTCCCCGTGGGGCGACCGGCGGGCGGTCAGCGGCGGGCGGTCACAGCCCCTTCGACGGCGAACAACTGCTCCTCGACGTGGTCCAGGGCGAGCCGCAGCGCCCCGGTCGCGACGGCGGCCTCTCCGAGCAGCGACAACGTCACCCGGGGCGGACGCAGACAGTAGCGGGCCAGCTCCCGGCGGAGGGGTTCCAGCACTCCGTCAAGCCCGGCGGCCCAGCCGCCGACCACGACCAGCTCCGGGTCGAGCGCCAGCACCAGCGCCGCCACATCGTGCACCAGCCGCTGAAGGAACCGCTCGACCGCCGCCTGGGCCCCCGCATCGCCCTCCCGGGCCTTGGCGAACACCGCGGCCACCGCGGGCTCGTCCAGCGGGTCCAGCGGCGTGTCCGTCGTCGACAGCAGATGCTCCGGCGTCACATCCCTGCCCAGCAGGTGCAGAGCGCCGATCTCCCCGGCGGCCCCGCCGAACCCCCGGTGCAGACGTCCGCCGATCAAGGAACCCGCTCCGGGGCTCAGCCCCGCCAGCACGAAGACCACATCGTCGGACTCGGTGGCCGCGCCCTTCCAGTGCTCGGCCACCGCGGCGGCGTTGGCGTCGTTCTCGACGAGCACCGGGCAGCGGAACGAACGGCGAAGCCGCTCCCCGAGCGCGAGCCCGGTCCAGTCCGGCAACGCCGTACCCAGCCGCACCGTCCCGTCGGCCTCCACGATTCCGGGGCTGCCCACGCCGACCGCACGCAGACTGCTCCGGGCCACCCCGGTGCGCCGCAGCACATCCGCGATGACGGCCCGGACCTGGTCGAGCCGGTCATCGGCGCAGGCGGTCTCCGACACCGCGCGGGAGCCGGCCCCGACGATCCGGCCGTCGAGCCCCGAGATGAGCGCGGACACCCGGTGCGGGCCGATCTCCACCCCGAGGAGGTGACCCGCCTCGGCCCGGAAGCGGAACCTGCGGGCAGGGCGCCCCTGGCGTCGCGCCTCGCTCTCGTCGGGCACGGCCTCGACCACGAGCCCCGCTTCGAACAGCCCCTCGACGACCCCTTCGACCGTCGGCCGGGACAGCCCGGTGATCCGGGTCAGGTCCGTCAGCGTCGGCGCACCGGCCCCCCTGAGCGCGTGCAGCACTACCGCGGAATTGATCCGTCGCAACAGGGACGGGTCCCCACCGGTCAGCCGGCCCACGGTATGTCCTCCCAGCTCGTGCGCATGTCTGCCGGATCGTACTCGCTGGCCGGGACCCCTGCGACCAGCGACGAAAGCCGGTACCGAGCCGCAACCTGGGTCACCCCGGAGCGACGAATCCGGACTCGTAGGCGGCGATGACCGCCTGCGTGCGGTCCCGCGCGCCCAACTTCGCCAGGACCGAGCTGACATGGGTCTTCACCGTCTGGATCCCGACGACGAGGTCGGCCGCGATCTCCGCGTTCGAAAGCCCTCGGGCCATCAGCCGGAGCACCGCCGCCTCCCGGTCGGTGAGTGCCGCCCGATCGAGGGCGGCCCGCGCCTTGTCCGTCCCGTACTCGGCGGCAAGCTGCCGGACCGCCGCCGGAAACAGCAGCGATTCCCCCTCGGCCACCAGCCGCACGGCGTGCACGATCTCCGCCGGCCTGGCGCGCTTGAGCAGAAAGCCGTCCGCCCCCGCCCTCAACGCCTCGTACACGTACTCGTCGTTCTCGAACGTCGTCACCACGAGGATCTTCGGAGGATCCGGCACCGTACGCAGCACCAGCCGGGTCGCCTCGATGCCGTCCATCAGCGGCATCCGCACATCCATCGCCACCACGTCGGGCCGCAACCGGTTCACCAGGGGGATCACCGCGGCGCCGTCCGCCGCCTCACCCACCACCTCGATGTCGGGCTGGGCCTCCAGCACGGCACGCAGACCGGCGCGCACCAAGGGCTCGTCATCGACCAGAAGAACGGTGAAGGGCATCCGACCAGCGTATGCCGTCCAGGGGGAGGCTCACGCGCACCCGCCACTCACCCTCCCGCGACTCCGTCCGCGCTTTCCCGCCCAGCAACGCGGCCCGCTCCCGTATACCGCGCAGTCCACTGCCGCTCCCCGGCAGGCCGGCTGTCCCGGACAGGGGGTTGACCACCTCCAGCTCCAGCCGCTTGTCGGCCACCGTGATGCTCACCCGGACGGGAACCGGTCCCGCGTGACGGAGCACATTGGTCAGGCTCTCCTGAAGAATCCGATACCCCTCCCGGGAAACCGGCGCCGGGACCAGGCCGAGATCCCCGGACACCCGCGCATCCACCGTCGCCCCGGAACTCCTCGCGGAGTCCAGAAGCCGCTCCGCCTCTTTCAGCGTCGGCCGTCGGCTCACGGGTGTGCCGGATTCACGCAGCACCCGCAGCACCCGCTCCAGGTCCTCCAGCGCATCGCGCCCCGTCTCCTCGATCGCGGCCAGTGCCCGCTCCGTGAACGCCGGGTCGTTCGCCGCCCGCGCCGCTCCGGCCTGCACCACCGCCACCGTCAGCGCATGGCCGATGGAATCGTGCAGCTCCCGAGCTATGCGATTGCGCTCCAGCAACTGCTCGGTCAGCTCCTCCAGCACACTCAGCCGGTCCGTCGGCGAGGGACCCAGCAGCCACCGGGCGGCGGCCGTACTGAGCCGGCCCCCGAGCACCACCAGAACGAGCAGCGGAACGATCGGCAGCGGTGCGAGCAGCACGTTCCACCAGTGCGGGCTCAACCCTTCGACCAACCCGCCCGGAGGCCTGCCCGTCGCCGACAGGACGAGCTCGATCGAGGCCACGGGCAACCACAGGGCCAGGATCGCGGCGGCCGATATAAGGAGCCGCACCTCCAGCCAGAGCACGGTCCGCCACCGCTCGGCCCAACTGGCCGAGGACGCCACCGCGATGGAAGCGTCGGGCTGCCCGCGCTCGGACGGAGTCAGCAGCAACTGGGCCTGCAGGCCCTCCTCGAGACGCATCGCGGGTATGAGGCCCACCGGCACCGCGAAGAGCAGGGGCATCCAGAACTCGTCGGAGATGAAGAACCACACGCTGGCAGCGGCGGCCGGAATGAACATGTGCAACCAGCGGCTGTAAGTGACCGCGCTGGTCAGCGGGGTGAGGATGCGGTGCATGTCCTCATCGTCCCAGCGGGCCGAGCGGACCGGCTCCCCCATGAGAGGGAGACGAACCCCGCCGGCGGGGGAAGCGGCACACCCGCCGCACCGGCCAGGCTCGAAGACATGACCAGCATCGACGTCCACGAACTCACCAAGCAGTACGGAACCACCCGTGCGGTGGACCGCCTCAGCTTCCGCGTGCGACCGGGCAGGGTCACCGGATTCCTCGGACCCAACGGCGCCGGCAAGTCCACGACCATGCGTCTCGTTCTCGGCCTGGACCGGCCGACCCGCGGCTCCGCCACGATCGGCGGGCGGCCCTACGCGCAGCTCCCCGAACCGCTGCGCACTGTCGGCGCCCTGCTCGACGCCCAGGCCGCGCACGGCTCACGCACGGCGCGCAGCCACCTGTCGGCACTCGCCGTGAGCAACGGCATACCCATGTCGCGGGTGGCGTCCGTGCTGGAGGAGACCGGACTCGGCGACGTGAGTACCCGGCGCATCAAGTCCTTCTCCCTCGGCATGCGCCAGCGTCTCGGGATCGCGGCCGCCCTGCTCGGCGACCCGCAGGTGGTCATGCTGGACGAGCCGTCGAACGGGCTGGACCCCGAAGGCATCATCTGGATCCGCGAACTCATGAAGCGACTCGCCCGCGAGGGCCGCACGGTGCTGGTCTCCAGCCACCTCATGAACGAGACCGCCTCCTTCGCCGACCACCTGGTGGTGCTCGGCCGGGGTCGCCTGCTCGCCGACATGCCGATGAAGGAGTTCCTCGACTCCCGCAGCCGCCCCCGTGTACGCCTGCGCACGACCGAACCCGGCAGGCTCCGCTCGGCGCTGACCTCCAGGGGGCTGACCGGGATACGAGCCGAGGACGACCGCTGGACGATCGACGGCGTCACAGCGGAGGAGATCGGATCAATCGCCGCCGACGAGGGCATTCCCCTGCTCGAACTGGGCGATGAACGCGCCACGTTGGAACAGGCCTACCTCGACCTCACGGCCGGCGACACCCCCTTCGCCGCATCGACCACCCGCGACCGCACGGAGGCGTGAACATGACCCTGGCGGCAGTACTCCACTCCGAGTGGATCAAGATCAGGTCGATACGGTCGACCTATGGCTCCCTGATGGCCGTCTTCGGCATCACCCTCATCGTCACCGTGCTCGTCCTCGGGACCGTCGGCCAGGAGCAGGCGGAGCGGGCCAGATCCGACGCGGTCCTCAACGCCTTCTTCGCACTGAACTTCGGGCAGATCGCGGCCATCGCGTTCGGAGCGACCGCGGTCTCCTCGGAGTTCCTCAACGGAGCCCTGCGCATATCGCTCGCCGCGGTTCCCCGCCGCTCCCTCTTCTACGCGGCGAAGATGACGGCGATCGGTGGGGCGGCGCTCGTCATCGGGCTGGTGACCAGCTTCGCGGCGTTCCTGGTCGGTCAACTCTTCCTGGAGGAGCACGCGATCGGCCTGGGGCACCCCGGTGCGCTGCGCGCCGCCGTCGGAGGAGGGATCTATCTCGCGCTGATGGCGCTGCTCGCGGCAGGTCTCGCGGCACTCATGCGCAGCGCGGTCGCGGTGCTCGGTCTGCTCATACCGCTCCTTCTGATCGTCCCCTTCGTGTTCGTGGACGTCGCCACCGCGGTGGTGCGATATCTGCCCGACCGCGCCGGGCAGGCGGTGCTGCACCAGAATCCGGGAGACAGCCTGGGGCCATGGACCGGCCTGGCGGTGGCAGCCGCGTGGGCGGCGGCAGCGCTCCTGGCGGGTTGGTGGGCGGTCCGCAACCGGGATGCGTGAGGCCCCAACAGAAAGGGGGCGGCGGCGGGCTCGGCTCAGTCGGTCAGCGCCGGGCCGGCAGCCGGTCGGCCGGTCGGACAGGAGGGGCGGGTGAGCACGGCGTCCCGGAGGCGGGCGTACTCCTCGGCCATGCTCTGGACCGTCCAGTGGGCGTTGAGGCCGCTGGGGTTGGGGAGTGCCCACACGTGGGCGCCGCCGACCGTGCGGTCCTGGGGGCCGATGCGGGCCCGGGGCTCACCGAAGGCCGTGCGATAGGCGGTGATGCCGACCACCGCGAGCCACTGCGGGGCGAGCCGTTCGACCTTCGCCGTCAGAGCGGTCCCGCCCGCCCGGAACTCGTCCGCGCCGAGCTCGTCCGCCCGGGCCGTGGCCCGCGCCACCACATTGGTGATGCCGAGCCCGAGGCCGAGCAACTCGCTCTGCTCCGAAGGACGCAGCTGCCGGGGCGTGAAACCCGACCGGTGCAGGACCGGCCAGAACCGGTTTCCCGGGTGGGCGAAATGGTGGCCCGTCGCCGCGGTCATCAGGCTCGGGTTGATGCCGCAGAAGAGCACGCGCAGACCGCCCGCGGCCACATCGGGGACGATGCGGTCACGGGCGGCGCTCAGCTCCTCGGGGGTCATACGGTGAGGGCGGTGCCGGTCAGAGGATCGAACCGGGGGTGTAGTTCGCCGCCTCGGGGTGCTGCTTGGTGATCTCCTCGATCCGGGCGACGAGGGACGAGACCTGGTCGCCGGCGGCACCTGTGAAGGAGAGCTTGTCGGCCATCAGCTCGTCCAACTGCGCGCGGTCCAGCGGGATCCGCTCGTCCGCGGCGAGCTTGTCGAGCAGTTCGTTGCGCTCGGCACCCTGCTCCCGCATCGCGAGGGCGGAGGCGACCGCGTTCTCCTTGATCGCCTCGTGCGCCACCTCGCGGCCCACCCCGGCCCGGACGGCACCCATCAGGACCTTGGTGGTGGCCAGGAACGGAAGGTAGCGGTCCAGCTCGCGCGCCACGACGGCGGGGAACGCGCCGAACTCGTCCAGCACCGTCAGGAAGGTCTCCAGGAGGCCGTCGAATGCGAAGAACGCGTCCGGGAGCGCCACCCGGCGGACCACGGAACAGGACACGTCGCCCTCGTTCCACTGGTCACCCGCCAGCTCACCCGTCATCGAGGCGTAGCCGCGCAGGATCACCATCAGACCGTTCACCCGCTCGCAGGAGCGCGTGTTCATCTTGTGCGGCATCGCGGACGAGCCGACCTGGCCGGGCTTGAAGCCCTCGGTCACCAGCTCGTGGCCGGCCATCAGCCGGATGGTCTTCGCCACCGAGGAGGGCGCCGCGGCGAGCTGTACCAGGGCGGTGACCACGTCGTAGTCGAGCGATCGGGGGTAGACCTGACCGACAGAGGTGAACGCCTCGGCGAAGCCGAGGTGCCCGGCGATGCGCTGCTCCAGGTCGGCGAGCTTGTCCGCGTCGCCGCCGAGCAGGTCCAGCATGTCCTGCGCCGTGCCGACCGGGCCCTTGATCCCGCGCAGCGGGTAGCGGGAGAGGAGGTCCTCCAGGCGGCCGTAGGCGACCAGCAGCTCGTCGGCCGCGGTCGCGAAGCGCTTGCCCAGCGTCGTCGCCTGCGCGGCGACGTTGTGGGAGCGGCCGGCGATGACGAGTTCGCGGTACTCCGCCGCGAGCTTGCCGAGCCGGGCCAGTACGGCCACGGTGCGGTTGCGCATCAGCTCCAGCGAAAGGCGGATCTGAAGCTGCTCGACGTTCTCCGTCAGGTCCCGGGAGGTCATGCCCTTGTGGACCTGCTCATGACCGGCGAGGGCGTTGAACTCCTCGATCCTGGCCTTCACGTCGTGCCGGGTGATCTTCTCGCGCTCGGCGATCGAGGCCAGGTCCACCTGGTCCAGCACGCGCTCGTAGTCGGCCAGCGCCGCATCGGGCACCTCGATCCCGAGGTCCTTCTGAGCGCGCAGCACCGCCAGCCACAGCTGACGCTCCAGCTTCACCTTCTGCTCGGGGGACCAGAGGACGGCCAGCTCCGCCGAGGCGTAGCGGCCGGCCAGGACATTGGGGATGCGAGGCTTCGCAGACACAGCAGTCACGTAAACAGATTCTACTGGCGGTTTGTGCAGGCCAGCGACGCGCCCTGCTTTGTGGCTTGCTACGAAGGCGCGGGGGGACAGTCGAGTGACAGGGGAGGAACAGGGGAGGAACAGAGGAGTGGAGGGATGGAAGGCAGGGTGTGGCGGGCCGGGCCGGGCCCGGTGGTCTCGGGTCAGTCGGCTTCAGGGGTGCTCAGTGTGGCGTCGGGGGAGGCGGCGCGGTGCCAATCCGTCACCGGGCCGGGGGTCTCGGCGTTCGTGGGCGTGATCCAGAAGGCCCTGCCCGTCGCGGCGTCGAAGTGTGCGCCCGAGCGGCCGTCGCCGGAGGAGCGGCCGGTGAGCCGTCGCCCGATCCACGGGGCGAGGTGGCGGCGGGCGAAGCGGATGTCCTCGGTGCGCCGGGACGCCCAGCGCGGGGGTGCGGTGGCGGGGACCGGCGTCCACCAGTCCTGCTCGGCCGGAAGCCCCAGGGTCTGCCAGACCGCCTCGGCGACGCGCCGGTGACCTTCGGCGGTGAGGTGCAGCCGGTCCACGTCCCACATCCGGGGGTCGCTGAGCGACGGTGCGCTGTAGAGATCGACCACCGTCGCCCCGTGCCGGGCGGCCAGGTCGTCGATCAGGGTGAACAGCTCCTCCATGCGGGGCCGGAAGCGTTCCAGCACCGGTCCGTTGCGGGCGGGGCTGCGCATCAGGACGAGCTGCTTGCAGGACGGGGCCAGACGTTCCACGGCCTCTTCCAGCCGCCCCTTGACCAGGCCCATGTCGCACTTCGGGCGCAGCGTGTCGTTGAGCCCGCCGACGAGCGTCACCACATCGGCCCGGAGCGCGACCGCCGCCTCCACCTGCTCGTCGACGATCTGGCCGATGAGCTTCCCGCGTACGGCGAGATTGGCGTACCGGAAGCCGGGGGACCGGGAGGCCAGCCGGGAGGCGAGGACATCGGCCCAGCCCCGGTAGCTTCCGTCGGAGAGCAGGTCCGACATGCCCTCGGTGAACGAGTCGCCGACCGCGACAAGACTGGTGTAGGAGGCATTCAGTTCCATGGCCCGACAATCCTACCGGTCGGTACGCCGGTGGGCCAGCGGGGTTGTGGACCAGCGGATCGGCCGGCCAGAAGGCCGGCCGGCGGTTCAGCGGGACTGCGGGCGTCCGACGAGTTCGCGCAGGACGTCCTCCATCGTGACCATGCCGGCCAGTCGGCCGTCCTCGTCGAGGACGGCCGCCAGGTGGGTCCTGCTGCGTCGCAGGGCGGTGAGCACGTCGTCCAGCGGGGTCGCCGCCCGGACGCGCGCGATCGGCCGCATCGCCGTCACCGGGAAGGGCACGTCGCGGGGCGTCGCGTCCAGGGCGTCCTTCACATGGAGATAGCCGAGGATGCGCTGCTCGCTGTCCATCACCGGGAAGCGGGAGAACCCCGACTCGGACGAGAGCCGCTCCAGCTCCTCCGGAGTGGTGCCGACCCGGGCGTACAGCACCCGGTCGACCGGCATCACCACATCCCGTACCGGCCGACGGCCCAGCTCCAGAGCGTGGTGGAGCCGTTGCGCCGAACGGTCGTCGACCAGCCCGGCGTCCCCGGCGTCCTGCACCATCCGGGCCAGTTCGTCGTCCGAGAACGTCGCGGAGACCTCGTCCTTCGTCTCCACCCGCAACAGCTTCAGCAGGGTGTTGGCGAACGCGTTGATCGTGAAGATCACCGGACGCAGGCCACGGGCCATCGCGACCAGCGGCGGGCCCAGCAGCAGGGCGCTCCGCGCCGGTTCGGCCAGCGCGATGTTCTTCGGGACCATCTCGCCGAGGAGCATGTGCAGATAGGTCGCCACCGCCAGCGCGATGACGAACGACAGCGGGTGGACCAGTCCGTGCGGCACCCCCACCGCGTCGAAGACCGGCTCCAGCAGATGCGCGATGGCCGGTTCGGCGACGATGCCCAGCACCAGGGTGCAGAGCGTGATGCCGAGCTGGGCGGCGGCGAGCAGCGCGGAGACGTGTTCCAGCCCCCAGATGACACTGCGGGCCCGCCGGTTCCCAGCCTCGGCCTCCGGTTCGATCTGGCTGCGGCGTACGGAGATCAGGGCGAATTCGGCGCCCACGAAGAAGGCGTTGGCCACGAGGGTCAGCAGGCCGATGAAGAGCTGCAGAACGATCACCGCGCGCCCTCCGTCCGGTCGTCATCGGAGCCGGGCAGCGGGGCGTGCAGCAGGGCCCGCGCGGCCCGCCGGCCCGCGGCGTCCACCACGTCGATCCGCCATCCGGCCAGCTCGACGCCGTCGCCCACCGTCGGGATCCGTCCGAGCTCGGCGGCGATCAGCCCCGCGAGCGTTTCGTAGGGCCCGTCCGGTACCCGTAGACCGATCCTGCGGAGCTGGTCGGTGCGCGCCGCCCCGTCGGCCGACCACAGGGTCCGCCCGTCGGCGTCCTCACCGGCCGCGGCGAGGTCGGGCGTCTCGTGCGGATCGTGCTCGTCCCGGACCTCGCCGACGACTTCCTCCACGATGTCCTCCAGCGTCGCGACCCCGGCCGTCCCGCCGTACTCGTCGATCACCACGGCCATCGCGAGCCGCCCGGACAGCCGGTCCAGCAGCTTGTCCACGGTGAGCGTCTCCGGTACGAGAAGGGGCTCGCGCAGCAGTTCCGAGACCCGGGTGCGGGGCCGCCGGTCGGCGGGGATCGCCAGCACGTCCTTGATGTGGGCCACGCCGACCACGGTGTCCAGGCTGCCCCGGTAGACGGGAAAGCGGGAGAGACCGGTCGCCCGCGTGGCGTTGGCGACGTCCTCGGCCGTCGCGTGCAGCTCCAGCGCGGTCACCTGGACCCGCGGGGTCATCACGTTCTCCGCGGTCAGCTCCGAGAGGTTCAGGGTGCGGACGAAGAGTTCGGCGGTGTCCGCCTCCAGCGCCCCGGCCTTCGCCGAGTGCCGGGCCAGCGCCACCAGCTCCTGCGGGCTGCGGGCGGAGGCCAGCTCCTCGGTCGGTTCCAGACCGAACCGGCGCAGGATCCGGTTGGCCGTGTTGTTGAGGTGGCTGATGAAGGGCCGGAACACCGCGGTGAACGCACGCTGCGGAGTGGCCACCGCCTTGGCCACGGCCAGTGGCGAGGAGATCGCCCAGTTCTTCGGAACCAGTTCGCCGACCACCATCAGGACCACCGTCGACAGCGCCGTACCGATGACGAGCGCCAGGGTGGACGCGGCGGCGGGAGGCAGCCCCGCCGCCTCGACGGGGCTCCGGATCAGCTTGGCGATGGACGGTTCGGAGAGCATGCCGATCACCAGGTTGGTGACGGTGATGCCGAGCTGGGCGCCCGAGAGCTGGAAGGTGAGGCTGCGGACCGCCTTCAGTGCGCTCCCGGCACCCCGGTCGCCCCGCTCGACAGCCCGTTCCAGCTCACCGCGCTCCACGGTGGTCAGCGAGAACTCCGCCGCGACGAACGCGCCGCAGGCGACGCAGAGCAGCAGGGCGACGAGCAGCAGAAGCACTTCGGTCATCGGTTCACCTCCGTCCCATGATCGGGCAGGGACGGAAAGACCGCGCGGTGTCGGCGGAAACGGCTACCAAGCATCCTGGGCGTCTGCCCGGCCGCGCGCCGTCCTACCACCGTCTGCGCATCTGCGCATCTGCCCGTCCGTCAGTCCGTCAGATGCTTCACCCAGCGGCTCCACTGCGGCTCGGGCGCGTAGCCCGCCGCGCGCCAGGCGTGCTGGGCCGAGGTGTTGCGGTCGAGCACCATGGCGTCGGCGCGCCGTCCGCCCAGTGCGGTGAACCGTTCCTCGGCCGCCGCGAGAAGGGCGCCGCCCACGCCCCGGCGCCGCTGGTCCGGATGGACCGCGAGCCGGTAGAGATGGCAGCGCCAGCCGTCGAATCCCACGATGACGGTGCCCACCAGCACCCCCTCCCGTTCCGCGAGGAGCAATGCTTCGGGGTCCCGTTCCACCAGGCGTGCGACGCCGTCCCCGTCGTCGCTGATGCTGGTGCCCTCGGCGGCCACCTTCCAGAAGGCGAGGACCTCGTCCAGGTCGGCCGGGGTCGCGGACCGTATCGAAAGATCGTTCATGACGGCCATCCCACCACCCGTCGCGCGGGGCGTCGATCGCGTTTCGCCGTGCGGACACCCCCTCCTCTTGCCGGTGCTAGCGCGGCCGCGCTAGCGTGATGGTGTGCCCAAGACCCAGTTGAACGTTCGAGTGGACGAGGCCACCGCCGAGGCCGCGCGACAGCGCGCGCTGCAGAGGGGGATGAGCGTGAACCGCTACATAGAAGAACTGGTCCAGCGGGACGCGGGCGAGGTCGGACACACCTTCGTCGAGGCCGCGGCCGACTTCATGAAACAGTACGAGTCGGTGTTCGCCGAGGAGTTCGGCCCGGAGCGCGAAGGTACCCGTTGAATCTGCGGATCGACCTCTCCTGGCTGCTGATGGTCGCCGAGCACAAGACGCCCGGAGACCCGCAGGTCGTCGACTGGGGTGCGCTGGTCGCCGCCGTCGCACGGCATGACGCGGAGATCTTCGGCAGCGCCGTCTACAGCGACCCGCACGCGCGGGCGGCCGCCCTGTTGCAGCTGCTGCTGCATGTGCCCGCACTCGAACACTCCAACGCGATGTTCGCCTCGGCCGTCGCCTACGGCTATCTCGTCGCCTCCGGGCTCAAGGTCATCACCTCGCCCGAGCAGGTCCGCGATCTGGCGCTGCTGGTGAAGCAGGGCAAGGCGGACGTCCGGGCCATCGCCGACGAGCTGCGGCAGTGGAGCGTGTGAGACCGGGCCGCACCACCGGGCGGGCTCAGTCCTCCGCGAACGGCTTGCGGGCCACGCCCAGGACACAGGGCGACGAAGGCACCTGGAGGCCCGACTCCGGAATGCGCAGCCTGCGGTACGTGCCCATCTCGAAGCCCGCCGCCGCGATCGCCGCCAGCGGATCCCGGGCGGTGTGACAGCCGCCGAAGAGCAGCGGCCACACGGTCCGGTCGGCCGCCCGCTGCGCCGTGGCCAGCGCCCGGCCCGGAGCCAGCCCGTGCTCGAAGAACCGCAGTTCGCCGCCCGGGCGCAGGACGCGCCTGATCTCGGCGAGCGCCCGGGGCAGATCCCGTACGGTGCACAGGACCAGGGACGCCACCGCCCCGTCGAAGGCCTCGCTCTTGACCGGCAGCGCCTCCGCGGCCCCCGGCACCACGTCCACCGGCACCTCGGCGCGCAGCCCGGAGCGGACGGCGAGCCGGCGCAGCGAGCGCTCCGGCTCCAGCGCCACGACCTCCGAGACGGCGCCGGGGTAGTGCGCGAAGTTCAGCCCGTTCCCGGCGCCGACCTCGATGACCCGGCCCGAGAGCCCCGCCAGCAGCTCCTCGCGGTACGCGGCGATGCCGCCCTTCAGGTCGGCGGTCACGCTCACCCGGGCGTAGAAGCGGGCGAAGACCGGGTGGTGCACGGCGTTCCGGGGAAGCTTCCTGCTGCGCAGCTGCATGACGGACCTCCGTCGAGGAGTGGACGTGACGCTCAAGGAGTGGACGTGACGCTCCTCCACGATTCTCCCCCGGATCGCCCCGGCGGGAATCCCCGAGGACCGCCCGCCGCCACCGCCCGCCCCGTCAGCGCGCGGCCCAGGTCCCCCCGAGCTCCGGAGCCAGCCAACCCGGCGCGCCGTCGGCGAAGTCGGCGCCCGACAGCGAACCCGCTCCGGCCGGTACCGCGCCCAGCAGCGGTGCGCCGGCCGCCACCGGCAGATCCTCGATGTTGCAGCGGGCCGCGAGGTCCGGCTCCGCGGGCATGCTGCCGATCACGACGCCCCGGCAGCTCAGCCCCCGGTTCCGCAGCGCCTCGGCGGTCAGCGTGGTGGCGTTCAGCGTGCCCAGACCCGCGGGGGCCACCACCAGCACCGGCGCGGACAGCAGCCGGGCCGCGTCCGCGAGCGTGCCGCCCTCGTCGTCGAACCGTACGAGGAGCCCGCCCGCACCCTCCACCAGCACCAGGTCGTGCTCGGTGGCCAGCTTCTCCGCCGCCTCGGCCACCTCGAACGGCCGTACGGGCACGAGTCCCGCCCGCCGGGCGGCCGTGGCCGGGGCCAACGGCTCGGGGAACCGCGCCAGTTCGACAGCGGTGACATGGCTGCCCGCCAGGCGCGCCACCTCGGCCGCGTCACCCGGCTCCCCGGGCGCGAGCCCGGTCTGCGCGGGCTTGAGCACCGCGACCCGGCGTCCCCGCGCGGCGGCCGCCACCGCGGCGGTCACCACGGTCTTGCCGATCTCCGTGCCCGTACCGGACACCACCAGAATCGTCGGCATATCGGCTCAACCCTCCTGTGCCGCGGCGCACACGGCCCGGCAGATCCGTGCCACGTCCTCGTCGCCCGTCACGTACGGCGGCATCGTGTAGACGAGGTCGCGGAACGGCCGCAGCCACACGCCCTCGCGCACGGCCGCGCGGGTCGCCGCCGCCATGTCCACCTCGTGGTCGAGCTGGACGACCCCGATCGCGCCCAGGACGCGCACGTCCACCACCCCGGCGATGCCGGAGGCGGCGGCGAGCCCGGAGCGCAGGCCCGCGCCGATCCGTGCCACCTCGCCCTCCCAGTCCTGCCCGAGCAGCAGGTCCACGGAGGCCGAGGCCACCGACGCGGCCAGCGGGTTGCCCATGAACGTCGGGCCGTGCGCCAGCACCGGCACCTCGCCGCTGGAGATGCCCTCGGCCACCCGGGTGGTGCACAGCGTCGCCGCCAGCGTGAGATACCCGCCGGTCAGCGCCTTTCCGAGGCACATGACATCCGGTGAGATCCCGGCGTGCCCGGCGGCGAACAGCGTGCCCGTACGCCCGAAACCGGTCGCGATCTCGTCGAGGACCAGCAGGACGTCGTGCTCGTCGCAGGCCTCGCGCAGCACCCGCAGATAGGCGGGGGAGTGGAACCGCATGCCGCCGGCCCCCTGCACCACCGGCTCCACGATGACCGCCGCGAGCTCGTCGGCGTGCGCGGCGATCAGCTCCCTCAGATGCGCGACGTAGGCGGGGTCCGGCTCGGCGTCGAAGCCGTCCGGCGGGGCGTCGGCGAAGACCTGCCGGGGCAGGGCGCCCGACCACAGCTGGTGCATCCCGCCCTCCGGGTCGCACACGGACATCGGCTGCCAGGTGTCCCCGTGGTAGCCCCCGCGCCAGGTCAGCAGCCGCCGCTTGGCCGGACGCCCGGCCGAACGCCAGAACTGCAGGCACATCTTGACCGCGACCTCCACGGAGACGGACCCCGAGTCGGCGAGGAAGACGTGCCTCAGCGGCTCGGGGGTGATCTCCACCAGCCGGGTCGCCAGCCGGACGGCGGGCTCATGGGTGAGCCCGCCGAACATCACATGGCTCATCCGGTCCAGCTGGCCGCGTGCGGCCTCGTTGAGGACCGGGTGGTTGTAACCGTGCACCGCCGACCACCAGGAGGACATGCCGTCCACCAACTCACGCCGGCCCTCGACGGGTTCGGCGAGCCGGAGCCGTACGCCCGAGGCCGACTCCACGATCAGCGGCTCCTGCCGGCCGGGCATCGGACCGTACGGGTGCCAGACGTGCGCGCGGTCCAGTGCCCGCAGTTCGTCGGGCGTGTACGGCTTCGGCGCGGCGGGCCCCGGGGCGGATCCGGCGGCGTACGGCTCAGGCATTGGGCGCGAGATCCGTTCCCGCACCGCGACGGCGCACCGCCACCAGATCCGTACGCGCCACGCCGCCCGCGTCCGTACGCGCGACCGGGACGTTCTCCCCGGTGGTGTCGGCCCCGGCCTCGGTGTTCGCGACGGCCGCCGGCTCCTGCTCCCCGTGGCCACCGCACGGTCCGCAGCCCCCGCCGCCACCGTGCGAACCGCAGCCACCGGCTCCGGAGGCCTCGTGCGATCCGCAGCCGGAGCCCGCCGAGGCGTCCTGCGTACCGCAACCGCCGGCCAGGGCGTCGGCCCGGTGGCGCGGCAGCGTCGTCGTGCCCGCGCCCTCCACCTCGAAACCGGCGTCCGCGATCATGTCCAGGTCGGTCTGGCCGGCCTGGCCCTCGCTCGTCAGGTAGTCGCCCAGGAAGATGGAGTTGACCAGGTGGAGCGCCAGCGGCTGCATCGAGCGCAGATGCACCTCACGGCCGCCCGCGAGCCGCACCTCGACGTCGGGGCAGACGAAGCGGACCATCGCCAGGATGCGCAGACAGCGCTGCGGGGTGAGGTTCCACTCCTTGGCGAGCGGCGTGCCCTCGAACGGGATCAGGAAGTTCACCGGCACCGAGTCCGGGTCCAGGTCCCGCAGCGCGAACACGACGTCGACCAGGTCCTTGTCGCTCTCGCCCATCCCGGCGATCAGCCCGGAACACGCCGAGAGCCCGGCCGCCTGGGCCTGCTGCACGGTCTCCACCCGGTCCGCGTACGTGTGGGTGGTGGTGATCGCCCCGTACGTCTCCTCGGACGTGTTGAGGTTGTGGTTGTACGCGTCGGCGCCCGCCGAACGCAGCCGGTCGGCCTGCCCGTCGGTGAGGAGACCGAGGCAGGCGCAGACCTCGATGCCCTCGTTCTCCTCCTTGATCGCCTCGATGGTCTTCGAGACCCGGTCGACGTCCCGGTCCGTCGGGCCGCGCCCGCTCGCCACCAGGCAGACCCGCTTGGCGCCGCCCGCCACCCCGGCGGCGGCGGCCTTGGACGCCTCGTCCGGCTTCAGCCAGGTGTACTTGAGGATCCCGGCCTTCGAACCGAGCCGCTGCGAGCAGTAGGAGCAGTCCTCGGGGCAGAGCCCCGACTTCAGGTTGACCAGATAGTTGAGCTTGACGCGCCGCCCGAACCACTGACGGCGCACCTTCCCGGCGGCGGTCACCACGTCGAGCAGCTCGTCGTCGGAGGTCGCCAGAACGGCGAGCGCTTCTTCGCGGGTCGGCAGTTCGCGCCGCAGCCCCTTGTCCACCAGCGTGTTCAGCAGGTCCATGGAAGATGATCCTTGCTTACCGCACCGCCTCCAGCCAAGGAGGAACCAGACAGGAGACCCCGGCGAGGGTGTGTGTATTGCCACACCCTGACCTGCTGCGCACCCGGCTAGGGTCTGTTGGCTGCCTACAAAGAGAGGGACCCGCCGCATGTCCTTCGCCCCGTTCGACTGGATCGACGCCGAGGCCCGCAGGCGGGCCGACGCCGGACTCGTACGCACGCTGCGTCCGCGCGACGCCGAGCCGGAGCTGCTGGACCTCGCGAGCAACGACTACCTGGGCCTCACCCGGCACCCGGAGGTCACCGCCGCCGCGGCCGCCGCCGCCCACCGCTGGGGAGCGGGCGCCACCGGATCCCGGCTGGTCACCGGCTCCACCGCCCTGCACGCCGAACTCGAACGGGAGCTGGCCGCGTTCTGCGGGTTCGAGGCGGCCCTCGTGCTCTCCTCCGGGTACGCGGCCAACCTGGCCGCGTTGACCGCGCTGTCCGGGCGCGGCTCCCTCATCGTCTCCGACGCGGGCAACCACGCCTCGATCGTGGACGGCTGCCGGCTCTCCCGCGCCGAGACCGCCGTCGTCCCCCATGCCGACCCGGACGCGGTCGCCAAGGCGCTCGGTGCGCACGACGGGCGGGCCCTCGCCGTCACCGACTCGGTCTTCTCCGTCGACGGCGACGCCGCCCCGCTTCCCGCACTGGCCGAGGTCTGCCGCTCCGCGAACGCCGCGCTGCTGGTCGACGACGCCCATGGCCTCGGTGTCCTGGGCGACGGCGGCCGCGGAGCGCTGGCGGCGGCCGGACTGGCGGGCGGCGAGGGGACCGTGGCGACCCTCACCCTGTCCAAGTCCCTGGGCAGCCAGGGCGGAGCGGTCCTGGGGCCCGCCCTGGTCATCGAGCACCTCGTCAACACGGCCCGTACGTTCATCTTCGACACCGGACTCGCCCCGGCGGCGGCCGGCGGCGCGCTCGGCGCCCTCGGAGTGCTGCGCCGGGAGCCCGGGCGGGCGGCCCGCGCCCGTGCGGTCGCCGCCTCGCTGTACGGAAAGCTCACCGCCGCCGGGCTGACCGCGGTCCGGCCCGACGCGGCCGTCGTCTCCGTCCGCGCGCCCTCGGCGGACGCGGCGGTGCGCTGGGCGGCCGACTGCCGTGCGGCCGGGATGGCGGTCGGCTGCTTCCGCCCGCCGTCGGTTCCGGACGGCGTCTCCCGGCTGCGGCTGACCGCGCGCGCCGACCTGACCGAGGAGCAGATCACGGCCGCGGTGGCCACGATCGTCGCCACCGCCCCCCGGCAGGCGGACGCGGACCTCAGCTGACGTGCCGTGGACCGGTTCCGTCCGGCCCGGATCCGTCCGGGGCCAGTCCGGTCACGAACGTGGTCCAGGCCGCCGCCGAGAAACGCAGCGGCGGCCGGTCCACGTCCTTCGAATCCCGTACGGCGAGGAGTGCGCCGCCGAGCCGCGCGGTCTCCACGCAGTTGTTCATCCCGGTCGAGCGGCTGCTGCGCCGCCACTGCGCGGCGGACGGGTTCACGGATGACGACGGCGGCGGTGCGACGGGCGGTGCGAGTCGGTCCGACATGGCGGCGGCCCCCTTAGCTGCGTCTGAAGCTGCGTCTGATCTCGGTGATGAGGTCCTGCGAGCGCTCGGGCGACAACGCGTGAGCCTGCAAAGTGCGGAAGGCCGAGCTGTACGCCTCCAGGTCTTCTCTTCGCTCCAGATAGAGGCTACTCGTCAAGTGGTCAAGAACGACCACATCCAGATCAGAAATGTTCGGAAAGGAGAAGATAACGAAAGGGCCGGTGAGCCCGATGTATCCGCCGACCGAGAACGGCAGCAACTGGAGCTGAACATGCGGCAGTTGGGAAACCTGGATCAGATGGTGCAACTGATCCCGCATCACCTCGGGGCCGCCCACCTCACGATGGAGCACCGCCTCGTCCAGCACGGCGGTGAAGCGCAGCGGCGGGCTCGCGCGCAGCACCCGCTGGCGGGTCAGCCGGACCTCGACCAGCGAGTCGAGCCGGCCGTCCGGTAACCCGTCCAGCGAGGCGCGGGTCACGGCCCTGGCGTATCCGGCGGTCTGAAGCAGTCCCGGCACCACCGAGGTCTCCAGCGTCCGGACCGTACTGGCCTGCGACTCCAGGCTGATGAAGTCGCGGTACTGCGGCGGGATCAGCCCCCGGTAGGCGTGCCACCAGCCCGAACCTCCGCCGCCCGCCGAGCCCGCGAGGACTTCGAGCAGTGAGCGCAACTGGGTGTCGCGCACCGCGTAGACGTCCAGCAGCCGCGACACGTCGGTGGGCGTCACTCCGCTCGCGCCCGTCTCGATACGGCTCACCTTCGACTGGTGCCAGCCGAGCAGCCGCGCCGCGTCCCGGCTGGTCAGCCCGGACGCGTGGCGCAGGCTCCGCAACTCCTCGCCGAGCTTGCGCCGCCGGACGACGGGGCCGTGCAGCATGCCGGTCTCCTCTTCTGCTGTCGGGGAGGGCCGGCCCGTCGCCGGAGCGGCCCGCAGAGGGGCCAGTGTGCCGTCCGTCCACGCCGTGCGGGTCCTGAATTCACCGCTTCGAGCGACAGATATATGCATATCTTGGCCGAACGCCGTTACAGGGAGCTGCATCAATGGCAGTCTGGCGCGAAGCACAATCCTGGCCGACCGCCGGTCGGCCGGGGCGGGAAAGGGACGGCGTCGCCATGGCAGACCATCAGGAAGCAACCGTCACTCTGCCGAGCGATCCGGTCTCGGTCTCCTCGGCCCGCAGATATGTCGCCAGGACCCTGGCCGAATGGGGTCTGCCCGACGACACCGAGTTCGCCGACACCATCCGGCTGATCGTCTCGGAGCTGACCACCAACGCCGTTCAGCACACGTTCGGCCAGTCGCCCACCTTCACCGTGGATCTGCGCCTCGAACGCGACGAGGAGCTGTACGTCGGCGTCACGGACAGTCACCCCCGTTGGCCCCAGCGGCTGCCCGCCGCCGTACGGCAGGACAACGGCCGCGGCATGGTCATCATCCGGACGCTGGCCAAGGAGCGCGGCGGGCGGCTCCAGGTCACCCCGACCGCCGAGGGCGGCAAGACGGTCTGGATCGCACTCCCGTGGGTCGTCCCGGTCCAGGGCTGACCCCGGAACGGCCCGGGACCGGCCCCGCCGGCCGATGGCGGGGCCCGGCCCCGGGCTGTTCAGCCCTGCGGGGGCCGGTTCGCCGCCGGGCCCGTGCTTCCCCGGCCGAATCCGCTGCGCAGCAGCGCGAGCAGCGTCGCGGCCGCGGCGGTCGACCGCTCGCCCCGGTGCACGACCGAGATGGTCCGGCGGAACGAGGCCGGCTCCAGCCGCCGCACCGACAGCGGGGCCGCCGCCATCGAGGCGACCATCTCCGGCACCACCGCCACCCCGAGCCCCGCGCTGACCAGCGCGCACACCAGCGCGTATCCGGGCGACTCGCAGACCACCGCGGGCGTCGCCCCGGCCTCGGCGAGCGCGTTCTCCACGCCGCGCCGGGGCGGATGGGTGGGCGCGCTGCTGATCAGCGGCCGCCCGGCCAGTTCGGTGACCGGCAGCCGGCCGGTGCCCTCGGCGAGCCGGTGGCCCACCGAGGTGACCAGCACGAGCTCCTCGACCAGCAGGGGTTCGACGAGGACGCCGACCGGCGCGGGACCCGTCGTCGCCGGTTCGTAGGCGTGCGTCAGGGCGAGGTCCACCTCGCCCGCGACCAGCGCGGCGATCCCGCCGGGCGGTTCGTAGTCGGCGACGGCCAGCTCGACCTCCGGATGAGCCCGCCGGAACGCGCTCAGGACCGGCGGCAGCAGATGGATCCCGGCCGTCGTGAACGTGCCCACCCGCAGTCTGCCGCCCGAGAGCCCGGCCAGCCGCGCCAGCTCGTGCCGCGCCTGGTCCAGCTCGTCCAGGACCCGCCGGGCCCGGCCCGCCAGCAGCTCGCCCGCCGCCGTCAGCCGCGCCCCGCGATGGTGGCGCACCAGCAGCGCCGCCCCGGCCTCCCGCTCCAGCTTGGCGAGCTGCTGGGAGAGCGCGGGCGCGGTGTAGCCCAGGCGGGCGGCGGCCCGGGTGATCGAACCGGCCTCCGCCACCGCCACGAGTGCCGCGAGCCGTGTCGGGTCGTACATGAAAGCGTTCCTTTAGGCAGACCCAGAAGATTGCAAGTACACGCTAAAGGCTCCGCAGGTCCAAGGTGGACCTCATGGACGCACAACTGATCGCCTTCACGGGGGTCGCCGCCGGGATGGTCGCGCTGCCCGGCGCCGACTTCACCGTCGTCGTACGCAACGCCCTGGCCTCGCGCACCGCCGGCCTGGCCACCGCGCTGGGCGTCGCCGGAGGTCTGCTGGTGCACACCGCGCTCGCGGTCGCCGGACTCGCCGCGGTGCTCGTGACGATGCCGGTGCTCTTCCGCACCGTCCAGCTGCTCGGCGGCGCGTACGTGCTCTACCTCGGGATCAGCGCGCTGTACGCGATCCGGCGTCGCCGCCCGGGGAGCGGCGACGCGGCGCCCGAGGACGCGCCGGGGCGGCCCGTGCCCCGGGAGTTCGGGCGCGCGCTGCGCCAGGGGTTCCTGACCAACGCGCTCAACCCGAAGGCCCCGGTCCTCTTCCTCAGCCTGCTGCCGCAGTTCGTGCCCCACGGCCGGCCGCCGCTGCCCAGGACCCTGCTGCTCGCGGCCCTCGTGGTGGTGCTGGCGCTGATCTGGTTCCCGGCCGTCGCCCTGCTCGTGGACCGGCTGGGCCGGTGGCTGCGCCGCCCGCGTACCGCCCGCGCCATCGAGGGCGGCAGCGGTGTGGCACTCACCGGTCTGGGGCTCGCGCTGGTCACCGGCTCGCTGGTGCGCTGAGACCGGACGCCCTGTCCGCGAGGAGGGACGCCCGCACGGAAAGAGCGTCCGGCCGGTGGGTCAGCGGACCCGTCCGTACCAGACGCTCTTGGACCAGATTTTCGCCAGTCGCACCACGTCCCCCGATTTGGGGGAGTGCCAGATCTTCCCGGCCCCGGCGTAGATGCCCACGTGGTAGACGCTGCGCCCCGAATGGAAGAAGACGAGGTCGCCGCGTTTCCGCTGCGACTTGGGGATATGGCGGGTCTTGTTGTACTGCTGCTGTGCCGTGCGGGGGAGCTTCTTCCCGGCCTTCTTGAACGAATACAGCGTCAGCCCCGAACAGTCGAAGCGACTGGGGCCGGATGCTCCGTACTTGTAGGGAGCCCCCTTCTTCGACGCGGCCACCTTCAGGGCCTTCGTCGAGTGGGTGGCGGCCTCGGCGTCGCTCACCAGGCCGGGCGCCAGCATCGTGGACGTCACGGCCAGAGTGAGTACCGAGGCCGTGCCGACCCGGGCGAACAGAGACGGGACATGAACCTGCGCAGACATGCGCAACCCTTCGTCAGCCGCCTGTGAAGGATGACCTGTCGGGTTCGGGCTGGCGAAGTTGCCCGGCCGCTTGACGCGGCTTCACCCCGAGGGCTTCCCGGTCTCCCGGGCGGCCCGTTGTGCTCGGGTCCTCCACTCCTGCCGATCCACTTCTGTCGACCAGTCATCCGGGCGGCGGCAGGACTCGGCGTCCGCCCGGACCGCCCCGCCGCGGTGGCGGGGGCTTGTCGTCTCAGGGATCTTGACGCACCCGGTGCCGGATTTCCGAGCTGAAACGACGGTTTGTGAGTCTCCTCACCACTGATCCATTCAGGTGGACAGGTCGGATTCGCGCTCGTCCGCGAGCCGGGCGCACACCCTCGTACCAGCGACGAAACGGCACATTTCGAGTACGGGCCGCGCGCCGGACGCAAGTTGGGCCGTCGCTCGCGCGGGTGATCGCCTACGCCGAACGAGCGAGGGAAATTGATCGCGCGATCGGGCGTGTCGTGCGGCGGGTCGACCGGTCCGCTCCCGTAAGACCGACCGGCAATTGGGGGGCGGCGTCGCGGGGCTGGGCACGCGCATCTGCGGCGTTGTCGTCAATCACCATGGCTCCGCCATGCCTCGATCCTCCGCCTTGCAGCTGCACGCACCCAGCCCCGCTCCTTCTCCCACCCCCCAATTGCCGGTCGGTCTAAGGCACCTCCCGGTGCGCCGGGCGGTTCGGTTCACCTCGGTTCAGGTCGCCGGCGGCGGCATCGCGACCCGGCCCGCCCTGCGCTCCCCGTCCAGGACGCGCAGGGCCCGCGCCAGGGTGGCGGCGTGGATCCGCGACTCGCCGCGCTCGTGCATCAGGGCCAGGGCGTCGCGCAGGGCGGCCGCCCGGGAGGCCAGGGCCTGGGCGGCCCGCAGCGCGCTGTAGGTGTCGCCGCCGTGGGCCGGGTTGATCCGGCCCACCTGGTCGAGCACGGCCAGATAGCAGTCGACGAACTCGCCCTCGGCGCGGGTCAGCGCGGGCAGGGGCGGGAACTCGGGTGGTTCCATCAACGGTTCACCTCGCGTCGTACGCCGGCCGGGAGTGTCAGCGGTTCTCCACGACGTGGTCGACCAGCCCGTAGGCGAGGGCGGCCTTCGCGTCGAGGATGGTGTCGCGCTCGATGTCGGCGGTGATGCGCTCCGCGGTCTGCTCCGTGTGCCGGACCAGCATGGCCGCGAACATCTCGCGGGTGCGCACCAGTTCGCGCGCGTGGATCTCCAGGTCGGACGGCTGGCCCCGCATCGGCTCCTCCAGTGCGGGCTGCTGAATGACTACCCGCGCCCCGGGCAGCGCATGTCGCCGCCCCTTCGCCCCGGCCGCCAGCAGGGCCGCCGCGTACGAACCGGCCTGCCCCAGGCAGAAGGTCTCCACCTCGCAGGTCAGGAACCGCATCGTGTCGTAGACCGCCGCCATCGCCTGGAACGAGCCGCCGGGGGAGTTGATGTAGAGCGACAGGGGCCGGTCCGGATCGGCGTGCTCCAGATACATGAGCTGGGCGATGAGGTCGCCCGCCGCCGTGTCGTCGATCGGGGTCCCGAGGAAGACGATCCGCTCGGACAGGAGCTTGGAGTACGGGTCCAGCGTCCGGGTTCCGGTCGCGGTGCGCTCGGTGAACTCGGGCAGTACGTAGCGGGCGGCGGGGCGGATCATGGCGTGCCTCTCTCCTGGAACTGACCATCCGTCTGTCCGTCCGTCAGCCCGTCCGGCTGTGCGTAAAAAATGTACAGGACGTACAGAAGGTTATGATGGGGACTATGGCCTACGAGATTCCGGTGACGCAAGCACGGGCGGAGCTAGCCGAACTGATCAACCGCGTCGTCTACGGCGGTGAACGCGTGGTGGTGACGCGGCACGGCAAACCGCTCATCGCGCTGGTATCCGCCGCTGACCTGCAACGACTTGAAGCGGACGAGGCGGCTGCCGAGGAGCAGGTGATCAGTTCGGTCTCCTCGATCGGCTCCGCGCCCTCCGCTCAGGGCGAACGGCGCAGGTTCGGCATCGCCGCCGAGCACCGCCCCCACGACGGCCGCGACACCTGAGGTCCGACCGCCCCGCGACAGCACGGAGCCGGGCGCCCCTCCCGCGGGAGGGGCGCCCGGCTCCGTCCGTACGAACGCGGGCCCGGTGCTCAGCCGGTCAGGGCCGGCTCCCGGGCGGGCCCGGTGGGCGTCGGCGCGGCGGGCTTCGGCGTCCGCCGGGCGAGCAGTACCGCCGCCAGGCCGAACAGCGACCACAGTGAGAGCGTCAGCGCCGCGCCGCCCGCCGCACTGCCGTCGAAGAACGCGACCGAGCGCAGCAGCGAACCGCCCGCACCCGGCGGAAGCCACTGGCCGATCGCGCCGACGGGCTCGGGCAGCAGCTGCGGCGCGCTCGTGACGCCGGAGAAGGAGTTGCCCAGCAGAACCATCAGCAGTGCGCCGATGCCGATGCCGCGCGGCCCGAACAGGGCGGCGAGCCCCGCCACCGCCGAACCGATGGCCAGCACGGTGAGCGCGAGCACGCCCGCCTCCGTCCACCAGTCGCCCGTGACCACGCCGAGCCAGCTGTGCGCCACGGCCGTGGCGGCGAGGCCCACCAGTGCGGCCGACCCGACGAGGGTCAGTGCGGCCCGCACCCCGCGCAGCCCCATCAGCGTGACGACGGCTCCGGCCGCCATGCCCGCCAGGGCCAGCGGCAGGACGCTCGCGCCGAGCGCGCTGCCCCGGGGGTCGCCGGGCGGCGCGGCGACCACATCGGTGACCTGGACCCGCGTGCCCTCCGGAACGGACGTGGTCACGGCCTCGCGCAGCAGCTGGGAGACGACCGGGCTCGCCGCCGACGCGGTGAGCAGGTGCGGACCCTGCGGGGTGGCGACGACGGCTCCGTATACGACCCGGTCCTCGATCGCGGCGCGGGCGGCGGCCTCGTCGTCGAAGCGGTGCACCTCGAAGGCGCCGTCGCGCTGCTGGAACCGCTGCTCCAGCTGCTGGGCGGCCGGCGCCGCGCCCGCCACCCCGACCGGGAGGTCGCGCGGTGCGATCCGGGCGGCGGGCCAGGCGAAGGCCCAGAGGGCGAGCGTCACCATCAGCGGGATCAGCAGGACTACCGCCACCGCGCGGCGGTTGGGTGCGGTGGGCATGAGGGGCCTCGATTCGTGCGGCTCAGCGGAGGGTTTTGAGAGAAGGATCGTTCGTTTTACGGTCTGGTCCCACTGTCCGGACGTCGCGTTCGATTGTCAAGAAGGAATGTTCGTTTTAGATTGAGGTCATGGCACGCGTATCCCAGGAACACCTCGACGCCCGCCGTCGCCAGATCCTCGGCGGCGCGGCGCGCTGCTTCGCCCGCAACGGCTTCCACGGCACGTCGATGCAGGACGTCCTCAAGGAGGCGGGCCTGTCCGCCGGAGCGGTCTACCGCTACTTCCCGGGCAAGGAGGACATCATCGCGGCCATCACCGAGGAGACCTTCGCCGTCATCCGCGGCGCCTTCGAGGAAGCGGCCCGCACGGCGCCGCCGCCCACTCCGGACGCGCTGCTCGGCAAGGTGCTGGGCGGAGTGCTCGCGGGGCAGGTGCACGGACTGGAGCGCCGGATCTTCGCCGCGCTCGTCGTCCAGCTCTGGTCGGAGACGCTGCGCGACGAACGGCTCGCCGCACTGCTCGACGAGGGGTACGCCACCATGCGCGTCGCCTGGGCGAAACTCGTCGACGCCTACCGCTCCGCCGGGATCCTGGAGAGCGATGTGCCCGCCGACCATGTGGCGCGAACGATGATCGCGACGGCGCAGGGCTTCATCGTGCAGGAGGCGCTCTTCGGGGACGTACGCCCGGAAGTGCTGGAGAACGGGTTGCGCGGACTCATGTCCATGAACCCGCAAAAGATCAGTTAACGCAACGGAAAAACTTCCGCCCTAACGTGCAATGCATGGTCGCGAGACCGTCATCCCCGTTCAACGGATTGTTGAACGGGGATAGGGTCCCGCTGCGTCCGGAGCCGGAGCCGGACGGAAGACGATGAGGTGGAAGCGTGCAACTGACCCCGCACGAGCAGGAACGTCTGCTCATCCATGTGGCCGCCGACGTGGCCGAGAAGCGCCGGGCACGCGGGCTGAAGCTCAATCACCCCGAGGCCGTCGCCCTGATCACCGCCCATCTCCTGGAAGGCGCCCGGGACGGCCGCACCGTCGCCGAACTCATGGCGTCCGGCCGCAAACTGCTCACCCGTGACGAGGTCATGGACGGCATCCCCGAGATGCTCCACGACGTCCAGGTCGAGGCCACCTTCCCCGACGGCACGAAGCTCGTCACCGTCCACGACCCGATCGTCTGACGGGGGAGCGCCGATGATTCCCGGAGAGATCCTGTACGGCGACGGGGACATCCCCCTCAACGAGGGGCGGGCGGTCACCCGCCTCACCGTCCTCAACGCCGCCGACCGCCCCGTCCAGGTCGGCTCCCACTACCACTTCGCCGAGGCCAACCCCGGACTGCGCTTCGACCGCGCCGCCGCCCACGGTCTGCGGCTGAACATCGCGGCCGGCACGGCGGTCCGCTTCGAACCCGGCATCCCCGCCGACGTCGAACTCGTCCCCCTCGCCGGCCGCCGCGTCGTCCCCGGCCTGCGCGGCGAAACCGGAGGTTCCCTCGATGCCTGACCTCAAGCGAGCGGTGTACGCCGACCTGTTCGGGCCCACCACCGGCGACCGGATCCGGCTCGCCGACACCGATCTGCTCGTCGAGATCGAGGAGGACCGCTCCGGCGGCCCCGGACACGCGGGCGACGAGGCGGTGTTCGGCGGCGGCAAGGTGATCCGGGAGTCGATGGGCCAGGCCCGCACCACCCGGGCCGAAGGCGCGCCCGACACCGTCATCACCGGGGCCGTCGTCATCGACCACTGGGGCATCGTCAAGGCCGACATCGGCATCCGGGACGGCCGGATCACCGGCATCGGCAAGGCCGGCAACCCGGACACCATGGACGGCGTCCACCCCGACCTGGTGATCGGCCCCGAGACCGAGATCATCGCGGGCAACGGGAAGCTGCTCACCGCCGGAGCGGTCGACGCCCACGTCCACTTCATCTCGCCCACCCTCGTCGACCAGGCGCTCTCCAGCGGCATCACCACCCTCGTCGGCGGCGGCACCGGCCCCGCCGAGGGCACCAAGGCCACCACCATCACCCCCGGACCCTGGCACCTCGCCCGGATGTTCGAGGCGCTGGAGACCTTCCCGGTCAACATCGGGCTGCTCGGCAAGGGCAACACGATGTCGCAGGACGCCATGCACTCCCAACTGCGCGGCGGCGCACTGGGATTCAAGATCCACGAGGACTGGGGCGCCACGCCCGCCGTCATCGACGCCTGCCTCACCGTCTGCGAGCGGACCGGCGCGCAGCTCGCCATCCACACGGACACCCTCAACGAGGCCGGATTCGTCGCCGACACCCTCGCCGCCATCGCCGGCCGGACGATCCACGCGTACCACACCGAAGGAGCGGGCGGCGGGCACGCGCCCGACATCATCAGCGTGGTCTCCGAGCCGTACGTCCTGCCCAGCTCGACCAACCCCACCCGGCCGCACACCGTCAACACCATCGAGGAACACCTCGACATGCTGATGGTCTGCCACCACCTGAACCCCGCCGTCCCCGAGGACCTGGCCTTCGCGGAGTCCCGGATCCGGCCCTCCACCATCGCGGCCGAGGACATCCTGCACGACCTCGGCGCGATCTCGATCATCTCCTCCGACTCCCAGGCCATGGGCCGCATCGGCGAGGTGATCCTGCGGACCTGGCAGACCGCCCATGTGATGAAGAAGCGGCGCGGAGCCCTGCCCGGCGACGGCCGGGCCGACAACCACCGGGTCCGTCGCTATGTCGCCAAATACACCATCAACCCGGCCGTCGCCCAGGGCATGGGCGGCGAGATCGGCTCCGTGGAGACCGGCAAGCTCGCCGACCTCGTCCTCTGGGACCCGGCGTTCTTCGGCGTCAAACCGCAGACCGTCATCAAGGGCGGTCAGATCGCGTACGCGCAGATGGGCGACGCCAACGCCTCCATCCCGACGCCCCAGCCGGTGATGCCCCGGCCGATGTTCGGCGCCCTGGGGCGGGCGGCGGCCCACAGCTCGTTCAACTTCGTCTCCGCCGCCGCGATCGAGGACGGACTGCCCGAACGGCTCGCCCTGGACAAGCGGTTCACGCCGATCACCAGCACCCGTGGGGTCACCAAGGCGGACATGCGGGAGAACGACGCGGTGCCGCGCGTCCACGTCGACCCCGACAGCTTCGCCGTCACCATCGACGGCGATCCGGTCGAGCCCGCTCCGGCGGCGGAACTGCCCATGGCCCAGCGCTACTTCCTCTTCTGAGAGCCGGTCGCAGCCATGTCACGCGCAGCCCTCCTCGTCCTCGCCGACGGCCGGTTCCCCGCCGGCGGCCACGCCCACTCGGGCGGCGCCGAACCGGCCGTCGCCGAAGGCCGCGTCCGGGACGCCGACTCCCTCGCCGCCTTCTGCCGGGGCCGGCTGCACACCGCGGGCCTCACCGCCGCCGCCCTCGCTGCGGCGGCGGCCTACGGCCTCGACCCGCTCGCCCTGGACGAGGCCGCCGACGCCCGTACGCCCGCGCCGGCCCTGCGGGCCACCGCCCGGAAGCTGGGCCGGCAGATGATGCGGGCCGCCCGCGCCACCTGGCCGAGCCCCGAACTGGACGCGCTCGCCCGGGCCCGGCCGCGCGGCGCCCACCAGCCCGTCGTCCTCGGGCTCACCGCACGGGCGGCCGGCCTGGGCCCCGTGGACGCCGCGCACTGTGTCGCGTACGAGACCGTCAGCGGCCCCGCCACCGCGGTCGTCCGCCTCCTCTCCCTCGACCCCTTCCACGCCACCGCCGTCCTGGCCCGGCTCGCCCCCGAGCTGGACCGGGTGGCCGAACAAGCCGCCGAGGCAGCCCGGCGGGGCATCGACGCCCTGCCCGCCGCCTCGGCCCCGCTCCTCGACATCACCGCCGAGGCGCACGCCGCCTGGCCGGTCCGCCTCTTCGCCTCGTAAGACCTTCCGCCCGACCACTCCAGGGAGCCCCCATGCACCTCGGCCACACCCACGAAGGCCCCGCCGCCGTCAGCGCCGACGCCACCCGCCCCGACGGCACCCGGCGCGCCCTGCGCATCGGCCTCGGCGGACCCGTCGGCTCCGGCAAGACGGCCACCGTCGCCGCCCTCTGCCGCGAACTGCGCGACCGGATCTCCATCGCCGTGGTCACCAACGACATCTACACCCGCGAGGACGCCGACTTCCTCCTGCACAACGCCGTCCTGCCGCCCGAGCGGATCCAGGCCGTCGAGACCGGTGCCTGCCCGCACACCGCGATCCGCGACGACATCTCCGCCAACCTCGAAGCGGTCGAGGACCTGGAGGACGCGGTCGGCCCGCTCGACCTGATCCTCGTCGAGTCCGGCGGCGACAACCTCACCGCCACCTTCTCCAAGGGCCTGGTCGACGCGCAGATCTTCGTCATCGATGTCGCGGGCGGCGACGACATCCCGCGCAAGGGCGGCCCCGGCGTCACCACCGCCGACCTCCTCGTCGTCAACAAGACCGACCTCGCCCCCTACGTCGGCTCCGACCTGGAGCGGATGGCCCTGGACGCCAAGAAGCAGCGCGGTGAACTCCCCGTCGCCTTCACCTCGCTGACCTCGGCCGAGGGCGTCGGACCGGTCGCCGACTGGGTGCGCGCACAGCTCGCCGCCTGGACCGCGTGAGCGTCCGCTCAAGGGCCCGGCTGCGCGCCGAGCCCGACGGCCGCGGCGGCACCGCGCTGCCCGTCCTGGAGAGCGACGGCCCGCTCGCCCTGCGCCGCACCCGCTCCCCACGGGCCGCGTACGCCCGGGTCACCGTCGTCGGCGCGATGAGCGCCCCGCTCAACGGCGACCGCCTCGCCATCGAGGCCGAGGTAGTCGACGGCGCGCGCCTCACCGTCGACGCGGCGGCGGCCACTGTCGCCCTCCCGGGCCCCCGGACGGACGCCGAGCCGTCCACGTACACCGTGGACCTGACCGTGGGGGAGGGGGCGGTCCTGCACTGGCTGCCCGAACAGCTCGTCTCCGCCCACGGCAGCGACCTGCACCAGACCACCCGGGTCCGGCTCGCCCCCACCGCACGCCTCCTGCTGCGCGAGGAGCAGATCCTCGGCCGGCACGGCGAGCCCACCGGCGCGCTCACCACCCGGCTCACCGTCCACCGCGCGGGCCGCCCGCTCCTGGACCAGCAACTGGCCTACGGGCCCGGCGCCCCCGGAGGCTGGGACGGCCCCGCCGTCCTCGGCGGCCACCGGGCCGTCGGTCAACTCCTCCTCGCCGACCCGGCCTTCGAGGACGCCCCGCTC
>MUNB01000020.1 GCA_002154345.1 Streptomyces griseus
CCCCTCGCCCTCCCCTTCTTCCTCCTCCCCCGTCGGCTCGACGCCCCGCTACTCCACCGCGGAGCTCGAAAAGGTCCGCGAGCAGATCGAGACGCTGTACCGGAAGGCGGGCGCGGCGACGGACGCGTACAACCTCGCCGAGGAGCAGACGAAGAAGCAGTCCGGCGAGATCGTGAAGCTGGCCAAGGCGATCGTCGACGGCCAGGCGCGGATCGCCGCGCTGAAGGACCGGGCCGGCGCCCAGGCCCGCGAGCAGTACCGCAACGGCGGTCTGCCGCCCGGCGCGCAGCTGGCCCTGAGCAACGACCCGAAGCTCTTCCTGGACGGGATCAACAAGGTCCGCCAGAGCCAGCAGGCCTCCAAGTCGCTCCTGTCCGACCTGAACCAGACGCAGCAGGACCTGGAGACGTACACCCAGGACGCCAGCGCCAACTGGGAGAAGCTGGAGACCAACCGGGTCAAGCAGGCCAAGGCCAAGAAGAAGATCAACGCCCAGATCAAGGCGGCGGAGAAGCTCGAATCGCAGCTGGAGAAGAAGGAGCGCGCCCGGCTCCTGCAGCTGGAACGGGACGCCGCGGACAAGGCACAGACGGCCTGGCTCTCCTCCGGCGCGGTCAAGGACGTCAGCGGCGAGGCGAGCGAGGCCGGAGCGGCGGCGGTGGCCTTCGCGACGGCCCAGATAGGCAAGCCGTACGTCTGGGGAGCGGAGGGCCCGGGTTCGTACGACTGCTCCGGTCTGACCTCCCAGGCCTGGCTGGCGGCGAAGCGGCCGATCCCGCGCACCTCACAGGAGCAGTGGCGGCTGCTGCCGCGCATCGACATCCAGGACATGCGCCCCGGCGACCTGATCATCTACCACGCCGACGCCAGCCATGTCGGGATGTACGTCGGCGACGGCGCGATCGTCCACGCCCCGCGCCCCGGCCGCAACGTCACGCTGGCGGGCGCGGGCTCGATGAAGATCCTCGGCGTGGTCCGCCCGGACAAGTAGGACCCGACGGAAGGTCCGAAGGCACGGGACCGCGCGAGCGACGCTTCGCGCGCAGCGCCGCATGAGCAAGGCCGCGGCGAGCGACGCCCTGTGAGCGGGGCAGCGGCGAGCGACGCCCTGTGAGCGGGGCCATGTGAGCGGGGCCACGCCGCCGTTCGTGGGCGCGTGATGTTTGTCATGGGCGCTTCCCCACCCGTACGGCGGTCCATCGCGCCTGATCCGTGTCGGGACGCGGCTTATGACGGCGCATATGACAGGGGCCGGTTCCCGTGCGCCATTCCGTTCCCCCACCGCGGACCGCTATCGTCCCCGACTGGCGGATCGTCGATCGTCGACCCGCCGCGCCCTCGGGGGGAGGGAAGGAAACACGAACCGATGCCCGTACCCGTACCGCAGCAGCGCTCCGTGCCCGCTGCGGAGACCTCGCACGGCGACCTCACCCTGCTGGTGATCGAGGACGACCCGGCGGGCACCACCATCACCGTCCCCGAGCTCTCGGCGGCGGCCGGCACCCGGGTCCGTATCCGTACCGCCCGCAACCTCACCGAGGCCGCCCGGCTGCTGACCGACGACGTCGACTGCATCCTGCTGGACCTCGCGCTGCCGGTCACGGGCTCCGACAGCGGCCCCGGCGACGGCCCGGTCTCCGGGCGGGCCGACGAGCTGGCGGCCCTCACCCACGTACTCCGGATCGCCCCGCTGCACGCGGTCCTCGCGCTGACCGCCGAGGACGACACGGAGCTGGCGGCCGAGGCGGTGCGCGTCGGGGCGCAGGACTACCTCTTCCGGGGCGAGCTGGACGCGCGCGTGCTGAGCCGCGCCATCCGCTACGCCGTGGAGCGCAAGCGCGCCGACATCGCCCAGCACCAGCTGACCGAGTCCCGGCTGCGCGCCCAGGAGAACGCCCGCCTGGAACGCGGCCTGCTGCCCACGCCGCTGCTGGACGGCTCCGGCCTGAGCTTCGCCGCCCGCTACCGCCCCGGCCGCAGCCGCGCCCTCCTCGGCGGCGACTTCTACGACGTCGTCCGCACCCCGGACGGCACGGTGCACGCGATGATCGGCGATGTCTGCGGTCACGGACCGGACGAGGCGGCGCTCGGCGTCGAGCTGCGGATCGCCTGGCGGGCGCTGACCCTGGCCGGGCTGTGCGGGGACGAGCTGCTCTCCACGCTCCAGCAGGTCCTGGAGCACGAGCGGCAGAGCGAGGAGATCTTCGCGACGCTCTGCACCGTCGACATCGCTCCCGACGGGCGGCGGGCCGGACTCTGCCTGGCCGGCCACCCCGCACCGCTGCTCGCCCGCCACGGCCGGCCGGCCCGGCTGCTCCCGTACGAGGACGGCGGCCCGGCGCTGGGGCTGCTGCCGCGGGCCCGCTGGCCGCGCCGGCAGGTGGAGCTGGGCGGCGCGTGGAGCCTGATGATGTACACCGACGGGCTCATCGAGGGGCGCGTGGGGACCGGCGGCAGCGAGCGGCTCGGCCAGGACGGCATGGTCGAGATGGTCAACGGCCGACTGGAGCAGGGCCTGGCGGGCGAGGAGCTGCTGGAGGCGGCCGTCGCCGAGGTGCGGGAGCTGAACGGCGGCGAGCTGACCGACGATGTGGCGGTCCTGCTGCTGGGCCGCGATCCGGAGCGGATACGACGATGGGGCGGCAGCGCACCGCGCTCCCACCCCGCGTCATCCGTGACCGGACGGCCCCTGGGCGTTCAGCGCCCGCCGTTGTAGGGACCGTACGGGCCGTCGCTGCTGGAGCCGCCCCTGCGGCCACCGCCGCCACCGGAGACCTCCTTGAGCGCGGGGCGCACGTCGACCATGAACACGATCGACGCGACCACGCCCGCGAGCTGCAGGAAGAGCATCGGGATGAGCAGGTTCACCGCTACGGCGATGCCGAGGATGATCAGCCAGAACGACTTCTTCTTCTTGTCGGCGGCACGGTAGGCGTCCTCACGGGCGGTCGCCGCGAAGACGAACGCGACCACGGCCAGCACCAGCATCGCCAGATAGAGCAGCTGGAGAATCGTGCCGAATCCTGAGAGCAACATGCTGTGTACCGCCTAGTGAGTGGATGAGCGCCCTGCGGCCGAGAGGGCCAAGGTACCGGGACAACGAACCGGCCACCCGTAAAGGTGCCCGCCCCGTGTCCCGGTCACGCGTACCGCGTCGGGCAAGGACCCGTGAGGGTCACTTGCCGTCGGCCGGCGGGGTCTTCCGGGCCGCGGGCTTGCGCGGCGCGGGCGTCTTCTTGGCCGGCGCGGCCTTGGCCTCGGCGGACTTCACCGGGGCGGCGGGTGTGGCCTTCGTGGCGGCGGGCTTGGCCGGGGCGGCGGGCGTGGCCTTCGTGGCGGCGGCGGGCTTGGCGACGGGCGCGGCCTTGGGGCTCGCCTTCGGCCGGCTCGTCGCCTGGCTCTTCGGCTCGGCCTCGACGACGGCGGCGATCTCGACGATCTCCTCCGCGGTCTCCCCGCGCCAGGTCCGTACGGTCTGCTCGCCGTGCTCGGCGACCTTCTCGTACGTCTCGCGGGCCTTGATCGCGTACTCGGCGGCCACGCCCACACTGCGCAGCGCCAGATCCTGAGCGCTCTCGCCCAGCTTCTTCAGGTCGGCGGCGTCGAACGAACCGAACACCTCGGTGACCTTCGCCTGCACGGTGGCCTGGGCCTCCTTGGCCTGCGTGGTCACCTTCTCCTGCACGGCCTTGGGGTCGGTGTTGCGCACGGCGTCGATCCGCTCGGGCGCCTCGGCCCGCAGCTGCTCGATCAGCGCCGGGACCTTGCGCGCCTGCTGCACGGCCAGGTCGGCCGTACCGGCGGCGAAGTAGAGGGGCGTGGGGTCGGTGAGGGTCTTGCGCAGGTCATCGGTGATGGCCATGACTGTGGTCCTCCCGGATCATCAGGTCCAGCTGCTAGCTGTGAGGGTCTTGGTCCTTGGTGGTGCCCGCACCGGCGTCGTCGCCGTTACGGGTCGTCCCGGCATCGCCGCCCGCGTCGGTACCGGAGCCGGCGTCCGCGTCCACGTCGGCGTCGGGCCCGGGCGTGAATCCGTTCTCGCGGCGGAAGGAGTCGTAGATCTGCAGCAGAACGTTCTTCTGCCGCTCGTTGATCGACGGATCGGCCAGAATGACCGCTCGCGTCTCCAGCTCCTCCCGCTCCCGCTCGTCGAGGATCCCCGCACGGACGTACAGGGTCTCGGCCGAGATCCGCAGCGCCTTGGCGACCTGCTGGAGCACGTCCGCGCTGGGCTTGCGCAGACCGCGCTCGATCTGGCTGAGATACGGGTTCGACACCCCGGTGGCATCGGCGAGCTGCCGCAGCGAGAGCTGCGCTGCACGGCGCTGCTCCCGCAGGTACTCACCGAGATTGCCGACGTTGAGTGATGCCATGACTCGATAGTGCAACACCCTTGCTAACTTTTGCAAGCACCTGCTTGCAAAAGTGTCGCGCGCCACGGCCGTCCTCGCGTGTGACCGAGCGCGGACAGCGGGGGCACCCTCCGCGCGGCGGGTCGGATCAGGGGTGCGCAGGCCGGCGTCGGGCGCCCGGCCCCAGTCGGGCGGTGACGTCCTCGGGGCCGAGGGCCGCGTGCTCCGCGGAACACTGGACGGCGACGCGGACCGGGGAGCCGCAGTCGGTGTGGCGTACGTCCAGGACGGGCCCTTCGGGGCCGAGGGCGTGCGCTTCGCCCCACTGGCTCAGCGCCATCAGAACGGGCCACAGGTCCCAGCCCTTGCGGGTCAGGCGGTACTCGTTGCGGGAGCGGCTGCCCGGCTCCCGGTAGGCGACGGTCTTCATGACGCCGGCCGCGATCAGCTTCCGGAGGCGGTCACTGAGCACGGCTTCCGAGAGGCCGATATGGCGGTGGAAGTCGTCGAACCGGCGGACCCCGTTGACGGCGTCACGCAGGATCAGCAGGGTCCATTTCTCCCCGACCACGTCAAGGGTGCGCTGGACCGGGCAGTTCTCCGTGCTCGCCTCAAGCCACTCCATTTCGCCATCGTAGGGCCCTGGCTTCGCCATTGACAGTCAGGTGAGGTCATGGCTAGCTTCACTTGCAAAAGTCAGAGGGAGGCGCTGGGCCGTGGGGCGAACACGTACGTACAGCTGGGACGATCCCGCGATCCCGGCACAGGCCGCCGGATCCATGACCGGCCTCGCCTTCCTGCGAGAGGTGCAAGCCGGCCGGATCGCCGCGGCGCCCATCGGCCACACCCTCGACTTCACCCTGGACGAGGTGGAGTCGGGCAGGGCCGTCTTCTCCCTGACCCCGGGCGAGGAGCACTACAACCCGATCGGCAGCATGCACGGGGGCGTGTTCGCCACCCTCCTCGACTCGGCGGCGGGCTGCGCCGTCCAGTCCACGCTGCCCCGGGGGATGGCCTACACCTCGCTCGATCTGACCGTGAAGTTCCTGCGGCCGGTCACCGTGGACACGGGCAGGGTGCGCGCCATCGGCACGGTGATCAACGGCGGCCGCCGGACCGCCCTCGCCGAGGCCCGGCTGGTCGACGCGGCGGACCGGCTGCTCGCCCACGCCACCAGCAGTTGCATGCTCTTCCCGGTGCCCGGATGACCCGGTAGGCCGTGAGACGTCGCCCGGAAGGTTCGGAAGGCTCCCCGGTCCGCGCCGCGGGTGCGGACGGCATCCTCGTACGTTCCGGTCGCACGCCCCTTCGCCGCGTCGACGGACGGGGCGTGGCGGCGTACCGGGTCATAGCCCCTGCCGCCAAGCCGACGGAGGTCGGCGCGCCGGCGGGAGGCAGCAGGGCGGACGGTCAGCCGGCCGTCACGGCCCTGTGCGCGGCGGCGAGGATCTCCTCGGAGACCGGGGAGCCCGCAGTGGCCCGGGACAGGACGAGCGCACCGAACAGGGTGCAGAGGCGGGCGACGCCGTCCTGGTCGTCGGTGGCGAGGAAACCGGCGAAGTCGGCCACCCCCTCGGTGTACACGCGACGGGCTTCCTGCCCCCCGCCTTCGCGCGCGATATCGGTGGCGAGCGCGGCTACCGGGCAGCCGTCCGCCGGGTCGTCGCGGTGCCCGACGGAGAGGTAGGCGTCGATCAGGGCCCGCTGGGCGGCGTCGCGCTGCCCGTCGTAGCTTTCGAGACCGGCCGTATGGCGCCGGGCGAGTTCGGCGAAGGCGTGGGCGACAGCCTCGTCGACGAGCGCCTCCTTGGAGGCGAACTGCTTGTAGAAGGCGCCGTGGGTCAGCCCGGCCGCCTTCATCAGGTCGGCGACGCTCACCTGCGTGCCCTGCTCCCGGAACAGCCGCGAGGCGTTCTCCACCACCCTGCGGCGATTCTCCTCCGCCTGCGCCTGCGATACGCGGCCCATGGCCACCTCCTCCGTGAACCCCATTTGGATGTCGACTGGCATCTATCGTAAACCGGTGTTTAGATTGGTTGCGTAATCTAATTTGTGCGGGTGGCCCGGCGGCGCCCGCCAGAACCGGAAGCAGAGGCGGACATGGAGCTCAAGAACACAGTCGCGGTCGTCACCGGCGCCAACCGGGGGCTCGGGCGGCATCTGGCAGCCCAGCTCGTCGAGCGCGGCGCCAAGGTCTACGCGGCGGCCCGCCGCCCGGAGACGGTCGACCTGCCGGGCGTGACCCCGCTGCGGCTCGACGTCACGGACCAGGAGTCGATCCAGGAGGCCGCCCGCATCGCCTCGGACGCGACACTCCTGATCAACAACGCGGGCGTATCCACCGGCGCGACGCTGGTCGGAGGCGACCTGGGCGAGGTGCGCCGGGAGATGGAGACCAACTTCTTCGGCCCGCTTCTCACGACCCGGGCCTTCGCCCCCGTCATCGAGGGCAACGGCGGTGGCGGCGTCCTCAACGTCCTGTCCGCCCTGTCCTGGTTCCATCCGGCAGGACTCGGCTCCTACGCCGCCACCAAGGCTGCCGCCTGGGCGCTGAGCGACGCGACCCGGGAGGAACTGGCCCCCCGCGGCATCGCCGTCTCCGCGCTGCATGTCGGCTACATGGACACCGACATGGCCGCGGCCGTACCCGCCGACCAGAAGGCCGACCCCGTCGAGGTCGCGGCTCACGCCCTGCGCGCGATCGAGGAGGGCGTGCCCGAGGTCCTCGCCGACGAGACCAGCCGGCTGGTCAAGGCGTCGCTTTCGGGCACGCCGGCAGCGGCCTGAGCCGCACCCGCCCCCCTGTCAGGCACGCCGGCAGCGGCCTGAGCCGCACCTCGCCTTCCGGCCCATCGCTCACGTCAGAGGACTTCTCATGCGTTACACGACCTTCGGAAACCGGACCGGCCTGCGCGTGTCGGAGTACGCGCTCGGCACCGCCAACTTCGGCACCGGCTGGGGCGCCGGAGCCGAGCCGGACGACGCCCGCCGGATCTTCGACCGATTCGCCGAAGCGGGCGGCACCTTCCTCGACACCGCAGACACCTACCAGTTCGGCGAGTCGGAAGAGCTGACGGGCACGTTCGTCTCCGCCGACCGGGACCACTTCGTCCTGGCCACCAAGTTCACCGTGGGCGCGGCACCGCAGCCGACCGTCTCCAAGACCGGCAACAGCCGCAAGACCATGGTCGCCTCGGTCGAGGCCAGCCTGAAGCGCATGGGCACCGACCACATCGACCTGCTGTGGGTGCACTTCCCCGACGAGCTCACCCCCATGGAGGAGATCCTGCGCGGGCTCGACGACCTGGTGAGCGCCGGCAAGATCCACTACGCCGGCCTGTCCAACTTCCCCGCCTGGCGAGTCTCCCGCGCGGTGACCCTCGCGGAGCTGAAGAACTGGGCTCCCGTCATCGGCATCCAGCACGAGTACAGCCTGGTCGAGCGCACCGCCGACCGTGAGCTGCTGCCGATGACCGAGAGCCTCGGGCTCGGCGCGGCCCTGTGGTCCCCGCTCGGCGGCGGGCTGCTCACCGGCAAATACCGGAGCAGCGCCGAGGGCCGCCTCAGCGACCTGGGGGCGGTCATCCACACCGAGAGCACCGGCCAGAAGACCGCCGTCGTCGACGCCGTCCTGGCCGTCGCCGACGAGACCGGCGTGACGCCCGCCCAGGTGGCGGTGGCCTGGGCGCGGGAGCGTGCCGACCGCTCCGCGGCCTCGCTCGTCCCGATCATCGGGCCGCGCACCCTCACCCAGCTCGACAGCTACCTCGGCGCCCTCGACGTCCGGCTCACCCCCGAGCAGTACGCCCGGCTGTCCGACGTCAGCGCCGTCCCGCTCGGCGTCCCGCACGAGGGGACCGCCGCCTCCCTCGGCGGCATCCAGGGCGGCGTGCCCGGCCGTCTCCTCACCCCGGCCGCACCGGCGGCCTGACACCCGCCGTACCGGCAGGGGCGCCGGAAAACGAAGAACTCACCACGAAACCACGAAGTCACGAAGTCACGAAGTCACAGAACGGCGATCGTGCTGGGCCAGGCCCAGGATGAGCAGTGATCCCGTCCCCTCGCGGACGAGAGACGGAGACGAAGATGAAGGCCTTCCTGATCGAGAGGTACGGCGACAAGGCCGGGGTCCGCGCCGGTGAGGTGCCCGACCCGGAGGTGGGCGCCGACGACGTCCTGGTCAAGATCCACGCGGCGAGCGTCAATCCGCTGGACCTCAAGCTCCGCGACGGAGCCTTCAAGGCGTTCCTGCCCTACCGTCTCCCGCTCGTCCTGGGCAACGACCTCGCCGGGACGGTCGTCCGGGTGGGGCCGGCTGTCACCCGGTTCGCGGTGGGCGACGAGATCTACGCGCGGCCGGACAAGGACCGCATCGGCACGTTCGCCGAACTCATCGCCGTCCACCAGGACGACGTGGCGATCAAGCCGGCCACGCTCACCATGGAGGAGGCCGCGTCCCTCCCTCTGGTCGCGCTGACCGCGTGGCAGGCGCTGGTCGAGCGGGCCCAGGTGCAGCCCGGCCAGAAAGTACTGATCCACGCGGGCGCCGGCGGCCTCGGGACCATCGCCGTCCAGCTGGCCAGGGCGCTGGGCGCGCACGTGGCCGCCACCGCGAGCACCGCGAAGGCCGACCTGGTGAAGGAGCTCGGCGCAGACGTCGTCGTCGACTACAGGAAGCAGGACTTCGAGACGGTCCTCGACGGTTACGACGTCGTCCTCGACAGCCTCGGCGGCGAGAACCTCGCCAAGTCCCTCCGGGTCCTCAAGCCCGGCGGGAAAGCCATCGGCGTCGCGGGCCCGCCCGACGCGGCCTTCGCCCGCGAACTGGGCCTGAACCCCATCCTGCGCATCGTGATGAGCGCGCTGAGCTTCACGACCCGGCGCCGTGCCAAGCGCCGCGGCGTGACGTACTCGTTCCTGTTCATGAAGGCCGGCGGCGGCACGCTGCGCGAGTTCGCCCGGCTCGTCGACGCCGGGAAGATCCGTCCCGTCGTCGACCGCGTCTTCCCGTTCGGTCAGACCCCGAAGGCCATGGAGTACGTCGAGAAGGGCCGCGCGAAGGCCGGCAAGGTCGTCATCGCGATGACATGAGGACAGAACCTCACCCGGACGACCGGTGAGAACCGCCCCGGCCAACAAGAGGATCCCGCCCCCGCTCCCGCGGCGGAGGAACCAGACCTCGTACGCAAAGTGATCCTCGCGGGCACCGGCCCCGCCGGGGGTCCCGGCATCGACAAGGTCACGGCGATCACCGTCCGGGACACGCTGAAGGCCGCCCTGACCCGCCGGGACCCGAAGCAGTTCCTCTTCTTCACCGGCACCGAGGGCGGCCGACAGGCCGCGCACGCCTTCCTGGAACGGCTGAAGGAGCGCACGGACAACCGCGACACATCCATCTCACTGCCGTCGTTCCGCGCCCAGTTGAAGGCCATTCACCGCTGGGGTCTCCAGACCCCGGCAGACCTGTCGCGCATTCCCCACCCGGTCCTGGTGGCCAACGGTGAGAGCGACCGGACGGTGCCCAGCGAGAACACGCTCGACCTCGCAGCAGGACTGCCCCGGGGTGAACTCGTCCCGCTCTGCCCCGATGCCGGGCACGGCGGCATCTTCCAGTACCACGACGCATTCGTCCCACGGGCCCTTGAGTTCCTCGAATCGTAGGCATCCGCCGTGGTCACGACGGGCCTCGCGCCGACCGGCCGGGTTCAGCGAGGCGAGAGGAGGCAGAACTCGTTGCCTTCCGGGTCGGCCAGGATCGTCCAGGAGATCGCGGACGCGTCGAAAGCGGGGTCGGTGGCGCCCAGCGCGCGCAGTCGGGCCGCTTCCGCCGCCAGGTCGTCACCGGAGTAGGGGGCGACGTCGAGGTGGACGCGGTTCCAGCCGCTCTTGGTGTCGGGCGTACGGACGAACTCCAGGTAGGGCCCGACGCCCTTGGCGGAGCGCAGGGTCGCCAGGTCGTCGGTGACCTCGTGCGGCGTCCAGTCCATCGCCTCGCCCCAGAACCGGGCCATCCCCCGTGGGTCGGCGCTGTCCACCACCACCGCCGCGATCGGCCCGGTGTCCCGGTAGACCGGGCGGGGCTCCAGGACGCAGAACTCGTTGCCTTCCGGGTCCGCCATGACCGTCCAGGGGACGTCGCCCTGTCCCACGTCGGCGAGCGTCGCGCCGAGTCCCTTCAGGCGCTCGACCAGCTCCGTCCGATGGGCCGCCGAGGTGGTGGCCAGATCGAGGTGCACGCGGTTCTTGACCGTCTTGGGTTCCGGGCGGGCGATGATGTCGATGCAGACGGCCGTCGGGCCGGGGTAGGCGAAGCCCACGGGTTCGAGGTTGGTCACGCCGGGCCCCTCGCTGTCGACGCCCCAGCCGAGCGCCTCCGCCCAGAACCGGCCGAGCGCGGAGTCGTCATGGGCCTTCATGTTGATCTGCACGAGTCGCGTTGCCATGCGGCAGATCCTAGAAGTCATGTCGGCCGCACCGGCCGCTCAGGCCGATGGGACCAGCGGTCGCGGTCGTGCTCGTGCTCGGCCCTCCCCGACCCGAAAACCTCGCCTCCGGGCCTTGCCCTCGAAGATCATTCCGTTGGAGCCTGGGAAGCATGCCAACTCTTCCGACCTTCGTCCTCGTCCACGGAGCCTTCGCGAACTCGTTCTCCTTCGCGCCGCTCCAAGCCGAACTCGGCCTGCTCGGGCACCGTTCGGTCGCGGTCGACCTTCCGGGGCACGGGTTCGGGGCCACGTACCCCGCCGCCTACCAGGCGCCCCAGGATCTCGGTGCGCTGGCCGCGGAACCGGGGGCCATCAAGGGCGTCACCCTCGCGGACAACGTGGCCCACGTGATCGAGGTCCTGGAACGGGCCAAGCGGAACGGGCCCACGATCCTCGTCTCCCACAGCCGGGGCGGCGTCACGGCCACCGCCGTCGCCAACGCCCGGCCGGACCTGATCGACCGGATCGTCTACGTCTCCGCCTGGTGCCCCGTCGATCTGGACGTGAACGACTACTACGCCCAGCCGGAGATGGCCGATGTCGACGCGGGAGCCCTGGCCCTCGCCCTCGTCGGGAACCCGGCCGAACTCGGGCTGCTGCGGGTCAACTTCCGTACGGCCGACCCGGCGGCGCTCGCCGCGTTCAGGCACGCGTTCGCGGCCGACCTCACCGATGACGAGTTCCGGACCTTCCTCAACACCTTCCAGCCCGACGAGAACCTCGACGTCGGTACGTCGGCCGACCGGGCGCAGGCCGCGACCTGGGGCCGGGTGCCCCGGACCTACGTACGCCTGGCCGCCGACACCAGCCTTCCGCCCGCCCTCCAGGACCGCATGATCCGCGAGGCCGACGCGCTCACGCCCGACAACCTCTTCGACGTCCGGACCCTCGAAGGCAGCCATCTGCGCTGGCTCGTCCGCCCGAAGCCGGCCGCCGAGCTGCTCGCCGGACTCGCCACGCTCTGACACCCGTCCGGGGCGGCCGGCAGCGGTCAGAGGTGGAGGCCCGCCACCTCGGCCGCCGACAGCGTGAGGCCCGCCGCCCCGGCGGAGTCGCGGTCGGAGGCCGGCCGACGGGCGCCCGGGATCGGGACCACGACCGGTGACTGGGCCAACTGCCAGGCCAGGCAGACCTGCTGCGGGCTGACACCCCGCGTACGGGCCAGGGCGTGGAACGGCGTGTCCGGTGCCGGCCCGGCCACGTCCGGGTCGTCGACCGCGCTGCGCGAGATGCCGCCGAGCGGGCTTTACGGCAGGAAGGCCAGGCCGAGTTCGGTGCACGGGCCGAGCGTGTCCCGGGTCGACAGGTGGGCCGGCGAGAAGCGGTTCCGCACCGAGACCAGACGCGGGCCGAGGATCTCGTACGCCGTACGGATCTGCGCCCCGTCCACGTTGGACAGGCCGGCCGCCCGGACCGTACCGGCGTCCACCAGCTCCCGCAGCGCGCCGCCCGGTTCGGCGAACGGACCGTCCTGCTGACCGGGATCGGGCTGCTGATCACCGCCCTCGGACTGCTCGCCAGGCTGCCGGTGCGGGCGGACTACGTCACCGATCTGCTGCCCGTGATGCTGCTCGCCGCCGGGTTCGGGCTCGCGCTCCCGGCGCTGACCTCGCTCGGCATGTCGGGTGCGGGCGACCACGACGCCGGGCTCGCCTCGGGCCTCTTCAACACGACCCAGCAGATCGGCATGGCCCTCGGCGTGGCCGTCCTGTCCACCCTGGCCGCCGGCCGGACCGAAGCGCTCGGCGCCGCCGGGCACTCCTCCGCCGAGGCGCTGACCGGCGGCTACCGGCTGGCGTTCACCGTCGGTGCGGGGCTCCTCGCGGCGGCCTTCGCCGTCGCGGCCCTGATGCTCCGGCCGGGGCGCAGCGGCGAAGCGCCCGCACCCACCGGCGGAACGTCCGCACCTGTCGGCAGCACGTCCGCGCCCGGCCGCGACGCGTCCGCACCCGTCGACAGCACGTCCGCGCCCGGCGGCGACACGTCCGCACCCACCGGCGGAGCACCTACGTCCACCGGCGGGGCGTCCGAGGGCCCAACACCGGTCGCGGGGTCGGACGTTGGGCCCTCGCGTGGGCCCCTGGGCCCCTGACAGGGCGGGCGGCCGTCCCTACCGTCTATGCGGGTAGATCCTCGTACCCCCCGCTCATGCCCCGCTCGCCCCACGCGCCCTGCCGGCGCCGCCCGACCGCTTCGAGGGAGACCTGATGTGCCGATCCTGCGCCACCGCCGCCGCACCGGCCGATACGTCCGTGGATGCTGAGGCTCCGCCCCCCGTCCCCGGGGTGTCCCGGCGGGGGCTGCTGGCCGGCCTGGGCCTGGGCGCGCTCGCCGTGAACCTGAGCCTGTCGGCCGGAGCGTCCACGGCGGTGGCGGCGGAAGCGGAAGCGGCGGCCGCAGCGGCGGCGGAAGCAGCGGCAGCGGCGGCCGCGAAGAACGGGGCGTGGGCCAATCCCGCCCTGGGCCGGTTCCCGGCCGGCGGCCACTACGGCGCCCCCCGAGGCGGCGCGTCCCACGCCGGCCAGGACGTCAGCAACTCCACGGGCACCGCCGTCCACGCGGCCGCCGCCGGCACGGTCGTCCGCCGTTCGTGGGGCGGGGGCCTGCCCGGCCGGACCGGTAACGCCCTGGTGATCGCGCACGGCGGCAACCAGTACACGTACTACGGGCACCTCAGCGCCTACCGGGTCGCCCTCAACGCCACGGTCAGCGCCGGACAGCGGATCGCCGACATGGGGGCGACCGGCAATGTGACCGGTCCGCACCTCCACTTCGAGACGCACACCGGAAGCCTCGGCAGCACGGTGAACCCGGTCGGCTTCCTGGCCGCCCGGGGTGTGGACCTGTCCGGCGGCTGGTCGAGGATCGACCCGGGCGCGAGCGGCGCGACGGTCGTCGTGATCCAGCGCCTGATGACCCGGCGCGGGCACACGCTGGTCGCCGACGGGCAGTACGGTTCCGTGTCGGTCGCCGCCGTCAAGCGGTTCCAGAGCTCCAAGGGACTGGTGGCCGACGGCCAGGTCGGCCCGGCCACCTGGCCCGTGCTCGTGTACACGCTGCGGCAGGGCAGCAGCGGGGACCATGTCCGGGCCCTGCAGACCGCGCTGAACAAGCGCAGCGCCGGGCTGGCGGTCGACGGCGGGTTCGGTTCCGTCACCACGAGCGCCGTCCGCGCCTACCAGAGCGCCAACCGTCTGGTGGCCGACGGCGAGGCGGGCCCGGTGACCTGGCGGGCGCTGACCGGCTGACCCGCCGCCGAGTGTGGGGCACACGGTGACGCGTGCTGTCCCGCGGGTCGCCCGGCAGGGCGGCCGTGGTCGGCCATGAACGGTCCGGCGGCCGGTTATGGTCGACCACGCAGACCACTGCACCAACGCACGCCACCGCGGTACCGCTGCACCTCCCCACCGCCCCGCCGCGCCGAAGGCCACGCAGGAGACCCGGCATGAGTACGCGACCCGCCCCCGCCTCCGTACCCGCTCCGGCCTCCGCGCCGGACACCGCCGGCCGCGCCTTCGACGCCGTGCTCTGCGACCTCGACAACGTCGTCCGCTTCTACGACACCGCCCCGCTCGCCGCCCTGGAGCGGGCCGCCGGGCTGCCGGAGGGCGCGACGACCGAGGTCGCCTACGCGCCCGAGGTCGATCTGCCGCTGCTCCTGGGCCGGATCACCCCGGCCGCCTGGGTGGAGGCCATCGCCGCGGGGCTCACGGAACGGGTGGGCGCCGACCGGGCCCGCGAGCTGGGCCGGGCCCTCGCGGACGCGCCCTTCCGGGCCGACGAGGAGGTGGTGGCCCTGCTGCGGCGGGCCAGGACCCACGTACCGCTGGTGCTCATCACCAACGCCACCCTCCAACTGGACGACGACCTGGCCCTGTTGGGCCTGACCGACCTGGCCGACGCGGTCGTGGGCAGCGCGGTGGAGCAGGTGGCCAAGCCCGACCCGGCGATCTATCGCATCGCGGCCGAGCGGGCGGGCGTACCGGCGGCGCGGTGCCTGTTCGTGGACGACCGGCAGGAGAACGTCGACGCGGCCGTCGCCCTCGGCATGACCGGTGTCCTCTTCCGCGAACCGGCCGACCTGCGCGCCGCGTTGGGGCCGTGCGCGGAGCGGGCCGCGCAGCCCCGCCCGGGTCGGTGACCCCCCGGACCGGGAGCGGTGACCCCGGGGACCGCGAGCCGGAGGTGCTGTCCGGTGGGATGGCCAACGCCGGAGCCGTCCTGCGCCACGGTGACGCCGTCGAACGCCCCGCGCCACGCCACGTCTCCGTCCTGCACGCCCACCTCCGGGCGCTGCGCGGGCAGGGTTTCGACGGTGCGCCCGTGCCCCTGGGCGTCTCCGCCTCCGGTCTCCGCGAGCGGCTCTCGTACCTGCCCGGCGAGGTCGCCGTCGCCCCGTACCCGGACTGGGCCTGGACGGACGAGGCCCTGCGCTCCGTGGGGGCGCTGCTCCGGCGGATGCACGAAGCGGCGGCGGCCGTACCGTTCGACCGCGCCGCCGACTGGCCCGCCGACCTGGCCGACCCGCAGGGGGCGACGGCTCCCGGCGCGGTGGTCTGCCACAACGACGGGTGCCTGGAGAACGTGGTGTTCCGGGGCGGCGGCGCGGCCGCCCTCATCGACTTCGACCTGGCCGCGCCCGGCCGCCCGGTGTGGGACGTGGCCATGGCGGCGCGTTACTGGGCGCCGATGCGGGGGCGCGCCGGTCTCGACCCGGCGCACCGGCTGCGGATGCTGGCCGGCGGCTACGGGCTGGGGCGCGCGGACCGGGCCGCGCTGCCCGCGGTGATCGAGCAGGCCACCGCCGTGTGCCGGGCGTTCGTCGAGTCGCGGGTGGCGCGCGGGGACGCGGCGTACGTGGCGGCGTACGAGGAGAGCGGCCGTGCGGCGTGGGACCGGCACCAGAGCCGACTGGCGGACCGCCGCCACGCGTTGACCGCCGCCCTGCTCGCCGACCCCGGCTGACCGGCGCATCAGCTCAACGGCATGGCCCTCGGCCCCGCAGCACTCAGCCGCGCGGCCTCGGCTCCAGGCCCGTCCGCAGCTGGACGAACGCGTCCTCGGCCGCCTGCACCGCGCCCGCGTAGACCCGGTCCGCGCTCTCCCCCGCGTCGATCCGCCGCCAGTTGTCCAGGGCCAGGATGCGCAGGACGGCGACGATCTGCCCGGCCGCGAGCCGTTCGGACACCCCGCCGCCCAGCGCCCGGGCGAGGGCCGCCTCGGAGCGGCCCTGGTAGGCGTACATCCGGGCCACCAGCGACGGCGTCCCGTACAACAGGCGGAGGAACGCCAGCACTTCGGGTACGTCGCACAGGCCGGTCACCGGGTCGCGCCGGTCGAGGCCGTCGAGGAAGTGGCGGCGCAGGGCGTCCAGCGGGCTGTCGCCGGAGGGCCGTCCGGCGACCACCCGCGCGGCCTCGTCCTCGTGGTCGGCGAACCGGTGCAGCACCAGGTCCTCCTTGGCGGGGAAGTACCGGAACAGCGTCGGCTTGGAGATGTCCGCCGCTGCCGCCACCTCCGCCACGGACACCTTGTCGAAGCCGCGCTCCAGGAACATCGCGATGGCCGCGTCGGAGACCGCCTGGTACGTCAGCCGCTTCTTGCGCTCCCGCAGACCGAGCGGCGCCGAAGGCCGCTGCCGTACGGGGCCGGACCCGCGGGCGGCCCCGCCTCCGGGCGCGTCCCCGGGTCCGCCTCCGGGCCGGTTCCCCGGTCCGCCCACGGGTTCGTTCCCGGCGTTCTCTCCGCTCATGACCATGAAGCGTACGCCCTTGATCTCAGGCGGATCCGGCGTCGCAGCCCGGGGCCCGGGAGCCCTCGGCCGTCCTGCGGACCAGCGCCTCCACCCCGTCCAGCAGGCGTTCCATGCCGAAGGTGAACTCGTAGTCCGCCTCGTCCGGCTCGCTCATCACCCCGGTCTCCAGCTGCCGGGTGATGCCGGGGTGCCGCTCCGGGTCGACGAGCCGCTTGAGGGTGCGTTCGTAGGAGGCCATCAGCTCATCGGGCGTGATCCCGCGCGTGGCGACGGCCGCCGCCAGGTCGCTCACCATCAGCGCCTCGCTGCGGACGAAGTTGGAGATCAGCAGGATCACCGAGGTCTTGTCGCCCTCGGCGAGACCGGTGCCTCCCAGCGCCTGGAGCCCCTGCTCCCACCACGCGATCGAGTTCGGCGTCGCGGGCGGGCCGCCGATGGGGATCCGGAGCGCCCAGAGGTTCGCGCGGTAGCGGTCGCGCTGCGCCGACGCCCATTCGGTGAGCGCCGCCCGCCAGCCCGCGCCCGTCTCCAGGGCGGTCAGGGGCTCCGGCGGGCCGACGGCCGCCTCCTGCATCAGGACGTACAGCTCGTCCTTGGCGGAGACGTACCGGTACAGGGACATCGTGGACGCGCCGAGCTCCTGGGCGACCCGGCCCATCGACACGGCCCCGAGCCCGTCGGCCGCCGCGACGCCCACCGCCGCGGCCACGATCCGCTCCAGGCTCAGGCCGGGTTTCGGGCCCTTGGCCGGGCGGTCGCGCAGCCCCCAGGCCGCCTCCAGGCTGGCCGGCAGGTCGCCGCCGTCCGAGCCGCTCTTCTCCGTCACCGCATCCCCTTCGCCCGGCGTCCCGCGCCCCCGTACGCCTTGACCCCATCCTAGGGATGCGTAATGCTTACGCAATAACGCGTATGTCATACGCAGAAGAATGCGGAAGAGGTCCCGACATGACCGACCCGACCGACCCGACCGACCCCAACGGCCCGAACAGCCCGAACGGCCCGAACGCTCCACTCGACACCCGTACAGCCACCGGCACCGGCACCGGCGAAGCCCTCGCCATCGAGGCGTACGGCCTCACCAAGTCCTACGGAAAGCCCGCCGTCCGGGTCCTCGACGGCATCGGCCTCCAGGTCGGGCGCGGCACCGTCTTCGCCCTGCTCGGGCCGAACGGGGCCGGCAAGACCACCACCGTCCGGATCCTCGCGACGCTGACCGAGGCCGACTCCGGCAGCGCCCGCGTCGCGGGGTACGACGTCGTCGCCGACCGGAGCGCGGTGCGCCGCTCCATCAGCCTCACCGGGCAGTTCGCCGCCGTGGACGAGACCCAGACCGGCGAGGAGAACCTGCGGATGATGGCCCGGCTCACCGGGCTGCCCCGGGCCGCCGCCCGGCGCCGGGCGGC
>MUNB01000200.1 GCA_002154345.1 Streptomyces griseus
CCGTTCCCGGCTGGTACCAGCGCGACGCCATGTTCACATCGCCCGATGCCTCGTCGGTCCAGCCCGACTGGAACCCGAGTGCCGTGGTCGAGCCGTTGGAGGCACGCACCTGGCCGAAGGGGTCGTAGGCGGTGGAGCTGGTGACCTGGCTGCCGTCCGGTGAGAGGCCGGCGACCACGTCGGTGTGGCGGTCGGTGATCGCCCACTGTGCGGCAGCGGTTCCCTGCTTGCTGGCCAGCAGGGCGCCGTGCGGAGTCCGGCTGTAGATGCTGGTGCCGTCGCTGAGCAGGTTGTTCGAGCCGCCGTCGTAGCTGAAGGCGGTGGCGCCCTGCCGGGCGACGCGGTCGAGCGCGTCGTACGAGAAGGTCGCCGCGCCGTCGCGGACCTTGCGTTCGAAGGCGTCGAAGGTCAGCTCTCGGGGTGCTCCCGTGCCGCCCGTGACCGTTTCGAGGGTGCCCCGCGCGGTGTAGTCGTAGGTGGCGGTGCCGTCGCCGGTCAGCCGGTTGCGCGCGTCGTACGAGGCGGTGGCCCCGCCTGCGGTGACGCGGTTACCGGCGTCGTCCCATCCGTAGGCCGTGGTGGTGCTGCCACTGGTCCAGGAGGTCATCCGGCCGGAGCGGTCGTACTGGTAGGTGTTCTGGCCGGCCCCGGCGGTACCGCTCGTCGTCTTCCTGGTCAGGAGGTCGTCAAGGTTGTACTCGTAGGTGATGCCCGCCTTCTCGGACGACTTGTCCGGGTCCGTGATCCGGTCACTCGCCAGGCGGCCCAGGCTGTCGTACGTGTAGTCACGACGGGCCGTGGCCACGTACTCCGTGGAGCCCTCGGGCTTCACCGCGTACTCCTCCAGCAGCGGTCGGCCCGCGGCGTCGAAGTCGTACCAGATGTCGCTGTCGCTGATGGAGTCCCATACCCAGTCGATCCGGCCGCTGTCGTCGTAGCCGTAGAACGACGACGCGTCGGCTCCCACCCGCTGGGTCATGTTGCCGTCGGCGTCGTAGCCGTAGCCGACCTGACCACCGGGTCCGTCGGCGGCGAGCAGCTGTCCCCGGTCGTTGTAGGTGTACGTGTTCCCGGCCAGTGGTTGGTCCCCGCCCGCCGCCGTCAGACGGCCTGCCAGGTCGTAGGCGAGGGTGCGGCGGTTCGTGGCGGCCTCCGCGCCCGTGCCGGTCTCCTCGACCAGGCGGCCCAGACCGTCGAAGGCACGACGGCGCTCAACACCTCCGGGCAGGAGATCGGCGATGTCCTGGCCCGCCTTGTCGTAGAGGGTCGTCCAGGTGCGGTCCGCGAGCGCCGGGTGGGCGGGGGTCGCGGGCTCGACCGTGGATTCGGGCAGGTTCCAGGAGTTGAACGTGTACGTGGTGGAGTTGCCGCGGCCGTCCGTCAGCCGGGTCCGGTTGCCCGCGGCGTCGTAACCGAACGTCGACGTGATGGTTTTGCCGTCCTTGACGGGCTCGACCTGCTCGGTCATGCGCCCCAGGGCGTCGAAGGTATAGGTGCTGCGGGCCAGGGTCGCGGAGATGCCCGCAGTCCGGTTGCCGTCGGCGTCGTACTCCGCCGCCACCGTACGCAGCACGCTCTGCCCCGTGCCGTGGTCGGCGGCGGCCGTGATGTTGCCGAGGGCGTCGAACGTGAAGGTGCTCCTCCGGTCGGTCGGGTCGATCGTCTGCGTCTGGCGGCCGAGCCTGTCGTAGCCGAGCCTGGTGACGCCCTGGCCCGGGTCGGTCGTCGTCGTGACCTCTCCCGCCGCGTTGTAGGTGGCGCGGGTGGTACGGCCGCCGGGAGTGGTGGCCGACGTCTGGTTGCCCGCGTCGTCCCACACATAGCGGGTGGTCAGGTTCTGGAGGGACGGGTAGCGCTCGACGGTGGTGTCGGTGACACGCCGGCCGAGTTCGTCGTACGTGGCTTCGGTCCGGGCGCCCGTGGGTCCGGTCGCCGAGAGCTGGAGGCCGGTCGGGGTCCAGGTGAACTCCGAGACTCCGGCACCGTCGAGGTCGGTGGAACCGGTGCCCGTCAGGCCGGACGGCTCCTGGCCCAGCGTGTTGGGCGTGGTCCCGGCCAAGGGGTCGGTGCTGGAGATCAGGTTGCCCAGCTGGTCGTAGGCGTAGCGCCTGGTGCGGCCGAGCGGGTCGGTCGTCGTGACCGGCCTGCCGAGCGCGTCGTAGGTGGTCGTACTGACGGCGCTGAGCTTCGTCCCGCCCGGCGGGGTGTAGTCGGGCAGGGCCACGGCAGTGGGCGATCCGAGGCCGTCCACCGTCGTGCGGGTGACGGCTCCCCGGGCGTCACGGCTGTCGGTCGCCTCGCCGAAGGTGTTGTAGCCGGTCAGGGTGGCAGGCCGGGCGGTGGTCGCCGCTGCACCCTGCTCCTCGACGGAGACCTCCGGTGCGCGGGTTTCGACCAGCCGTCCGAGTGCGTCGTGGCGGTAGGTGGTGGTGTGCGCGGCGGGGTCGGCGCCGTCGGCGTTGCCGCGCGGGGTGACGGTGGTGAGGGCGAGCCCCCGCTGGTCGTAGCTGCCGGTGGTGATGTGCGTGGACGTGCCGTCGGTGAGTTCCTCGCGGACGACATTGCCGGCGTCGTCGTACGCGGCGGTCATGGACAGCCGCTTCCCGGTCGCGTCGACGGGGCTGCTCTCCTTGGTGACCCGGTCGTCGTCGTCGTACTCGATGTCCGTGATCCGGTTGAGGTCGTCCGGGTCGAGAACGGTGCGGGTGACCCGTCCCGTGGCGTCCACGGTGTGGTTCACCGTGGTGCGGCCGCCGCCGGTGACCTGGCGCGTCAGATGGCCCGCGCCGTCGTAGCTGTTGGCCTCCAGGGCGATGTCGCGTCTGCTGCCGTCGGCCTGGGTGACCTGGCGGGCCGTGCTCGTCGCCAGGAGGCCGTCGTCGAAGTAGGTGTAGGCGGTGGTGGTGCCCATGGCGTCCGTGGAGGAGGCCAGGCGGCCCGCCGGGTCGTATGCGTTCGAGAGCATGACCAGGTCCCGGGCCTCACCGCCGGGCGCACCGGTCCAGCCCTTCAGGACGGTTTCCGCATGGCGGCCCTGCGGTGTGTAGCCGTAGGTGTGGCGGGTGCCCATCGGGTCGGTCGTGCCGGTCACCCGCCCCAGGGCATCGTGGGTGGACGTCGTGACGTTGCCCTCCGCGTCGGTGACCGTGTCGTTCCGGCCGTGGCTGTCGTAGTGGTAGCCGGTGGTCCTCGGGGCGTCGCCTCCGGAGGTGTCCTCGACGGACTCGCTGAGCAGGTTTCCGTCCGGGTCGAAGGTCCTGCCGATCTCCGCGGTGTGCGTGCGACCGGTGAGTTCGTTCTTCACGCCGACGCCGGACTCAGAGACGGTGCGCGACATCGCGTCGTAGGCGAACGCTGTGGTGACTCCGTCGGGGAAGCTGTCGGATATCTGCTTCTCCGCGACCTTCCGGCCCAGGCCGTCGTAGGTGAACTCGGTCGTCAGACCCGACGGTGAGACGATGCGCGCGAGGCTTCCGGTGGCGAAATACTGGTGGGACGTGACCGCGCCGCCGGGGGTGGTCTTTCTGGCGACCAGTCCTGCCGGGGTGGTGCCGCCGCCGACGGCCGGTTCCGTTCCGGTGGTGTAGGTGGTGGTGCTGCTGCGCGCGTCGGCGAGCGTCGTGGCGCTGGGCAGGCCGAGCGCGGTGTACGTCTGCGTCGTCCGGTAGCGGTTGTCGTCGGGGCCGCTGGAGCGTGCGTCGCGTACGGCGACGGGCTTGTCGTTGCGCGGGTCGAGGGCGTCGTCCGGGTTGAGGTAGTGGTCGGTGTAAGTGGTCCAGCAGGAGTCGGCGTCACGGCACACCGTGCGCGCGACGGTGTTGCCGCGCTCGTCGTGGCCGGTGATGGTCGAGTGGCCGTTGGGGTCGGTCACGGTGTGCCGGAACCCGCCGGTGTCGTAGCGATAGGTGGTCCTGGCTCCGTCGGAGTCGGTGACGGCGGTGGGGCGCATGCCCTTGAGCGCGTCGTACGAGGTACGCACGGTGTTTCCGAGGGGGTCGGTCACGCTGATCGTGGCGGCCAGTGAGGAGAGTCCCGAGCGCTGACGTGCCTGGTAGTGATCCGCGACCTGGTCCGCCGTGAGCGCCTTGCGGTAGAGGGCCGCTTCGTCGATGCGGCCGGTGAAGCGGTAAGTGCCGCTCGGTACGCCCATCCAGCCGGAGCTGGCGTAGCCGGCGCCGAGATAGGAGTACGCCAGCGCCTGGTCGGAGATCGTGCCGGCCAGACTGCCCACGAGCACCCCGTCCAGGTACAGGGACTGCGTGGTGCGCGCTCCGGTGAGCACGACATGGTGCCACTTGCCGTCGGTGACCGATTGGGTGGAGGTGATCGGTTTTGCTCCGGGGTTGCCCGTGAGGTACCACTCACCCCGCAGCTTCCCGGCCTCGTCGATGTTGAGCGCCGGGCGCCACGAGGTCGGGACGTCGCCCAGCTTGGCGTTCTGGAAGCCGAGCAGCACCCCGGACTTCGTCGTGTTGAACCACAGTTCGGCGGTGAGGTCGGTGGTTCCGGCGAGCAGTCCGCCGGGCACCGCGACCGCGCCGGTTCCGGAGAGCTGCACCGCCTGGCCGTCACCGACGCCGAAGATGCCGGTGGCACCGGGGCCGGCACTCGTGTAGGTGCCATTGCCCCCGGCGGCCGTGACCCTGCTGACGGCGGTGGTCGCGCCCTTGCCCTCGTCCAGCGGCCAGTAGGCCGTCGGCGCGTCCCCGACGATCTGTCCCCGGTAGTGTGCGCCGTCGCCGGCGATCAGGGCGGAACGGGCGGCGAAGTGCTTCTTCACCGTCGCCGCGCTCATGGTGCGCTCGTACAGCGCGACCTCGTCCATCTGACCGGTGAAGTGGTATGTGCCGCTCGGTACCCCCATCCAGCCGGAGCTGGCGTAGCCGGCGCCGAGGTAGGCGTAGGGCCGGCCCTGGTCGGAGATCACGCCGGCCTTCGAGCCGACCAGCTCACCGTCCAGGTAGAGGGACTGCTGGTCGACGGCTCCGGTGAGTACGACGTGGTGCCACTGGTTGTCGGTCACCGACCTGGTCGAGGTGATCGGGTCCGCGCCCGGGTTTCCGGCCAGATACCACTCGCCTCGCAGCTTCCCGGCGGTGTCGATGTTCAGCACCGGCCGCCACGAGGTCGGGGTTTCGCCCAGCTCGGCGTTCTGCAGCCCGAGCAGGACGCCGGGCTTGGCGGTCCTGAACCACATCTCGATGGTGGGGGTGTTCGGGCTGGTGGGCAGGTCGTTCGGCAGCTGGACGTACGAGTCGGATCCGCCGTCGAAACTGACGGCGGTGTCGTCACCGTCGGCGAAAACACCTGCCGCGCCCAGGGAGACACCGTCTCCGTACGAGCCTTCGGATCCGTCGCCCACCGCGCTCACCGCCTTGGAGCCGGTGCCCTCGCCGAGCCGCCAGTAGCCCTCGGGGGCGAAGGCACGCACCTCGTCGGCGTACGAGACGGAGCCAGCGGAGAACTGGGGAGCGGACACCTTCCACGTCCCGCCGTTCTTGTCGGTGTGCTCGGTCAGCCGCCCGGTGGCCGCGTCGTAGACGGCGGAGGCATGGGTCCTGCCGGAGGGGAGCGTCACCTCGGTGATGCGCCCGGTGGCCGTCCGGGCCGCGAAGTGGTCCTTGACGGTGGCCGCGTCCAGCGGATGGCCGTAGACGGCGACTTCGTCCAGGGAGCCGCTGAAGCGGTGCGTGCCCGCGGGCACGCCCATCCAGCCCTCGTTGCCCCAGCCCGCGCCGAGCAGGGCGGTCTGGTTGTCGCGCATGCTCACGGTTCCGGCGAGGCTTCCGACCTTGGCCCCGTCCAGGTAGAGCGTCTGCGTGGTGCCCTGGCTGGTCAGCACGGCGTGGTGCCAGGCGTTGTCGGTCACGGTGTTCGTGGAGACGATCGGCTTCGTGCCCCCGTGCTCCACGGTGTAGAACTGGCCGCGCAGCTTGCCCGCGCCATCGACGTTGAGGAAGGGGCTGTACCGGTTCGGCTGCGACCCCGCCCCGGCATCCTGAAGGGTCGCGAGCACACCGGACGAGGCGGTTTTGAACCAGAGTTCGACCGTCAGGATGTCCGACGACTCCAGTGCGTGGTCGGGGAGTTCGATGACCGAGTCCTGGCCGTCGAACGATGCCGCGGAGTCACTCGTCCCCGCGATCGCGGGCCCGGCCCCCATCGTGACGTCCTGGTAGAGGGCGTCGTTGAGGCCGGAGCGGGAGGGTGCGCTGCTGTGCGCGGTGGAGCCGTCCTCCTCGCCGAGGGGCCAGTAGGAGTCGGGGCTCGCATCGAGCACCATGGAGTGGTAGAGCGATCCGTCCTCATAGGTGTAGACGGTGCATCGCGACGTCGAGGTGGGCGGGCACACCTTGGTCAGACGGTCGCCCGTGTAGCCGTAGGTCCATGTGAGCCCGGGCGTCCCGGCACCCACCGGGCTGGTGGTCACGGAGCCGATCCGGCCGCCGGTCCAGGTGAAGGAAAGGGAGCGGCCCGAGAGCTGGTCCGTGACCTTGCTCAGAGTGCGGCTGTCGCCGGTGCCGGAGTACGTGAGGGTCTGGGCCCGGCCCGCACCGTCGGTGACCGACGTCAGCAGGCCCGTGCTGTCGAACCGCAGGGTCGTTCCCGTGCGCTGGCGCAGGAGCCAGCCGGACGAGTCGGCGACGAGGTCGGTGGTGCTGCCCGACGGCCCGGCGAGTGTGCCGTCGGGGTTACGGCCGAAGCGCGCCTGCGAGCCGTCGGCGTGCGTGACGAGGACGGTGCCGGCGGCGGATTCCTGGACCAGCCGCATGTCCCAGCGGGTCGCCCAGCCGATACCGAAGGCGTTGGTCCTGCGCGGGTCCAGGGAGTTGTAGGTGCGTGTGACGGACAGTTCGGGGCCGACGGTCGACACTGCGGCGTCGGTGGCCGCTGTCACATAGTTGCCGGACCGCGCGCCGATCTCGCCGGTCCCGTCAGCGCCCCCGAGGTGGCTGGTAACCGCGGGCTGCGGGACGGTCGTGGTCACGAAGGACGCCCCCGGCAGAGCGGATGTCGCGCTGCCGTCGTACACGTACGCGTACCAGGCGTACGTCTTACCCCAGGACAGCCAGCCGGCCGGAACCGTCCACCGCTGGTTGGCGCTCCGCGTTCCCTTCTTGCAGTTCTTGCGGCTGTTGCTCCCTTCGACCTCGCACACCTCGAAGGTGTACTGGAGCGCCGACTTCGGGTAGCGATCCGCGTCAGTGCCGTTCGCCCAGAGCGCCGGGGTGAGGGAGTCGACGGGCATACCGCTGGGAGGGGAGGTCGCCGTCAGGTTCGGCGGTATGTTGACCGCGGAAATCTTGATCGACGCCCCGGGCACGCCCGCCGAGGTGAAGCGGCTGACGCCGAGGTCGGTCATGGTCCAGACGATGGTGTACGAGGCGGGTGACAGTGGAGCGATTTTGGCGTCCACCGTGACGCTCGCTCCGGGCGCGACCGCGCTCGGCATCTCCGTGTACGCGATCTTCGCGCTGTCGGTGATCTCGGTGCCCGCTGCGTTGTACAGGTTGTAGCGCAGTTTGTAGTTGCCGCCCTTGGGCCAGGTCGCCTGCCCCCGGTTGGTGAGCGTGATCTTCATCGAGCCCTGGGTGCTGGCGGTGACGGGAGCGGTGAAGTCCCCGAGTCCGTAGGTCGCCCCGTACGGCGTCCAGGTGACGTCCAGGCTCGGCTTTCCGTTCGGGTAGTCGTCCGATCCGAACTGCTTCCAGCCCTTGGAGTCGGACGTCGATGCCTTCACGGCCAGTCCGTAGTTCTTCTTCCGGCCGTGCGTCCAGTCGTCCACCAGCTTGCGTCCGGCCGAACCCAGCTTGATCGACTCCCACTTGGCACCGCCGCAGGGGTAGGCGGTCTGGCCCTCGGGCCGCCAGCCGTGCGCGAAGCTCTTGGAGGCGAGCGCCGAACCCGTCGACGGACCGGGGTACTTGGTCGTGGTCGACTCGGCCCAGTTCGAGGTGATGGGGTGGACCGTCACCGGGCGGGCCGTGCAGGAGTAGGAGTAGGTGTTGTAGAGGGCCAGCCCGGCGTTGACCACCCAGGCGTTCTTGAGCGTGGTCTCCAGTCCGGAGAAGCGCAGGAACGCGGCCGCCTTGTGCCCGCCGCCGTCGTAGGTGCCGGTCTTGAGGACCGTGTCACTGGAGAAGTTCTGGTTGTACGGGGACTGCACGTAGGTACCGGAGGTCGCCGCGACGGACTTCAGCGAGGGGTCCACCCGGACCGGGAACACCCGGTCGGGCGCGTGGAGCCACTCCTCGTCCAGATCGACCACCAGAACCTGGCCGCCGGCCTCCTCCACGAGGCTGAACCGCACCCCGGAGGAGATCTCTCCCTGACCGGAATTGTCCTCGCGCCGGGAGTCCTCCATCCAGCCCGCGGGCATCCACGCCTGTTCGACACCCTCGTCGTCGGTGAACGACACCCCGCCGTGGTCGGCGATGCTCGCGGTGAGTCCCTGGACGTGGAGCGGGAAACGCCAGCGCGACGGCGCGTCCTTGCTCCGCAGGACCATCGTCTCCTTGAGCGACCCGCTCCCCGCGACGAACTCCAGGTCGGCGTCCTCCTGCACCTCGGGATAGGTGATGACGCTGCCGGAGACCTGCCCGCCGGACGGCCGGGCGCCCTCGACGCCGTAGCCCACCGACAACTGGTCGTCCAGGTCCATCCGCACCACGGGGCCGGCCGCCGCGTCCGGGGCGAAGGTCAGCGGCGCCTCGGTGGACCTGGTCTGCCAGCCCGCGTCCTCGCCGCTCCCGCTCATGGTCCGCGGCCCGGTTCCTTCGGCGGGCACGAGGGAGGAGTCGGTCTGCTGCCAGCTTCCGTCATCGGTACGGAAGTTGACCGGCTCGTTGTAGAAGCGGGTGGTGTAGGTCCCGTCCTCGTTGCGGAAGGTGGACTCCCGCTCCTTGCGCGCGCTCTCCACCTCGACACTGCGCTCGGGGTCGAACCCGGCGGGTGCCACTGGGTCGGGCGGGTCCACCTCCACCACCGGCCCCGGGTCGGGCAGCACCACTTCTCGCTCTTCCGTCCGCCGCTCGACCGCCCCTCCGTCGAGCGGAAGTTCACCCGGTACGGCCACGGGCTCACCGCGCCCGCCGGGGATCGTGGCATCCGTGGCGTCGGTGGAGGCCCGGTGACTGCGTCCGTCGGCCGTTCCCCATTCCTGGTCAGGGGCTTCACCCGTGGGCACGCCCACAACATCCGTGCGATCGAATGCGACCGCGGCGTGCTCGGTGCCCACCAGCCCCGTCATCAGCAGAGCAACAGCGAAAACAACCGGACGCAACGCACGCACAGAGAACTCCCCCGCAGATCACCAGAACATGAGAGTTCTATGAGAGAGGACTCCACTTGAACAAGATCTACGAGTTTTCTGTGATGATCATGTGATCATCGGGCATTTTTCAGAGGTCGTGTCCTGCGACCCCGTCCGTGACCCGGTCGAGGCCGTAGAGGTCGGCGACGCAGCCGCCCGGCCAGTACCGGCTGCCGCCCCGGCTGAACGGCTCCAGCATCTGACTGATCACCAGGCGCTCGTACGGCAGGACCCGTTCGCCGGCGGCCGCGCCCTCGCGCAGCCGGCGGTCCTGGGCGTCCCACTTCTCGGCGCGGGCGCGCATCGCGGTTTCCAGGTCGGTCAGGGCGATGGCCGGGCCGACGCAGACCAGGACACAGAGCGCGGCGCCCACCGCCTTCGCCGGGGCGGTGCGGTGGGCGTGCCGGCGGACGGCCAGGCCCAGCAGCGCTCCCAGGCCGACGAGGAGGATCACGTACAGCAGGAGGTAGTCGTTCCACAGCCGGTTGGCGCTCGCGTCGCTCAGCCGGTCGCCGAACACGGGGTAGGCGATCACCGTGCAGAGGTAGCCGGAGACGAGCAGCACCAGCACCCCGGCGGTGGTCAGCAGCGACCAGTGCGCCGGCGGGCGGGGTGCGGTCCCGTCCGCCCGGCGGCACAGCAGGCCCAGCAGTACGCCCGCCGCGACCGCGCCGATGTACTGCCAGGTGGTGACCACGGTGACGGTGATCTCGGCGAACGCGCGCAGCGAGGCGGCCAGGGAGTCGGAGGCGAGCAGCGACGTGGTCTCCGCGCCGAACCGCTCCCTGCGGCTCAGGGAGCCGGGTGAGGTGATGAGGACGACGGCCCCGGCGGCCGTCCCGGCGATGCCCGCCGCGCACCACCGCCGGACGAACCCCCGGTCGGGCGCGGGCACGACCCGGCCGGACAGGAGGAGCGCGGCCGACAGCACCGTCACCACGACGATCGCCGTCTCCTCGGACAGCGTGGCGAGGAAGGCCCCCGCGAGCGCCGCGACGACGAGCGCGAGGATCCGGCCCCGGCGGGAGCGGGCCAGCAGGAGCGGGATCAGGGCCGCGCAGGCCAGGACGGGCGGCAGCGTGTGCGAGACGGACGCGGCGGGCCAGTAGAACGTCTTGTACGTGTTCGGCGTGGCGAACAGAAAGAGCGCCGTGGTCATCGCCGCGAGGAGCAGCGCCAGGCCGCGCGGGGTGCGCAGGCCCGCCCGGCGCAGCGCCAGGACCGCCACCGTCCAGAGGACCGCGAGCACCAGCACTCCGCTGACCAGGGGAAACCACTGGTGGCCCACGATCTGGAACTTCGCGTACGCGCCGACCAGGAGCGCGTTGGCGACCCGCCCGTTGTCGTCGAAGTAGAACTTCCCGACGAGGCCGGTGACGCCGTCGTCCCGGACGACGGGCAGGAAGCACCAGTCGTCGGCGCCGGGCCGCACCCACCGGCCGAACCAGGAGGCCGCGGCGAGCAGGGCGAGGGGCGGGAGCGCGAGGGCGCTCACCCAGAGGGCGGTCCAGGGGCGGTCCGAGCGCTGCCGCCCGGCACGTACCGCCGCCGTCGCGTCCTCGCCCCGCGGGTTCTCAGCGATTACGGGAGCGTCGTCGGACATCGCGGGCCTCACCGGTCCTGGCGCGAGCGGATGGGCAGCGGGGCGGGCGACGGGCGGACGGGCGGCGGTTCGGCGGGGACCTCGACGGCCTCCGGCACGGAAGCCGGCCTGGCCTGCCGGCCCGAGGTGATCGCCCACCGGGCCAGCAGGAAGGAGACCGGCGTGACGAGGACGCCGGCCGCCAGCGCGGCGAGGTTCTTGTCCATCCCGAGCCCGCTGACCGCGCCGTGGAGCAGCGCACCGGACGCCACCAGGTTGACCAGGCCGGAGAGCGGATAGCGGACGAACGCGTGCCAGGTCGGCCGGGTCCGGCAGGTGACGTAGGAGTTGAGCAGGAACGAGCACACGATGCTGACCGCGTAACCGATGACATGGGCGGCCAGATAGGGGATCCAGAGATTGAGGGAGGCGTAGACGCCGAGGTAGACGGCGGTGTTCACGCAGCCGATGAGGACGAAACTGCCGAACTGGCGGACGGTACGGGACCGGCTGGGCGCGTTCACGACGGTCGCGGGGGCCTGGGCTCGGGCGGTGGCGGTCGCCGTGGCCGTGGCGGTGGCGGTGGCGGTCGCCGTCCGTTCGGCCGGGCCGCCGGTGAGCCGCGGGCGCGACGGCGGGCCGCCCGGCAGTGCCCGGCAGGTCGCGTCGGTCTCCCGCACCACGTACGGCGGGCGGTGCTTCGCCTCGTGGTAGATGCGGCCGACGTACTCGCCGATGACGCCGAGCGTCACCAGCTGGATGCCGCTGAGGGCGACGACGGCGGTGAGGAGGGTGGCGTAACCGGGGGTGTCCACGCCGTGCAGGACCACCCGCGCGATCGTCCACAGGGCGTAGACCAGGGCCGAGACGAAGACCCAGAAGCCGGTGTAGATCGCGAGGCGCAGCGGGCGGTTGTTGAAGGAGAGCAGTCCGTCGATGCCGTAGTTGAGCAGCCGTCTGCTGCCCCACTTCGAGCGGCCCGCCACCCTCTCGCTGTTGCGGTAGCGGAAGGTGACCGTGTCGAAGCCGATCCAGGAGAAGATCCCCTTGGAGAAGCGGTTGCTCTCCGGCAGCGACAGCACGCTCTCCACCGCCCGCCGCGACAGCAGCCGGAAGTCCCCCGAACCGTCGATGAGCTCCACGTCCATGCAGCGGCGGACCAGCGCGTAGTAGGTGTGGCTGAGGGTGCTGCGGAGCAGGCCCTCGCCCGTGCGGTCGCGGCGCGGGATGACCTGGTCGTAGCCGTGCCGGTGCAGTTCCAGCATGCGGGGGATCAGCTCGGGCGGGTGCTGGAGGTCGGCGTCCATGATCACCACGGCGGCCCCGCAGGACATCCGGAGTCCGGCGAGCATGGCGGCCTCCTTGCCGAAGTTGCGGCTGAAGGCGGTGTAGTGGACGCGCGGGTCGCGGGCGGCGAGGGCGTTCAGCAGCAGCCGGGTGCGGTCCCGGCTGCCGTCGTCGACGTAACAGATCTCGAAGCTGTCGCCGAGGGAGTCCAGGACGCCGACCAGCGCGGCGTGGAAGGCCTCGATCACCTCGGCCTCGTCGAAGCACGGCACGACGACCGACAGCTGAAGGCCAGTCACACGCCACCTCCGGACTTCGGGCCTCTCATGGGACGCTTCCGAGGAGACCGGGCCTCCCGGAGAACGGGCCTCCCGTAGGACGGGACCCTTCCGTGGGACGGGACCCTTCCGTGGGACGGGACCCTTCCGTGGGGCCGGGCCTGACCGGCGCGGCGCCACCGGCCTCCGGCGCCGGGCCCGGAACGCGCCACGTCGCCCCATCTGACGACGGGCGGCGGCCACCGCCTCTCCGCACACGCGCGGGGCGACCTCTTTCGCGCGGCCTTTCATGCGAACAGCCGACGCCGGCCGACAGAACGTCGGGTCGCGGGGGTCAAAAAGCACACATAGCCTCGCAAAGGTGATATTTCCACGATCGCCACGGCCCCGGTGCGCCGGGCCCGGCCGAGCCCGGCTCACCGGCCCGCCGACCGGTTCGACCGCCGGTCCGACCGCCGGCCTGCCTGCCGGTCTGCTCATCGGCCTGCTCGCCGCGCTGTCCGCCGTGTGCTGGCTGGTGCTGCCCGCCGCCACGCCCGCCCGCGCCGACGACCCCGTCGAGCTGTCGCGGGACGGGCAGATCACCGACCGGGTGGGCGCGCTGGGCGACCGGACGGCGCAGGTGGAGGACGCCCTCGACCGGCTGTACGAGGACGAGCGCATCCAGCTCTTCGTGGTGTACGTACGCGATTTCTCCGGCCGGTCCGGGCAGGCCTGGAGCGACGGGACCGCCGATCGCAACGGTCTGGGCCAGGACGACGTGCTGCTCTCCGTCGCCACCCACGGCCGGCAGTACGCCTACACCGTCGACGCGGGCTCCCCGCTCACCGACGCCCAGCTGCGGGACGTGGCGAGTACCGCGATCGAACCCGCGCTGCGGGAGAACGACTGGGCGGGGGCCGCGATCGGCGCGGCCGACGGCTACGCCTCCGTCCTGGCCGGACGCCCGGTGACCGCACCCGCGATCACCCCGGGACCCGCCGACCCCGGAACGGGTGACTCCGGCTCCAGCGGCGCCCGCGACTTCATCCTGCCGGTGGCCGTCGTCGGCGGCGTGGGCGCGGTCGCCGCGTACGCGTACGCCCGGCGCAAGCGGCGCAGTACGACCCGCACCACCCCGGCGGCCACCGGCTGGGGCCGGGGCGCGGGGGCAGGCGGTGCGCCGGAGCCGCCGACGCCGCTGCCGGAGCTGGACGCGCGCGCGAAGGAGGTGCTGGTGGACACCGATGACGCGGTACGCACCAGCGAGGAGGAACTCGGCTTCGCGACCGCCCAGTTCGGCGAGGAGGCGGCGAAGCCCTTCACCGAGGCGGTGGCGCGGGCGAAGGAGGAGCTGACGCGGTCGTTCCGGTTGCGCCAGCAGCTCGACGACGCCTTCCCCGAGGACGACGCGACCCGCCGCCGGATGCTGGAGGAGATCCTGACGCGCTGCGCGGCGGCCAACGAGGGTCTGGACACCGTCTCCGAGGACTTCGACCGGCTGCGCGCCCTGGAACGTACCGCTCCCGAGGCCCTGGCCACCGTGGACGCCACGCACCGCGAGCTCGCCGGACGGGTCGCGGCGGCCGAGTCGGGCGTCGCCGGGCTGCGCGAGCGGTACGGGGAGGGCGCGGCCACACCCGTGGCGGGCGACGTCGAACAGGCGCGGGACCGGCTCGTCTTCGCGGCCTCGGCCGTGGAGCAGGCCCGTACGGCGGTCGACGGCGGCGAGAACTCCCGGGCCGCGGTCTACATCCGGGCCGCCGAGGGCGCGGTGGGCCAGGCGGGCACGCTGCTGGACTCGGTGGACCGGCGGGCGGCGGAGCTGGGCGAGGCCGCGCGCCGGCTGCCCGCCGCGCTCACCGAGACGGAGACCGACCTCGCGGACGCGGGCGGGCTGCTCGGAGGGACCGCCGAGGGTGCGTCCACCGCCGATCTGCGCGGCCGGATCGCCCGCGCCGAGGCGGTGCTCGCCGATGTACGGGCCGCGACGGCGGCGGGACCGTACGACCCGATCGACGCGCTGCGCCGGGTGGAGGAGGCGGACGCGGCCCTGGACGAGGCGCTGGCGG
>MUNB01000201.1 GCA_002154345.1 Streptomyces griseus
TATCCGAACCGCAGGCCGCGCCCCGCCCCGTACCGCCGGGACCGCTGGGTCTGCGGCTGCGCGGCCTGCGGTTCGGATACGGGGGAGCGGCGGTCCTGGACGGCGTCGACCTCACCGTCCGGCCGGGCGAGACCGTGGCCCTCGTCGGGGCGTCCGGGGCGGGCAAGTCGACCTGCGCCCACCTCCTGGCGCGGTACTGGGACCCGGCCGAAGGCGCCGTGGAGCTGGTGCCCCGGGCCCCCGCGCACCCCGTCGACCTGCGGGACCTCACCGAGGAGGACCTGCGCGCCACCGTGTCCGTCGTCGGGCAGGAGGCCCCGCTCTTCCACGGCACCCTCGCCGAGAACCTCCGCCTGGGCGCTCCGGACGCCACGGCCCAGGAGATCGGCGCGGTCGCCCGGACCTGCGGCGTCGACGTCATCGCCGACGCCCTGCCCGACGGGCTGGACACCGCCGTGGGCGAGCGCGGCGCGACCCTGTCCGGAGGCCAGCGCGCCCGGGTGGCACTGGCCCGCGGGCTGCTGAGCGGACCGCGCGTGCTCGTCCTGGACGAGACGACGGCGCATCTGGACCACCGGGGCGACGCGGAACTGGCCCGGGCGCTCGCGGCCGAATCCGCCACCCGGACGACCCTGGTGATCGCCCACCGCCCGGCCACCGTCCGCAGGGCCGACCGGATCGCGGTCCTGGAGGGCGGACGCATCGTCGAGGAGGGCACCTGGGACGAGCTGATCCGGGCCGGCGGACCGCTGACCCGCCTCTTCGCCCGCGAGGAGGCGACAGCACTTTCCTGAGCGGCCGAGCGGCCCAGCGGCCGGGAGACGAAGCAGCTCCGCCCCGGGGCCGGCGCTCAGGGCAGGGGCTGCTCCGCCCAGATGATCTTCCCCCGGGGTGTGTAGCGCGTGCCCCACCGATGGGCGAGCTGTGCGACGAGGAACAGCCCGCGCCCTCCCTCGTCCGTCGTCCTGGCGTGCCGCAGCCGCGGCGAGGTGTTGCTGGCGTCGGACACCTCACAGGTCAGCGCCGACTGGAACAGCAGCCGCAGCCGTACCGGCCCCGAGGCGTACCGGATCGCGTTGGTCACCAGCTCGCTGACGATCAGCTCCGTCGTCATCGACAGCTCCGTGAGCCCCCACGTATCCAGCTGGCGCGAGACCTTGGCCCGGGTCTCGCCGACCGCCGCCGGGTCCACGGGCACCTCCCAGGAGACCAGATGCTCGGGGCTCAGGATGTGCGTCCGGGCGAGGAGCAGGGCGATGTCGTCCGGCTGAGGCACCGGCAGCAGCTCCTTGACCACCGCCGGACACAGGTCCTCCAGCGGCAGCCCGCCCCGGGACACCGCCCGGCCGAGCCGGCCCATGCCGCTCTCCATGTCCTTGTCGGTCCCCTCGATGAGCCCGTCCGTGTAGAGGCCGAGGAGGCTTCCTTCGGGCAGCTCGATCTCCTGGGACTCGAAGGGCAGCCCGCCGAGCCCCAGCGGTGGTCCGGAGGGCAGGTCGGGGAAGCTGACCGCCCCGTCCGGAGTGACGATCACCGGCGGCGGGTGCCCGGCCCGCGCCATCGTGCAGCAGCCGCTCGCCGGATCGTAGACGGCGTACAGACAGGTGGCGCCCACCACCGTCGTACCGCCCCGCTCCACCGGCCCCGTCGCGGGCTCCTCCTCACTGAGCCGCAGCACCAGATCGTCCAGGCGGGCCAGCAGCTCGTCCGGGGGAAGGTCCATGTCGGCCAGCGTCTGGACGGCGGTGCGCAGCCGGCCCATGGTCGCGGCGGCCCCGATGCCGTGGCCGACGACATCGCCGATGACCAGCCCGACCCGGGCGCCGGACAGCGGGATCACATCGAACCAGTCGCCGCCCACCCCGTCCTTCGCGTCCGCCGGAAGGTACGAGGACGCCACGTCCAGGGCCGTCCCGCCGCGCAGCGTGTGCGGCAGCAGGCTCCGCTGGAGCACCAGCGCCGCGGTGTGCTCCCGGGTGTAGCGGCGGGCGTTGTCCACGCACACCGCGGCCCGGGCCACCAGCTCCCGGGCGGGCGCCACATCGTCCTCGTCGAACGGCACCGGGTTCTGCGACCGCATGAAGGTGGTCAGCCCCAGTACGGTGTCGCGCGCCCGCATCGGTACGGAGATCAGCGAGTGCAGCCCGAACTCCCGGAGCCGGGCGGCCCGCGCGGGCTGCTCCACCGTCCACCCGTGGCTGTCCGGGTCGAGCACCGGCAGCAGCACCGGGGCGCCGTCGAGGAGGAAGTGCGCGTCGTGCGGCGGCGGCACGAAGTCCACCGCCTCCCCGACCCGGACGACCGCCTCCGGACAGCCCTCCCGCACCGAGCTCAGGCCCGCCCGGCGCATGGCGGGCCGCTCGCCCTCGGCCGGCGCGGCCGCCCCCGGCCGGTCACCGCCGAACGGGGTCTCCAGCAGGTCGACGAAGACGAAGTCCGCGAACCGGGGCACCGCGAAATCGGCCAGCTCCTGCGCCGTACGGTGTACGTCCAGGGTGGAGCCGATAGCCGCTCCGGCCTCGTTCACCAGCGCCAGCAGCCGGCGCGCGTTCCAGCGGTCGGTGACGTCGAGGACCACGTAGCCGATGCCGATCCGCCGGTCCTGGGCGTCGGCCAGCGGGAAGAACGAGCTGGCGTACGCCCGGCGGCGGTGCGGATCGGCCCAGCTCCAGCCCAGATACTCGTAGTCCGTGACCGCCTCGCCAGTCGACAGGACCTGCCGCATCAGCCGCTCGATGGGCGCCGCCAGCGCCCCGGGCAGCACCTCGCCCGGACGGCGTCCCAGCCGCTGCTCCCGGGGGACGCCGCCGAACCGTTCCAGGGTGTCGTTGAGCCAGAGATAGCGCAGCTCGGGGTCGAGCACCGCCATCCCGACCGGCGAACGGGTGAGGAAGTCGTCGAGCACGGACCCGCTCATCGTCCAGTGCGGGGTGAGTTCCCGCCCGGACACCAGGAAGCCCTCCTGTCCGGCGATCGGGAACGAGGCGGTCGCCCGTACGTCGATGTCCAGCGACCGGCCGTCCCGGTTCCGCAGCGGGACCAGTCCGCTCCAGCCCGAACCGGCCCGGCAGCGAGCGGCCACCGCGGCCGTGCGCCGGGGGTCCGGGGGGCCCGTCAGCAGCCGGGCGGCGGACCGGCCGACCACCTCGGCCGCCGGATACCCGAGCAGCGCCTCGGCCCCGCGGGTCCAGCCGATGACCGTGCCGTCCCCGGCGATCACCGCCGCCGCGTCGGCGGCCGTCGACGCCGGTCCCCGCCCGTCCCCGGAGGGCAGCGGGCCGGGCTCCGCCGGGGAGCCCTCATCGGCGGATGCCATTGCACCTCACCACCCTCTGTAGGTTTCCATGGTCGCGCGTAGCCCCGGACCGCGCCCGGCGCGCCGGACGTACGGCCCGGGCGCGGGCTGTCCCTCGTTCGGCGGCGTGACGCGGCGGGCGGTGCCCGCGTTGGTGGGGGTGACAAGCGGTTGCTCGTCCATCTGCCCCGCGCTGGACCCGTGTGGGTGGACGGCTCCGGCCCCCGACAGGAGGGCCGGAGCCGTTTCCATGCCCGGGCTCAGTAGCGGAAGCAGATCTTGCGCTCCTTGAGCCACTGGCCCAGCCAGTCGCCGAACGGCACGGTGACGCACCATCTGCGGGTGGGCGGCGTCCCGGTCCCCGGCGGGGTGGGCGTGGGCGTCACCGGCGGGGACGGCTGCACGGCCGGCGGGACCGTCGGGGACGGGGCCGGATCCGTCGGAGTCGGAGTCGGAGCGGGTGTCGGTGTGGGGCTCGGTGCGGGGGCGGCGGGCGCGGCCATCTCGGTCATCATCGTCCGGAACACCTTCGAGGACCGCGGATTGCTCCGGCACTGCCAGACGCCGTGCGGGCAGTAGTCCGTGACCGTCTGGTAGAGCGGCTCGTGCCGGTCGATCCATTCCAGCATCCGCCGCATGTACTCGGGGTTGTCGCCGTTGCGGAAGAGCCCCCACTCCGGGAACGAGATGGGCTTGCCGTGCTCCGCGGCGAAGTCGACGTGCTTCTGGAGCCCGTACGGGTCGTTGACCTGGTCGTCGAAGGTCTCGCCGGGAGGCTGGTCGTAGGAGTCCATCCCGATGATGTCGACGACGTCGTCGCCCGGGTAGCACTCGGTCCACGGCACGGCGTCCCGCCCCCGGCTCGGCGTGAAGTCGAAGCGGAACTCCTGACCGGGCACCGCGCGCATCGCCGTGACGATCCGCTCCCAGTACGCCTTCCAGGACGTGGGGTCGGGGCCGCACCGGTGGGTGTACGTGGTGCCGTTCATCTCCCAGCCGAGCACGATCACGGTGTCCGGAACGCCCAGGTCCACCAGGCGCTCGGCGAGTTTCGTGAAGTGCTGGTCGTACTCCCCGGACGCGCCGGCCCGGAGCAGGCCGCGGACCCCGCGGTCCGGCACCCGCTCCTCGTTGCGCTCCAGCATCGGTACGTTCAGGACGAACATCCGGTCCTCGTCCGCCCGCTTCCAGTCCGCCCAGGCGTCGAGGAAGTCGGGGGTGCCCTCGATGTTCACCCAGAGATCGCCCGGCAGGTACGTGTGCCCCACCCGCAGCTCCGCCCCGCCGAGCCAGCGCGACAGCTCGGCCATCCTGCTGACCCCGGCGGGCCCGTAGTCCAGATACGCGCCGTGCGCCGTGCCGCTCCCGGACCCCGGTGGGCCGGGGGCGGCACTGTCGACGGCATCGGTGCCCGGCGGCGACTGGCCCGCGATGCCGCCACCTGCCAGGAGGCTGAGAGCAGCCGCCGCGATACACGAAACGATGAGACGGCGCTTGGCCGGCATTGCTCCTCCTGGCTGCGGTGAATTCCGGCCTGTTCGGCCTGATGGGGAGAGAGTTTCATCTTCATGCACCGGCGGCACGTTGCAGGAGTCCATTTATCGTATTCGGCGTTGCGATCGTGCCGTTCAGGTGAATGTGGGGCCGAACGAGAACGGCAGCGAGCCGACGCGGTTGTCGAAATTCGAATCGACCAGCTCCGGATCTCCCAGATTCCGGATGACGGGCCGTCGGTCGATCAGTTCCCGGAACAGGGCCGTCATTTCGAGACGGGCCAGATGCGCCCCCAGACAGTGGTGCGGACCCCCGCCGCCGTATCCGAGATGAGGATTCGGCGACCGGGTGATGTCGAAGCGATCCGGATGGGTGAATACCGCCTCGTCGCGATTGGCCGACGCATAGATGAGGGCGACTTTCTCCCCCGGAAGGAACGTACGGCCGCCGAGTTCGCATTCCGTGGTGACAGTCCTGCGGAACTGGATGATCGGTGTCGAATGCCGGACGATCTCGTCCACGGCGCCGCCGATGTACCGGTCGAAGTCGGACCGCAGCAGCTCCCGCTGCTCCGGATGCCGGTCGAGCAGGAACAGCCCGTGCGCGATGGCGTTGCGGGTCGTCTCCACCCCGGCCACCAGCAGCAGCGAGAAGAAGGCCCCCAGCTGCCGACCGGACAGCGCCTCGCCGTCGATGTCCGCACGGACGAGCGCCGAGACGAGGTCGTCCTCGGGGCGCAGACGGCGCTCCCGGGCGAGCCGCCCCATGGCCCACTGCATCCGGGCCAGCGACGCGAGACCCCGGCCGGGGATCCGCAGCCGGGCCCGGCCCCGGCGCTCGACGCCGACATGCTCCGACGCGTGGTCGATCTGCTCCGCGATCCGCGCCCGGTACGTCTGCGGGATGCCCATCAGGTCGCAGATCACCTCCAGCGGCAGCCGCGAGGCCGCCGACGGCATGAAGTCCCCGGGGCGCTCGGCGATCAACTCGTCGACCAGCCGCCCGGCGAGCCGGCCGACGTTCTCCTCGGCGTCCGCCAGCAGCCGCGGGGTGAACCGCCGCGAGATGATCCGGCGCAGCGCCGCGTGCTCGGCCCCGTCCATGTTGACCATCGAGTTCCCGAACAGCGCCTTCGCCCAGCCGGCCGGCTCCGGGGTGGTGACCCCCGGGGCGCTCGCGAACACCTGCGGTGTGCGGCTCGCGGTCCGCACGTCGGCGTGGCGCACCAGGGCGTGGAACGGTTTGCCGGAGGTACGCGCGGTACCCGGCCGCGGAGTGAACAGCACCGGCGCGTCCAGCTCCCGCAGCAGGGCGAACGCCCGGAGCCGGTCGGGGCGCGGCAACCGCCAGAAGGCGGGGTCGGCCAGATCGACGTCCGCCGCGCGCGGCACACGGTCCCCGGACAGCTGGTACGGAACGGTCATGTCCATCACCTCCACGGTTCGCCAGGCCATGTTCCGGTCCGCCGGCCGTGCGGGGCCCCGCGACGCGGCCCGCCGCGCCCGATGGCCCCCCGTCCTCACGCGTTTGACGGAACGTGACCGTCGCGTGTGCGCCGTACGCCGCACGCACGAGAACTGTTTCGCGACCGCCTCGTTGTCAACATCGCCATCAGCAGCACCTCGGACGAGTTAACGAGGCGAGTCAACGAGAGGCAGGCAGTCATCCCATGAGCCCCACCCCCGCGAAACCGGGCGGCACCCGCGTCCCCTCCCGGCGGATCGTCCTGCGCGGAGCCTTCACCGCCGCAGTGGTCACGGGCACCGCAGGCGCCCTGCTCCCGCTGCTCGACCGTGAGCAGGCCGAAGCGGCCCGGCCCGCAGCGGGCCCCGAGGCGCCCGGAAGCGGCGCCGGAGCGACGACGGCGAAGGAATCCACGACGGAGGAGTTCGCCGAGATGTACCGGGGCCGGGAGATCCGGGGGACGGCGACCGTCGTCGTCCCCGCGGGCGTCCCGGACGACGACCGGGTGGCGGTCGCCGTCGAACCGGTCACCGAGATCCGCATCGACGGCAGACCGCTGCACGTCATGAGGCGGGCGGACGGCACCTATCTGAGCGACGTCCGGCACTACGAGTCGTACCCGACGCTGCTGGAGACGGCCCGCGCCGCGGTCGACGAACTCGGCGCCGCCAGGCTCTCGCCCCCCGCCGCGCACCGCATGTGAACCAGGAGGACCAGCACCGGTGTACACCCGCAAGAACCAGCGCGACCTCACGCGCACCGAGAAGCGCCGGCTCGTCGACGCGATCCTGAAACTCAAGCGCACGGGCCGCTACGACGACTTCGTCGTCATGCACCGCGAGTACTACGTGATGGACACCGAGCGCAGGCCGCGCCCGGCGCACATGACGTCCTCGTTCTTCCCCTGGCACCGCCAGTACCTGCTGGAGTTCGAGAAGGCCCTCCAGGGCGTCGACGCGGGCGTCAGCGTCCCCTACTGGGACTGGACCCAGGACAACAAGCCGACCTCGTCGCTGTGGGCGGAGGACTTCCTCGGCGGCAACGGCAGGCCCGGCGACCGCCGGGTCACCACCGGAGCCTTCGCCTACGAGGCGGGCAACTGGAGCGTCGGAAAGGGAGTCACCGACGAGAACTACCTCACCCGCAACTTCGGCAGGCCCGGCGGCAACCCCGTCTCCCTCCCCACCAAGGACGACGTGGCGCGGGCGCTGAAGGACCCGGTCTACGACACCGAGCCCTGGAACAGCATCAGCACCGAGGGCTTCCGCAACCGCATCGAGGGGTGGGGGATCCGGAACGTTCGGCCGGTGGGCCTCCACAACCAGGTCCACCAGTGGGTCGGCGGCCCGATGGCGGGCGCGGCCTCCCCCGAGGACCCGGTGTTCTGGTTCCACCACTCCTTCGTCGACCTGCTGTGGGACCGGTGGCGCAAGGCGCACCCGAAGTCCGCCTACCTCCCGGGCCGCAAGCCCGCCTCGCCCAGCCAGGACCGTCGGTACGTCTTCGGACTGGACGAGGCGATGCCCCCCTGGGGCGTCACCCCGAGGAAGCTCCTCGACCACGGCAAGGTCTACCGCTACGCCTGAGCCCGCACGAAGGAACGGCCGGCCCCCTCCGTGCGGAGGGAGCCGGCCGTTCCGGTGCTGCCGGTGATCAGCGGCCGTAGCCGTAGTCCCCGTCGCCGCCGTTGTCGTGGCCCCCGGAGGCGTTGACGCAGGTGTTGCCGAAGGCCGGGTTCAGCAGGCCGATCACGTTGATCGTGTTGCCGCAGAGGTTCACCGGCACGTGCACCGGGACCTGGACGCTGTTGCCCGAACCGACGCCGGGGGAGGCGGCGGCGAGGCTCTGCGCGCCGGCGTCCGCGGACGCCATGCCGGCGCCGCCGGCGATCAGCGCGCCGGTGCCGGCCATGACAGCGGCAACCTTCGTCATGCGAGACATTGAGAACTCCTTGTAAAGAAGGGGGTGTGCTGCGGACACGAGGCCCGCACCCCCTGACAACGCGAAAGACGCCGGACGGTAACGGATCAGCGCATAGGTGATATCTCCGACGCCCTGTCCGGCGTACGCCCGGCACGTCAGCGGCCGATCACCGGAAGCCCCGTCAGCCGCTCGTGCCAGTCCCGCGCCGCCGGGAAACGGGCCTTCACCGTCTCCACCGCCCGCTCCCGCACCGCCACCTGCGACTCGCGCAGCCGCAGCAGCGGCTCCAGCCCCGGACGGGCCAGCAGCAGCCGCTGGTTGACCACCGGCACCGGCCCCCAGTGGTTCTTGTAGCTCTCCGCGCCGCGCAGCAGACTCAGCACCTCGCGCCCGGCGTCCGAGGCCTGCTGGGCCACCTCGCGCAGCAGCATCGTCGACACATCGACCTTCCGTTCGCGCAGCGCCGGATCCGCGCCGTACAGATAGCCGCCCGTCAGATGCCCGGACTGCAACGACAGGTTGGACGCCACCACCTCGCCGTTCAGCCGGAACTCGGTCATCGCCGCCGTGCCGTCCGCCACCATCCGCCCCACCGACCGGACCAGATGGTCCGAGAACCGGGCCCGCAGATGCTCGGGATTGACGCCCCGGCCCTCCCACTGCCTCTCGTGCAGCCGCAACAGCGTGCCGACCGCCGCCGGCACCCCGTCCTGCGGGATCCGGTGCGCCTCGACGCCCAGCGCCTCGACCTTGCGCAGCTTCGAGCGCAGCCGCTGCCCCCGCGAACCCGTCAGCCGCGCCACGAGATCGCCCAGCGGCTCGGCCGGAAGCTCCATGCACGTCGAGTCCGTGAGCCGGCTCCGGGCCCCCGGCCACCGCCCGAACAGCAACTGCGCCGACGCGTCCGGCCGGACCTCCCGCAGGTCCACCACGGTGTGCCGGGCGGCCCGGTCCAGACCGCGCCCCAGCGCCCCCACCGCGTACCCGGCCTCCTCCTCGTCCAGCAGGATGTCGAAGAAGTCGGAGATGGCCCCGCCCATCGGGACGAGCAGCGGCATCGGACGGTGCACCAGCATCAGCGGCGCCGCCCCGATCAGCCGCCCCGCCCGGCGCACCAGCAGCACCCGCAGCCGGCCCTCCTGGCCGTAGGAGATCCACCACGAGTGGAGCCAGGCGTGGCTCTGGAACGGGGTGGCGGTGGCGCACCGGCGGTGCAGGGCGTCCCACTCCCCGGCGAGCGCGCCGAACTCCCGGAAGTCCCGGCACAGCGTCACGGCGAGGCCGCCCGCCCGGAGGCCCGTCATCGGACGAGCTCCCGTTCGTCCTGGGCGACGTTGCCGCCCTCGGCCGTCGGCCCCGGCACCTGCGCCGAGACGCTCCAGCCCGCCCGGCGCGGCCGCACCAGCAGCACGAGTCCGCCCAGCAGACCGCCCGCCGCGGCCCCCACGGCGGTGCCCAGCGGCATCGACGGCGAGACCGGCCGGTCCGGCGTCATCGCATGGGTGAACTTGATCAGCTTCACCCCGGTGTCCTTGGAGACATGGCCGCTGCTCACGATGACGGCCTCGATGACCGCGTTCGCGATGTCGGCCGCCTTGTGCCGGTCCTCGGAGATGCCCGTCACCGCGATCATCGGCGAGTCGGGCGAGGTCTCCGACGTCACGTGGGACCGCAGTTCGCGCACCGGCTCGCCCGCCGCGCCCTGGGCGTACGAGAGCGTCGCGTCGCTGGTGGTCAGCCGTCCGTACGACTGGGCGTACCCCAGTGCCGCCGAGGGGTCCGTCTCCCCTTCGGCGACCGCCATCGCATAGCTGGTGGCCTCGTACTGCGGCGCGGCGAACGCACCGTACGAGAGCCCGGACGCGGTGCCGATCAGTACGCAGACGGGCAGCGGCCACCAGTGCGGAAGCCGGGTGAGGGCGGTGCGCAGCCGACGGGCGACGGCGGGTCGCTGCTGCTCGGGTGACTCGGTCATGAAAGGGCTCTCCGGTTCGGTGGGGCGGTGTCGAGGGCGTACGCGTACACGTCCATCAGGCGCTCGCTGCTGCGTCTGATGTCGTAGTGGCCGACGGCCCGGGGCGGCGGCCGCCGGTCCGTGCGGGCCTGTATCAGCTGCCGCAGCCGGGCCGTCAGCTCCTCGGGGCTCCCGGCGATCCGGGTGGCGCCCGGGGCGTGGGCGGCGGGCAGGTCGTCGATGGCGGGGCAGGCGTCGTGGAGGACGGGCAGCCCGGCGGCGAGCGCCTCCACGGCGGCCAGCCCGAAGGACTCCTCGCGGGACGTGGAGACGAAGACGTCCAGGGCGCTCAGCAGCGCCGGCACCCCCGGAACCGGACCGTCCCCGTCCTCGTCGCACTCCCCGAGGAACCGGATCCGGTCCACGGCCCCCAGCCGCAGGGCCAGCGCGCGCAGCGCCCCCGCCTCCGGACCGTCCCCGGCCAGCAGCAGTCGGGCCTCCGGCAGCGCGGCGACCGCGCGGATCAGCACGTCGAACCGCTTGCCCGGCACCAGCCGTCCGACCCCGCCGACGACGAACGCCTCCTCGGGGATGCCCAGCGCCGCCCGTACGGAGGTCCGCCGCTCCCCGTCGAAGCGGAACCGGTCCGCGTCGATGCCGTTGGGCACCAGCCGGATCCGGTCGGCGGGCACCCCCCAGTCCCGCAGCCGGCCGGCCACGGTGGAGGAGACGGCGACGGTCGCCGCGCCGAGCCGTTCGGTGGAGAGGTAGAGGGCCCGGATGGACCGGGTGAGCGGGCGGCCCTCGATCTCGGCACGCCCCAGGGAGTGTTCGGTCGCGACGGTGGCCCGGGTCCCGGCGAGCCGGGCCGCGATCCTGCCGTACACACAGGCCCGGTAGAGATGCGTGTGGACCAGGTCGTAGCGGCCGTCCCGGATCAGCCGGGCCAGCCTGCCGACGGCCGAGAGGTCCCGGTTGCCGCGCATCCCCAGGTGGGTCACCCGGATCCCGTCGGACCGCAGCTCCTCGGCCACCGCCCCCGGGTTGGTGAGCGTCACCACGTCGCACTCCACCGGCAGATGGCGCAGCAGCAGCCGCAACTGCCGCTCGGCGCCGCCGACCCCGAGTCCGGTGATGACGTGCAGCGCCCTCACCGCGGACCGCCCGCCCGCGCGGGCGTGGCGATCCGGGAACCCGCACCGGGCACCGCCACCTGCCGCAGCCCGTGCCGCAGATCCTTCGCCCACAGCCGCACCCCCCGGTCCGCCTGGCTGATGTGGGTGCGGGGCAGGGCGAACCGGCTGAGCAGCGGGCCCGGGGCCAGCGCGCACGCATAGTCGTAGCCCGCCGTGCGCGCGGCCTCGGTGACCCGGCGGTCGAGGATGCCGTACGGGTAGCAGAAGCCCTCCGGGAGCGAGCCGGTCAGCTCGCCGATCAGCTCCCGGCTGTCGGCCGTCTCGCGGCGCAGCTCCTCGTCCGACAGCGCCGTCAGGTCCTGGTGGTACAGGCCGTGCGAGCCGACCTCCATGCCCGCGGCGGCCACCCGCCGGACGTCCTCGTGGGTGAGCAGCGGCTTGCGCGGGCCCAGCGGATCCCACGCGTTGACCCCTCCCGGCCGGCCCGGCAGCACGAACACCGTTGCCCGGCAGCCGTGCTTGCGCAGCACCGGCAGCGCCTCGCCGAGGAAGTCCGCGTACCCGTCGTCGAAGGTCAGCCCGACCAGCCCGCGCCGCCCGGACGCCCCCGCGCGCAGCAGCTCCGACACCCCCACCCCGGTCAGCCGCCGGCTGCGCAGCCAGGACAGCTGCTCGTCGAGGCGCTCGGGGGAGACGGTGATGCCGTACGGATCGTCGCTCGGATCCGTCACCGAGTGGTACGTGAGGATCCACGGCTGACGGCGGGTGTGCGGGCGGAGCCGGGACGAGGGAGCGTCGGCGCAATGTGCCGAGGATTCAGCGGCCATCAAGGAACCTCCGTCGGGTGAGTGCCAGCAGGGAAACGACCTCGGGCGAGCGCAGGGCCAGCCCGGACAGGAAGAACACGGCGGGGACGAGGAGACACCCGGCGGCCAGGCTCAGCACCGGGTCGGGAACGAGCGGCGCGCAGGCCCAGCCCGCCGCGCCCGCCGCCAGCGACGCCCCGGTGAGCCGGCCCAGCGAGAGCGCCACGGCCCGCGTCCGGATCGGCACCACCCGGGTGCCGAGGCCCATGAGGAGCAGCAGCGCCGTCGTGCTGATGCCGATGGCGTTGGCGGTCGCGATGCCGTCCACCCCGAAGCGGTACGTCAGCGCGTACCCGGCCCCCATGGTGACCAGCAGCCCGGTGCCCATCGCGAACGCCGGGAACCAGGTGGGCCGCCCGGACGAGAAGAACGGCCGGCTCAGCGCGCCGACCAGGCAGTGCCCCAGCAGCCCCAGTGCGTACACCCGCATCACCTGCGCGGTGGAGTCGGTGTCGGCGACGTCGAACGCGCCGCGCTGGAAGAGCACTTCGATGATCTGGGGCGCGTAGCCGAGGACCACCGCCGTGCCGAGCAGCACCACCATCCCGGCCAGTGCCAGATCCCGCTCCACCCGCAGCCGTGCCTTCTCCCGGTCTCCGGCGGCCATGGCCTGCGCGACCACCGGGAAGGTCACCGTGCAGATCATCAGCGACAGCACCATCGGCATCTGCGCGACCTTCTGCGCATAGTTCAGATGCGAGATCGCGCCCGCCGGGAGCGTGGAGGCCAGGAACCGTTCCACCAGCACCTGGGACTGACGGCTGACCACGAACAGGACCACCGGAGCCAGCACCGCGAACCCCAGCGGCGGAGCGGTCCGGGCGGCCCGCCGCCCCGGCCGCCCGAGCCGCGGCAGCCGGGGCCGCGCGAGCGGTACCAGCCGCAGGAACATGGGCAGTTGGGTCAGGATCATCAGCGCGCTGCCGACCGCGACCCCCACCGCAGCGGCCCGCACCCCCCACACGGAGTGCAGAGCCAGCGTCATCCCGATGATGCCGAGGTTGTACGCGACATAGACCCCGGCGGGCGGCAGGAAGCTGCGGTGCGCGCGCAGCGCGGCGCTGAAGTAGCCGGTGATCCCGAACGTGAGGACGGTGACCGCGGTCAGCCGGGTGCAGTCCACCGCGAGCCGCGGATCGGCGAGCCCCGGGGCCAGGACGCCCACGACCCACGGGGCGCCCGCGATCAGCAGGGCCGCGCCGCCGGAGAGCAGGAGGAAGAGACGCGGGAGCGTGGCCGCCACGAGATCCCGTACGGGGTCGGATCCGGGAGTTTTGCCGGCCTCGGCCCGTCGGGTCAGGGCCAGGCTGAAGGCCGGGACGAGGAGGAGCGCCATCCCGTCCTCGATCAGGAGCGTCGCCGCCATCTCGGGCACGGTCCAGGCGATCAGGAACGCGTCGCTCGCGTCGCTCGCCCCGAAGTACCGGGCGATGGCCTGGTCCCGCACCAGCCCGAGCACGGCCCCCAGCACGGTCAGCACCGCCGTGGCCGCCGCCGCACGGGCGAGGAAGGACCCGAGCCGCGGCGCCTCGCCGCTCTCCGTACCCGGCGCGGCGCCGGGGGAGAGGGGCCCCTCCGGGCCCGCCCCCGGGGCCGGGAGCAGCGGCGGGGCCGGGGCGGAGGCAGGGAGCGGCGGCGGTACCGCCGCTGGGTCCGCCGGGCGCGCTCCCGTCTCCGTGCCCGTACCGCTCTCGCTCATGCGGCGCTCACCCGGTCCGGCTCGGCCAGCGCCCACCAGGCCGCCAGCCCCAGTACGACCCCGCTCAGCACCGTGGTGGGCCCGCCGATGTCCGCGTACAGGAAGTTGACGCTCTGCCAGGTCATCAGCGCGACCGCCACCAGACCGCAGTCCATGGCCGCGTGTCCGCGCGAGCGGGCCAGGCGCAGCCGACGGACCGCGCCGACCAGGATCGCCGCCCAGCTGCCGACGAGCGCGGTCAGTCCGATCAGGCCCTGTTCGCCGAGGACCAGGAGATACATGTTGTGCGGGGACAGGAGGGCCTGCCGGCGGAACTCCTGGCCCGCCCCGGCGGTGTCGCTGCCGGAGGAGAGCCCGATGGAGGCGTGTCCGTCGCGGTGGTCGGGGAAGCCCTTGAGGCCGACCCCGGCGGCGGGCCGCTCGCGCCACATCGCGCCCGCCGCGCTCCACATGGCGTAGCGGTCGCTGACCGAACGGTCCGGGGTGCTCGTCACCCGGGTGACG
>MUNB01000202.1 GCA_002154345.1 Streptomyces griseus
CCGCCCGTCGTCCTGCTGCACGGCTTCGTCGACAACCGCTCCGTGTTCCTCCTCCTGCGCCGCGCGCTGATCCGGAACGGCCACGACCACGGCCACGGCCACCACCGCCACCTGGAATCCCTCAACTACTCCCCGCTGACCCGCGACATCCGCGCCGCCGCCGGACTGCTCGGGCGGCATGTGGAGGAGATCTGCGCGCGGACCGGGCACCATCGGGTCGACATCGTCGGGCACAGCCTCGGCGGCCTGATCGCCCGCTATTACGTACAGCGACTCGGCGGCGACCGGCGCGTGCGCACCCTGGTGACGCTCGGAACGCCGCACGGAGGCACCGCCGTCGCCCCCGGGGCGGGCATTCACCCCATCGTGCGGCAGATGCGCGCCGGTTCCTCCGTGATCGAGGAGCTGCGCGCCCCCGCCCCCGGCTGCCGGACCCGGTTCGTGAGCTTCTGGAGCGAGCTGGACCAGGTGATGGTCCCCGCCGAGACGGCGTGCGTCGACCACCCCGATCTCGACGCGGTGAACGTACGCGTCACCGGCATCGGGCACCTCGCCCTGCCCGTGCACCCGACGGTGGCCGCCGCGATCCGTGAGGCTCTGGATGCGCCGGTGACAGGAGAGGACACGGCGCCCGCCGACGGTGCGGCTTCCGTGGCCTGAAATAGAACATCTTTCGAACGTAGGGCCAAGGCTGCGTCTGTCGTCCACCGAAAGACGGCCGATTGCCCGTTTCCTGCGGACGCAAAACCTGTCGAAGATTGTCGTCCTCACATACCGCCGGGTACAGTCGCGGCCACTGCTTCCCCCTGGGACACCCCTGACCGGGACCCAGAACAGTCCTGCTGCCGAGGCGAGAGAGAAGTTGGTGAACGACCAGCACCCCCACGCCGGGCACGTCGGGTACGACGACCGATCAACCGGCAGCTTCGACACCGACCCGCTCTTCGGCTCCCTTCCGGGCGGCCACGACACCGGCTACGACGCGGGCCACCCCGCCGCCGGATACGGCGACACCACCTACGGCGTCGGCTACGACACCGCGTACGCGACCGGACAGCCGAACCACAGCGGCCAGTACGACGCTTCCGCCTGGAACACCGGCGCACAGCAGACCTTCGCCTACGACGGCTACGCCGCTCAGGAACACCCCCAGCAGCAGGAACCGCAGCAGGAACCGCAGCAGTGGGACACCTCCGGGGCCTGGCAGCAGGTCACCGACCAGGATCTGACCGGCCAGTGGACGACCGCCGCGTACAGCGCGGAGACCCCGTACGCCGCGGAGGCGCACGAGACCGGAACGTACGACACGGGCGCCTATGACACCGGTACGTATCCGGCCGGCACCGCGTACGGAACCGGCGGCGTCTACGGGGCGGACGCCTACGAGACCGGGGCGTATCCGGTCGGCGCGTACGGCACGGCGGCCGTCGCCGCCGACACCGGGACGTACGCCACCACCGGCGCCTACGGCACGGGCACGTACGACGGCGGGGCCTACGACACGGGCGCCTACGACGCGACCGCGTGGAACTCCGGCGCCACGCCCGGGGACACCGCGTACGAGCCCGAACAGACGTCGTACCCGCTGTACGAACAGCAGCACGAACAGCAGCACGAACCGCATGCGGCCGACGCGACGGCGCCCGAGGCCTCGGCCGAGCCGGACGGAACGACCGGGGATCCGGCGGCCGACCCGTCCTCCACCGCCGCGTTCGCCGCCCTCGCGCCGGATGCCGCGCAGGATGTCGCGCCGGACCGGGAGCAGGACGCCGGGGACGACTTCCCCGCCCCGCACACCGCGAACCGCACCGCCGTCCGCACCCCCGCACCCCGCAGCCGGGCCCGTCGGCGCACCCCCGCCAAGCGTTCCGCCCTGCTGACCGTCGCGGTGCCCTCCGCCTGCGTGATGAGCGTCGCGGGCATCGCCGCGGCCTCGGTCAGCGGGATGCCCGGCGGCGAGGAGAAGCAGGACGAGACGACCACCTCGCTGGCGGTCGCCGACCCCAGCACGGTCAAGCCGGTCGCCGCCAACAACCAGCTGGACAGCCAGCTGGCGCAGCTCTCCGAGGGCAGCGACGACTTCCGGGAGCGCGCGAGCCGCACCCAGGAGCGCATCGACCTGCGGGAGCGGCAGGCGGCGGAGAAGAAGAAGCGCGAGGAGGAGGCCGCACGCCGTGAGGCGCTGCGCCCCAAGTTCGTCCTGCCGGTCAAGCAGCACGGGCTGAGCGCCTACTACGGTCAGGCGGGCGTCAACTGGATGTCCGTGCACTCGGGCATCGACTTCCCCGTCTCGTACGGCACTCCGGTGATGGCCGCGACCGACGGCACCGTACGCACCCAGCTGAACAGCGCCTACGGGGTCATGGCGATCGTCACGGCGGCCGACGGCACCGAGACCTGGTACTGCCACCTCAGCAGCACCAAGATCCGCTCGGGTCCGGTGAAGGCCGGTGACGTCATCGCGTACTCCGGGAACTCGGGCAACTCCACCGGTCCGCACCTGCACTTCGAGGTCCGGCCCGGCGGCGGCGCGGCGATCGACCCGCTGGTGTGGCTGCGCAGCAAGGGCGTCAACCCGACCTGACCTGAACTCACCTGACGAGCACGTGAAAGAAAGGGGGCCCGCGGGCCCCCTTTCTTTCGCGTCCGATCGCCCGTCTACAGCTTCTCGACCGGCGCGTACCGCAGCAGCAGCTTCTTCGGGCGCTCGTCGCCGAAGTCGACCGTCGCCTTGGCCTGGTCGCCGAAGCCCTCGACGGCCGTCACCGTGCCGAGCCCGAACTGGTCGTGCGTGACCCGGTCCCCGGCCACCAGGGTGACCGTCGGCTTCTCCGAGGAGCGCCGGGTCGCGAAGCCCGAGGGGCCGGTGCGGGCGCGGGAGGAGGAGAGCGAGGACGTGATGCCGGAGGTCGGTCCGGCGGGCGCGGCCATCGGGCCCTTGCGCTTCCAGTCCAGGTGCTGTTCCGGGATCTCCTCCAGGAACCGCGAGGGCGGGTTGTACGAGGGCTGGCCCCAGGCGCTGCGCATCGCGGCCCGGGTCAGGTAGAGCCGTTCGCGGGCGCGGGTGATGCCGACGTACGCGAGGCGGCGCTCCTCCTCCAGCTCCTTGGTCTGGCCGAGGGCCCGCATGTGCGGGAAGACGCCGTCCTCCAGGCCGGTGAGGAAGACGACGGGGAACTCCAGGCCCTTCGCGGTGTGCAGGGTCATCAGCGTGATGACGCCGGAGCCGTCCTCGTCCTCGTCGGGGATCTGGTCGGAGTCGGCGACGAGCGCGACCTTCTCCAGGAACTCCGCGAGCGTGCCCGCACCCTCCTCCTCGCCGCGTTCCTGCTCGAATTCGAGGGCGACGGCGGCGAGTTCCTGGAGGTTCTCGATACGGGTCTCGTCCTGCGGGTCCGTGGAGGCCTGGAGCTCGGCGAGATAGCCCGTGCGCTCCAGGACCGCCTCGAGCACGACGGCGGGTCCGGCGCCGGACTCGACGATCGTGCGCAGCTCCTCCATCAGCGTGTTGAAGCGCTTGACGGCGTTGGAGGAGCGGGCGGCCATGCCGTACGCCTCGTCGACGCGGCGCAGCGCCTGCGGGAAGGAGATCTTCTCGCGCAGCGACAGGGCGTCGATCATCGCTTCGGCGCGGTCGCCGATGCCGCGCTTGGGGACGTTGAGGATGCGGCGCAGCGGGACGGTGTCCTCGGGGTTGGCGAGGACGCGGAGGTAGGCCAGGACGTCCCGGACCTCCTTGCGCTCGTAGAAGCGCACACCGCCGACGACCTTGTAGGGCAGGCCGACGCGGATGAAGATCTCTTCGAAGACACGGGACTGGGCGTTGGTGCGGTAGAAGACGGCGACGTCGCCCGCCTTGGCGTCGCCCGCGTCGGTGAGCCGGTCGATCTCGTCGGCGACGAACTGCGCCTCGTCGTGCTCGGTGTCGGCGACGTAGCCGGTGATGCGGGCGCCGGAGCCGGCGTTGGTCCAGAGGTTCTTGGGGCGGCGGCTCTCGTTGCGCTCGATGACGGCGTTGGCGGCGGAGAGGATCGTCTGCGTGGAGCGGTAGTTCTGCTCCAGCAGGATCGTCGTGGCGCTGGGGTAGTCCTCCTCGAACTGGAGGATGTTGCGGATGGTCGCGCCCCGGAAGGCGTAGATCGACTGGTCCGCGTCACCGACCACGCACAGCTCGGCGGGGGCGTCGTTCTCGCCGGCCGGGCCGACCAGCTCACGGACCAGCGTGTACTGGGCGTGGTTGGTGTCCTGGTACTCGTCGACCAGGACGTGGCGGAAGCGGCGGCGGTAGTGCTCGGCGACGTCCGGGAAGGCCTGGAGGAGGTGGACCGTCGTCATGATGATGTCGTCGAAGTCCAGGGCGTTGGCCTCGCGCAGCCGGGCCTGGTAGAGCGCGTAGGCCTGGGCGAGGGTCTTCTCGAACCCGTCGGCGGCCTGTCCGGCGAAGGTCTCCTCGTCGATGAGCTCGTTCTTGAGGTTGGAGACCTTGGCGGTGAAGGACTTCGGCGGATAGCGCTTGGGGTCCAGGTCGAGGTCGCGGCAGACCAGGGCCATCAGCCGCTTGGAGTCGGCGGCGTCGTAGATCGAGAACGACGAGGTGAAGCCGAGCTTCTTCGACTCGCGGCGCAGGATGCGGACGCACGCGCTGTGGAAGGTCATGACCCACATCGCGTTGGCACGCGGCCCGACGAGCTGCTCGACGCGCTCCTTCATCTCGCCCGCGGCCTTGTTGGTGAAGGTGATCGCGAGGATCTGCCCGGGGTGCGTGCCGCGCTCGGCCAGCAGATGGGCGATGCGATGGGTCAGCACCCGGGTCTTGCCGGAGCCGGCCCCGGCGACGATGAGCAGCGGGGATCCGGCGTGCACGACGGCGGCGCGCTGCTCGGTGTTCAGCCCGTCGAGCAGCGCGGCGGAGTCGATCACCGGGCGCGGGTGACCGTCCCGGTAGTACCCGTCCCGGGGCGGCGGGGGCGCGTCGTAGACGCCCTCGAAGAGTCCCTCCGGCACCGCTTCGGGCGCGTGGTCCTCGGGGGGCGGCGGGGGGCCGTCCTCCGCGGGCTGGAGGCCGGTCAGGAAACTGTCGTCAAAGAGGCTGCTCATCGCCTACCGAGTCTAGGCGGCCGCACTGACAACGTTCCGCCGAAGCCCGGAAGCGGCCGGGAAGCGGGCCCCGGTGCCGGCCGCCGACACACCCGTACCGGGTACGGACGGAGAGCGGACGTCCACGTTCCGTGAAGAAGTGCCCGGTCGGAGGGGGCGCGGCGCCCCGGATCCGAAAAGGTCACGAAAATGTATCGGGCATATCGCTCATCGTGCTTCCCAGCGGTACCACGGGTTGGCTAGCGTGCTCGGTCAGGTGATCCGTACCTCCCTGAGGCGAACCGCGCCTAACGGACACCTCTGCCGAATTCGTGCTGCCCTCCAGGCAGTTCGGAACCGGGGACCCACACGCAGAACCGGGGTGAATCGGTCCGTGAGCTCGTATCCGGACCGTAGGACAGCCTTCCGTTCCGTCCGAACCCGACAGCTAACCCGGTAGGCGGTCCACGGAAGGAGATGCCGGTCTTGGCATCGCATCGCAAGCCGCGCACGAAGGTGCGCACCACCACTCCCGCCGTCGGTCTGACGACGGCCGCGCTGGCCTCGGTGACGTTGCTCTCCACGCAGAGCGCCACGGCCGCGCCCGCGGAGCCGAAGCCCGCCATCGAGGAAGTGCAGAAGAAGGTCGACGCCCTGTACCGGCAGGCGGGCACCGCGACCCAGGAGTACAACCGGGCCAAGGCCGCCTCCGCCACGCAGCAGAAGAAGGTCGACACCCTGCTCGCGGACGTGGCGAAGCGGACCGAGAAGATCAACGAGGCGCGCCGCGCGCTGGGCTCCTACGCGGCGGCCCAGTACCGCAGCGGCGGCATCGCGCCCACGGCGACGTTCTTCCTGGCGGACGACCCTCAGGGGTACTTCGACCAGAGCCGGCTGATGGACCGGGCGACGGAGCGGCAGCAGAAGGCCGTCACCGACTTCCGTACGCAGCAGGCCTCGGCGGCGAAGAAGCGCGCGGAGGCGGTGAAGAGCCTGGAGACGCTCACCGATACGCAGGCCACGCTCGCCTCCAGCAAGAAGGACGTGCAGACCAAGCTCACCGAGGCCCGCGGCCTGCTGTCCCGGCTGACCGCCGAGGAGAAGGCGCGGCTGGCGGAGCTGGAGCGCAAGAAGGAGGCCGAGGCCAAGGAGAAGGCGGCGAAGCTGGCCGCCCGGCAGGCCGCCGAGGCGAAGGAGAGGGCCGAGGCGGAGGAGAAGGCCCGCGAGGAGGCCGCGAAGGAGTCGGGCGGCGGTTCGGGCACGGGCTCCGGTACGGGCACGGGTTCGGGCTCCGGCTCCGGTACGGGCAGCGGTTACGCCGCCAAGGCGGAGAAGGTGCTGGCCTTCGCCCGCGCCCAGATCGGGAAGCCGTACGTCTGGGGCGCGACGGGCCCCTCCAGCTACGACTGCTCGGGGCTGACGCAGGCGGCGTGGCGGGAGGCGGGCGTGACCCTGCCCCGGACCACCTGGGACCAGGTGAAGGTCGGGACCCGGGTCGCCACGTCCGACCTGCAGCCGGGGGACCTGGTCTTCTTCTACGACGACATCAGCCACGTGGGCATCTACAAGGGCGACGGCATGATGATCCACGCCCCGAAGCCGGGTGCGAACGTGCGCGAGGAGTCGATCTACTACATGCCGATCTACGGGAGCGTCCGCCCGGCGTGACGCGGGGGCGGGGGCGGCCGGTGACCGGCCGCCCCCCGACAGGCTCAGGTCCAGACGGTGGCGATGAAGATGTTGGCGGTCGTGAGGGCGCCGACCGCGATGAACGCGCCCTTGTCGACCTTCTCCTCGTCGCGCTTGACGTAGACCAGGGCGAGGATCACGACCAGCAGCGCCAGCTTGATGCCGATCTTGACGTTGTTCACGGTCTGGTCGTCGGCCTGGTTGAGGCCGACCAGCGCCATGCCGGTGACCAGCATGGTCAGCGCGCCGTGCAGCATCGCGGGGGTGAACCGGGCGGTCCCCGACCCCATGGCCTTCATCTGCGTCAGGAAGCCGCCCAGCAGGGAGGCGATGCCGATGATGTGCAGGGCGACGAAGACATTGATGAGTACGTCCATGGCTCGGGAGCCTAGCCATGGCCAAGGTTTTACCTTTCAGTGAGGCAAGCCTTCCTCGTCGGTGAGGCGCGCCCTCCTCGATCACTTCGGTCATGAGTGAGCGGCGAAACGTCACATCAGGGCAATAGCTGTCATGGCGACTCTTTTCTCCGCGCCCGGATTAGCGTCCTTCACGGACCCGCCGGTATCCCCCGGCGGCCAGCCGACAGGAAGGATGCCGCCCCCGTGGCAGCGCACCGCAGGTCAGCCCACCGAAAACCCAAGCAGCGCCCGTTCACCGGCCCTGCTGCCCGCACCGCCGCCACCCTGGCGCTCGCCGGAGCCGCCACCGCGGGCTCGGTCACCGGGGCCGGCGCGGCCCCCGCCGAACCGGCCCCCACCGCTGACCAGGTCAGGGCGAAGGTCGACCGGCTCTACCACGACGCCGAGGTCGCCACCGAGAAGTACAACGGGGCGAAGGAGAAGGCGGCCGCCGCCACCCGCAAGGTCGAGGCCCTGACCGACGAGGCCGCCCGCCGCACCGACCGCCTCAACACCACCCGCAACGCCCTGGGTTCGCTGGCCACCGCGCAGTACCGCGGCGGCACCCTGGACCCGGCCCTGCAGCTGGCGCTCTCCTCCGACCCGGACGCCTATCTGCAGCGCGCCTCCTACCTCGACCGGGCGGGCGACCGGCAGAGCGGTCTGCTGCGCAACATCAAGCGGCAGGTCTCCCAGATCACCCGCGTCAGGGCCACCGCCGACCAGGAGACCGAGCGCCTCGCCGCCCGCCGCGCCGAGCTGCGCGAACACCGCACCGCGATCCGCACCAAGCTGGCCGACGCCCGCAGGCTGCTGGACACCCTGACCGCCGACGAGCGCGCCGCCTACGAACGCTCCGCCGACGCCCGGCACGGCGGCGGCCCGGCCCACGCCGACCGCTCCACCGCCCGCGGCGGCCCGGTCGCCGCTCCCGACTCCCGCGCCGGGCAGGCCATCGCCTTCGCGCACGGGGCGATCGGCAAGCCGTACGTCTGGGGCGCGACGGGCCCCAACGCCTTCGACTGCTCCGGCCTGACCCAGGCGGCCTGGAAGGCGGCGGGCGTCAGTCTGCCGCGCACCACCTACACCCAGATCAACGCCGGACAGCGCGTCCCGCGCTCCCAACTGGCCCCCGGCGACCTGGTGTTCTTCTACTCCGGGATCAGCCATGTCGGCCTCTACATCGGCGGCGGCCAGATGATCCACGCCCCGCGCCCCGGAGCACCGGTCCGCATCGCGCCCATCGACCAGATGCCTTTCGCCGGAGCGACCCGGGTGGCATAGTCCCCGGCGCCGACCTCACCTCCCGCCGAAGGAACTCCCGTATGACGATGGCGAACGCCGTCCAGGACTACGCCCGTACGCTCACACTGCGGTCTCCCGACCACTACCGGGTGGGCCCGTTCACCGTCCGGCACCACCCGGGCTGGGAGCTGAAGTACGCCAACTACGCGATCCCCGACCGGGAAGCGGAACCCACGGCGGACGACGTGGCGGCCCTGGTCGACGCGTTCCGGGAGCATGAACGGCTCCCCCGCCTGGAGTTCCTGCCCGCCTGGGCCCCGGCCGTCGAACCGGCCCTGCTCGCCGCCGGTTTCACCGTGGAGAACCGGGCCCCGCTGCTGGCCTGCGGCCACGGGGACCTCCGGACGCCGACACCGGTCGACGGCCTCCGCATCGCCGTGCTCTCCACCGAAGCGGAGTTCACCGACGCCGCCCGCGTCCAGCACCAGGGCTTCGGCGGCGAGGGCGAACCCGAGCCGGGCATGACCGACTGGCTGCGTACGGCGGCCGGCGGCGACGGGGTCGCCGCCCTGGCCGTCCTGGACGGCACACCGGCCGGGGCCGGGGGCTGCTCGGTCGCGGTCGACGGCCTCAGCGAACTGGCCGGCCTCGCCGTCGCCGCCCCCTTCCGGCGCCGGGGCGTCGGCGCCGCGCTCTCCGCCTGGCTGACGGACCGCGCGCTCGGCCAGGGCTGCCGGACCGTCTGGCTGGAGCCGGGCGGCCCCGACGTCGAGCGGATCTACGCGAGCATCGGCTACCGCCGGATCGGCGAGAAGGTCAACATCTCGCTGGAGCCGGGCGGTGCCTGAACGACGGCAACGACGGCCGGCTCAGACCAGCCGTCGCGCCGTGGCCCACCGGGTCAGCTCGTGCCGGTTGGAGAGCTGGAGCTTCCTCAGCACCGCCGAGACGTGCGACTCGACCGTCTTCACCGAGATGAACAGCTGCTTGGCGATCTCCTTGTACGCGTAGCCGCGCGCGATCAGCCGCAGCACCTCGCGCTCGCGCTGGGTGAGCCGGTCCAGGTCCTCGTCGACCGGTGGGGCGTCCGTGGAGGCGAAGGCGTCCAGGACGAAGCCGGCCAGGCGGGGCGAGAAGACCGCGTCGCCCTCCTGGACCCGGAAGACCGAGTCGACCAGGTCGGTGCCGGTGATCGTCTTGGTGACGTAGCCGCGCGCGCCGCCCCGGATGACGCCGATGACGTCCTCCGCGGCGTCCGAGACGGACAGCGCGAGGAAGCGGACCGGGTTCTCGGCCGTGCCCATCATGGGGGCGCAGCGGCGGAGCACCTCGACGCCGCCGCCGCCCGGGAGATGGACGTCGAGGAGGACGACCTCCGGGCGGGTCGCGGTGATGACGGTGACCGCCTGGTCGACGTCGGCGGCCTCGCCGACCACTTCGACGCCGGTCTCCTCGGTGCGGCCGATCTCGGCCTGCACCCCGGTGCGGAACATCCGGTGGTCGTCGACGAGCACGACCCGTACCCGTCGCTCCGGGCCCCCGGTGGCTTCGGTGTTCTCGGTCATTCGCTCGCCCTCTCCATCTCCAGCTCGACCTCGGTGCCCCCGCCGGGCACCGAACGCAGCCGGGCGCTGCCGCCGTTGCGCTGCATCCGGCCGATGATTGATTCTCGTACGCCCATCCGGTCCCCGGGAACCTCGTCCAGGTCGAACCCCGGACCCCGGTCCCGTACGGACACGAAGACGGTGGTGCCCTCGACCTCCGCGTAGACCTGGACGGCGCCGCCCTCGCCACCGTACTTGGCGGCGTTCACCATCGCCTCGCGCGCGGCCTGCATCTGCGCGGTCAGCTTGTCGTCCAGGGGGCAGTCGCCGACCACGACGACCTCCAGGGGAACGCCGTGCTTGTCCTCGACCTCGGCGGCGGCCCGTTTGACCGCCTCGGCCAGGGTCTCGGGCTCGTCGTCCTCGTCCTTGCCGGTGCCCTCGGGGTTGTAGAGCCAGTTGCGCAGCTCGCGTTCCTGGGCGCGGGCGAGGCGTCTGACCTCGCCGCCGTCGTCCGCGTTGCGCTGGATCAGGGTGAGGGTGTGCAGCACGGAGTCGTGGACGTGGGCGGCGACCTCGGCCCGTTCCTGGGCGCGGATGCGCATCAGGCGCTCCTCGGAGAGGTCCTGGGTCATCCGCACGAGGTAGGGGCCGGCGAGCAGGGCGATGCCGGTGAGCACGGCGATGGCCGCAGTGAGGACGTTGCCGAGCTGGGCGGCCGAGCCGCGCACCACCATGAACACGGCGAGGCCGAGGCCGACGAGGGCCACTCCGGCGAGGCCGCGGGCCAGATGCAGCAGCTTGCGGTTGCGGCCGGTCTCCATCCAGCGGGCGCGGCGGGCGTTGTCCGCCTGCCGCCAGACCAGGACGGAGCCCGCGCCGATCAGGAGGGTGGGCCAGATGTAGCGGTCGGCGTCGCTGCCCATGTCGACGTTGACGACGAACGCGATGGCCCCGACGGTCAGGGCGACCAGGGCGAAGACCTGACCCTTGTCCGGTTTACGGAGTTTGCGGCGGCCGTCCGTCGATGTCTCGAACACCGAGCGCGGGGCGTCGACGCCGCCGACGCCGAGCGGGACGACGATCCAGAACACCGCGTAGAGCACCGCGCCGAGGCCGTCGGTGAGGAACAGCCCGAGGAAGAGGAACCGCACCCAGGCGACCGGCAGCCCGAGGTGCCCGGCGAGCCCGCGCGCGACGCCGCCGAGCAGCCGGCCGTCGGCGCTGCGGTAGAGCTTGCGCAGCGGCGGCTCCTCCGGGTCGGCGGCGAGGGAGCTGGCGGCTCGGGCGGTGGCGGCTGGCATACCCCGATCGTCACACGCGCGGACGCGGGGCGGCATCAGGGTCGGCCCCCGAAGTGACCCTGAGGCTCTCCCCCGTGTGCGGCCTGGTGCTCTCCCCTCCGCCCCGTCGGGCGGACCGGGCCCTTCCGGGGCGCGCGCGGGCAATATCAGGGACCGTCCAGGGTAGGTGCGGGTCCCGGCGGGCGGTCCGGCCCGTCACCATGGAGGCATGACCGCTCCCTCCAACGCCGCTCCCGGCGTCGCGCCCCCCGAAGCGCCGAAGCCGACGCTGCGGCGCGCCCCGCGACAGAAGGTCGTCGCCGGGGTGTGCGGCGGACTCGGCCGGTACTGCGACGTGGACCCGGTGATCTTCCGGATCGTGCTCGGTGTGCTGTCGGCGACCGGGGGCATCGGTCTGATCTTCTACGGCTTCGCCTGGCTGCTGCTGCCCGCGGACGGCGACGACGAGAACGAGGCGCGCAAGCTGCTGTCGGGGCGGGTCGACGGGGCGTCCCTGGTGGCGCTGCTGCTGGCGCTGATCGGCTGCGGGCTGTTCCTGTCGATGCTGCACAACCGGGGCATGCTGGCGTTCGCCGCGCTGCTGACGCTGGCGGTCGTCGGGTTCTCCGTATGGACGCAGTCCCGGCGGACGGCGGCCCCGGAGGACCCGGCGGCTCCGCCCGGCGCACCGGCTTCCCCGCCCGGACCCGCGCACGCCGGCGGGCTCGGCACGCCGCCGCCGGAGGTGAAGGCCCCGCCGACGCCCGGCGGCCCGTCGTGGTGGCGGGACCCGATCGTCAAGGACGGGACCACGGGGCCGGTCGGCTCCGGCTATCTGTGGGGGCCGCCGGACACGGACGCCGACGCGGCGCGCGCCGATGTGAAGGCCGGGCGGCCCACGCCGGACGCCCCGTTCCGTACGCCCCGGCCGTCGCCCGCTCCCCGCGGGCCGCGCTCCATCGGCGGCCTGGTCTTCCTGACGGCGCTGGTGGCGGGCGGGCTCGGCACCGGGCTGAGCTGGGAGCACCAGCCGCTGGGCACCGCGCTCCAGATCGGTCTGGTCGCGGCTCTGGCCGTCTTCGGGCTCGGCCTGCTGATCGCCTCGGTGCTGGGCCGGACCGGCTTCGGCACGGTCCTGATGGCGATGGTCACGGCGGGTCTGCTGGCGGGTGCGGCGGCGGTGCCGAAGGACATCGACACCTCGTGGACCCGCCAGGCGTGGCGGCCCGCCACGGCGGCGGCCCTCCAGCCGCACTACGAGCTGCGCACGGGCGACGCCCGGCTGGACCTGTCCGGTCTGAAGGTGCCCAAGGGCGAGACCGTGCGCACGGGGCTCGACGTGGCGGCGGGCCGGGCGGCCGTCGTCGTCCCGGCGAACGTGACGGTGAAGGTACGCGCCGAGGCGGGTCTCGGGGAGATCCGGCTGGAGGACGGCCAGCGGGTCCAGGTCCGGATCAACAGCGACGAGTCGACGCAGCGGACGCTGCCGCCGCCGACGGGCACGAAGCCCGCCGGCACGATCGAACTGGAACTGGAAGTCGGCATCGGACAGGTGGAGGTCACCCGTGCTGCGTCATGAATTCCGGCCCGGCCGCGCGGTGGCGGGCCTGGCGATGCTGGGCCTGGCCGGCGGGTACGCGGCCGAAGCCGCCGGGGCCTGGGAGGTCCCGTGGACGTTCTTCCTGCCGCTGTTCCTCGGCGGGCTGTGGCTGGCCGCGACGGTGACCTGGGCCGCCTACATGCTCCGGCGGCGGCGCGAGGCGAGGAAGGCGTCGGCGGAGAACACGGTGGCGCCCGCGAGCACCAGCGGCAGCCACGCCATCAGATAGGGCAGGTCGTTGCCGTAGTAGTACGGGGTGGCCTGCCAGCTCACGGTCAGCCAGAGGCTCAGTGAGATCAGCGCGCCGCCGAGCGCCGCGAGCCGGGCCCAGAGGCCGACGAGGGTGCCGAGGCCGACGAGGAGTTCGCCGATGGCGATGGCGTATCCGAAGCCCTCGGGGCTCTTGAGCGCCAGGTCGACGAGGGCGGGGACGGCGGAGGAGTCGCGTACTCCGCGCATCATCTCGCCGATGGATCCGGTGCCGGTCGCGGACAGGAACGCACTGTCGGTGAGCTTGTCGAGGCCCGCGTAGACAAAGGTGACGCCGAGGAAGATCCGCAGCGGCAGCAGGGCGTACGTGCCCGCCTGCTCCCGCAGCGTCCTGCGCTCGCCCAGACCGTACGAACCGCCGCCGTAACCGTTCATCACCACTGCCCTACTTCCCGAGGTCCCGTCGTCTCGACCATACGTACGCCTTCGGAGCGCTGCTCACCAGGGCCGCGGGAAGATCGGCGGAAGAATGGCGGGGGTCAGTCCGTCACGTCGATCGGGCAGCGGTTGGTCTCCACCCCGGCGGCGGTGACGACCTGGACGTCCACGGTGCCCGGCTCGACCTCGACCGGGACGGGCACGGTGAGGACGGTGTCGGTCGGGTTGGCGAAGCCGCCGGCGACCGGGACGAGCGGGACGTGCACATGGACGGTCCCTATCCGTACGACGAGCCGGGCGAGGCGGTCGGGGCCGCCCGCGCCGGGCGGTACGAAGCCCGCGCCCCGGATCTCGATGTCGTCGCCGGTCCGGATCGCGCCGTCCAGGTCCCCGGCCTCCCGGGCCCGTACGACGGAGAGCACGACAGGCCGGCCGCCCTCCGCGTACTTCCCGGCGAAGTAGGTCGCCGCCGAGACCGCCACCAGCAGCGCGAGCCCCCACGGCAGATCGGGCAGCTGCTCGGGGCGGCGGGCCAGGCGGACCGCGGCGAACAGCACGGCGACGGCGCTGACCAGCACGTACTGCACATCGGTGAAGGAGCCGCGCCCCGAGTCGTCGGTGAGCAGGTCGGCGGCGCGCGGCCGGTCCGCGCGCAGCTTCTGGAGCCGCTGGTTCAGCACCCGTACGGTCACCACGCGGCGCACGACGACGGCGACCGCGCACACCAGCGCCAGCACGGCCACGAACCCGGCGGAGCGCACCAGGTCGAGCCCCTCGATCAGCGCGTCCCGGTCGTCCGGGTCGGAGGCCCCGGCCAGTTGCAGCGCGAGGACGAGGACGGCGAAGACGGCGAGGAGCACCCAGCCGGCGGCGACCGTCCGGGAGGTGGAGAGCCGGTTGTCCTCACCGATCAGCGGGGCGAGGAGGCCGCCCCGGGCGCGGTGGAGCCGGGCGGCGGCGGTGAGCAGCCCGGCGGTGACGAGGGCGGCGATCAGCCCGGCGGTACGGGCGGTGGACCAGCCGGCCCCGATCGCGGTGAGGCTCGCCCCGACGAGGAGCGCCCCGGCCGCGCCCCAGACGGCGAACAGCGTGCCCCGCCACACCTGGTGCAGCCAGGCGTCACCGGCCTCCCGGGCCCGTTCGGCGACGGTACGGGCGGAACCGGTCAGCTCGTCGGAGACCCACTGCCGCGAGGCGGACGGGGACTGGGCGACGCCGGCGGGCAGCCCGTTGCCGGCCGCCAGTTCGTCGCGCTTGGCCAGGAACGCGGCGACCGCGCGCCGGTGTCCGCGACGGGCTCCGTGCGGGCAGTCGCCGCAGGTACAGCCGCCGCCGTGCGTGCCGCTCGTCCTTGCTTCGTCCAACGCCACGGAGGATTACGCCCTTTCCCGCCCCGGTACAGCCAACTCACTTGCGATATCCGCGAATTGTGCCG
>MUNB01000203.1 GCA_002154345.1 Streptomyces griseus
CCCCCGCACCACCCCCGCCGAGACCCTGGCCACGGTCCAGGCCGCCGCGATGACGGGCTCCACGGTCTGGATCGGCTACGTCAACGCGGACGGCGCGGCCAGCCAGCGCGTGATCGCCCCGGTCCGCGTGGAGGGCGGCTTCGTCACGGCGTACGACCACACCGCCGACGAGGTCCGCACCTACCCGCTGCACCGGATCACGGGGGTGGCGGAACTGGCGGAGGACGGGAAGGGTTAGGGGCCGTGTCCTTCGCCCACCGCGCCGCCCGATCGCAGCCGCCCGAGCCGGTGTCACCCGAGCCGGTGTCACCCGTTCCGCCCGCCGCGCCGATGCCTCCGCTGCTCACGCAGTCCTGGCTCGATCTGGCGTTCCTGCACTGGGCGGTCGATCCGGCGGACGTGGCACCGCTGTTGCCGCGCGGCACGGTGCCGGACACCTTCGACGGGGCGGCCCACGTGGGGCTCGTGGCGTTCCGGATGGATCGGGTGAGCGGGTTCGGGCTGCCGGGAGTTCCGTACCTCGGGAGCTTTCCCGAGACCAACGTCCGGCTGTACTCCGTGGNNACGTGTGGTCCCGGATGGACATCGAGCGGTCCGGCGACACCCTGACGTACACGAGCACCCGCCGGTGGCCCGGTCCGCGCGGCGCCCGGAGCCGGATCGTGCTGCGGACGGGCGACCCGATCGGCGAACCCACGCCCCTGGAGCACTTCCTGACCGCCCGCTGGGCCCTGCACACCTCGTTCTTCGGGCGGACCGCCTATCTGCCCAACGTCCACCCCGCATGGCCTCTGCACCGGGCGGAGCTGGTCGCGTGCGACGAGGACCTGGTGGCGGCGGGCGGGCTGCCCGCGCCGGCCGGGGAGCCGGTGAGCGTGCTGTACTCCCCGGGCGTGCCCGTGCGCTTCGGGCCGCAGCGGCGCGGGGACTGAGACAGCCGCCGTTCGCGAGCAGCGG
>MUNB01000204.1 GCA_002154345.1 Streptomyces griseus
CCCCCACCCCCTACCTCCGGCTCCTCACCGCCACCCAATTCGCCTTCAACATCGGCTTCTACGCCGTCCTGCCCTATCTGGCCACCCACCTCGGCAGCGGCCTCGGCATGGCGGGCTGGCTCGTCGGACTCGTCCTCGGGCTGCGCACCTTCAGCCAGCAGGGCCTGTTCGTCGTCGGTGGCGCGCTCACCGACCGGTACGGCCCGCGCCCCGTCGTGCTGGCGGGCTGCGCCCTGCGGATCGCCGGGTTCGGCTGGCTCGCCTTCGCCGGATCCACGGCCACCGTCATCGGGGCCGTCCTCCTCATCGGCTTCGCCGCCGCCCTGTTCTCCCCGGCCGTCGAGTCCGAGGCCGCCCGCGAGGCCGTCCGGCACGAACGGGACACCGGCGCCCCGCGCGCCCATGTCCTCGCCCTGTTCTCCGCCGCCGGACAGGCCGGAGCGTTCCTCGGGCCGCTGCTCGGCTCGCTGCTCCTGCTCCTGGGCGGCGGATTCCGGGCCGCCTGCCTCGCCGGGGCCCTCGTCTTCGTCGCCGTACTGACCGGGCACGCCCGCCTGATGCCGCACACCACCCCCGTACGGGAACCGGCACAGGAGCCGACTCCGCCCCCGGCACAGGAGCAGCCCCCGGCACAGCAGTCCGCCCCGCACGTCGTCACCCGTACGGCTCAACCGGCGCGGTCGTCCTGGCGCGCGGTCTTCGCCAACCGCCCCTTCCTGCTGCTCTGCCTCGCGTACTCCACCTACCTCGTCGCCTACAACCAGCTCTATCTCTCGCTGCCCGTCGAGGTGGAGCGCGCCACCGGCTCGCAGGCCGCGCTCGGCTGGCTCTTCGCGCTCTCCTCGCTGCTGGTCGTCGTCGCCCAGATGCCGGTGACCCGCTGCTCCGCCCGCCGGATCGCCCCGCGCACCGCACTCGTCACCGGCCTCGCGGTCGTCGCCGCGGGCTTCGCCGCCGTACCGCTCACGCCCGCGGGCCCCGGCGGTCTGCTGCCCGGCGCCGCGCTCGTCGTCCTGCTGACCCTGGGCCAGATGCTGCTGGTCCCCGCCGCCCGGGGCCTGGTGCCCGACCTGGTCGAGGACCGGCACCTCGGGCTGGCCACCGGGGCGCTGTCCTCCGTCTCCGGGGTCGCCGTCCTCGTCGGCAGCGCCGCGACCGGCGCCCTGCTGGAGGCGTCCGCGCCCGTGCGGTGGGCGGCGCTCGCGGCGGTCCCGCTCGCCGGGGCGCTCCTGGCGTTCACCCTTCCGGCGGGACGCGGCGGGAAGGAACAGGGAGCGCGCGCGGTTACGGGGTAGAAGCATCGGACCCACCGCCCGCAGGCACTCAGGAGGACGTACGCCATGACCGCCGCTCTCTCCACCGAGCTCAAGAACCTGCTCGACACCCCCGTGTTCGTCAACATCGCCACCATCCAGCCCGACGGCAGCCCCCAGGTCTCCCCGGTCTGGGTCAAGCGCGACGGTGACGACGTCCTGATCTCCACCACCGTCGGCCGCCGCAAGGAGAAGAACCTCCGCCGCGACCCCCGCGTCACCGTGGTCGTGCAGCCCTTCGACGCCCCGTACAGCTACGCCGAGATCCGCGGCGAGGCGACGCTGACGACGGACGGCGGGCAGGAACTGATCGACGAGCTCTCGGTGAAGTACACCGGCAAGCCGTACGCCGAGTTCAACCCGAACTCCGGCGCCGACGACCCCCGCGTGGTCGTCCGCATCTCCGCGCGCAAGGTCGTCGGCAGCATCTGAGGGCCCTCCGGGCCCGGAGAGCGCCGCACACGGCTGAAACGCACCCCGGAAAACGCTCTCCGGGCCGCTTCGGACCATCCCGGTATCAGAAAGTTGTCCCCGCGATCCCCAAGGGTCGCGGGGCACTGGTGCGGGCCTACTACCCTTGAGGCGTGACTATTCGCCTGCACGACACCAACGCCCGGCAGATCCGTGACTTCGTCCCGCTCACCGCGGGCTGTGTCTCGATCTACCTCTGTGGCGCCACTGTCCAGGCAGCACCGCATATCGGCCACATCCGCTCGGGCCTGAACTTCGACATCATGCGCCGCTGGTTCGCCTACCGCGGCTACGACGTCACGTTCATCCGGAACGTCACCGACATCGACGACAAGATCATCGCGAAGTCCGCCGAACAGGGCCGCCCCTGGTGGTCGATCGGCTACGAGAACGAGCGCGCGTTCAACGACGGCTACGACGTGCTCGGCTGCCTGCCGCCCACCTACGAGCCCCGCGCCACCGGCCACATCCCCGAGATGATCGAGATGATGACCGGCCTGATCGAGCGCGGTCACGCCTACGAGGCCGACGGCAACGTCTACTTCGACGTCCGCTCGCTCCCCAGCTATCTGGAGCTCTCCAACCAGGAGCTGGACGATCTGCGTCAGCCCTCCGGCGAGGGCGAGACCGGCAAGCGCGACCAGCGCGACTTCGCCATGTGGAAGGCCGCGAAACCGGGCGAGCCCAGCTGGGAGACGCCGTGGGGCCGCGGCCGGCCCGGCTGGCACCTGGAGTGCTCCGCGATGGCCCACAAGTACCTGGGCTCCGCCTTCGACATCCACGGCGGCGGCATCGACCTGATCTTCCCGCACCACGAGAACGAGATCGCCCAGGCCAAGGCGTACGGCGACGAATTCGCCACGTACTGGGTGCACAACGGCTGGGTCACCATGTCCGGCGAGAAGATGTCGAAGTCGCTGGGCAACTCCGTCCTCGTCAGCGAGATGGTCAAGCACTGGCGCCCGATCGTCCTGCGCTACTACCTCGGCACCCCGCACTACCGGTCGATGATCGAGTACAGCGAGGAGGCCCTGCGCGAGGCCGAGTCCGCGTTCGCCCGGATCGAGGGCTTCGTCCAGCGCGTCACCGAGAAGGTCGGCGAGACCGTCGCGCCCGCCGCCGAGGTGCCGCCCGCCTTCGCCGAGGCGATGGACGAGGACCTCGGCGTACCGCAGGCGCTGGCGATCATCCACACCACCGTCCGCCAGGGCAACAGCGCGCTCGCCGCCGACGACAAGGAAGCCGCCGCGGCCCGCCTCGCCGAGGTCCGGGCCATGCTCGGCGTCCTCGGCCTGGACCCGCTCGACCCGCACTGGGCGGGCGAGGGCGACCGGGGCGAGGATCTGCACGGCGTCGTCGACACCCTCGTCCGCCTCGTCCTCGACCAGCGGCAGTCGGCCCGTACGCGCAAGGACTGGGCCGCCGCCGACGCCATCCGCGACCAGCTCAACCAGTCCGGCCTCGTCATCGAGGACAGCCCCACCGGCCCCCGGTGGACGCTGGGACCGCGCTGAGCACCCGCTCCGAGCAGCGAGATGGTGCCGCCCGGCGAGCCGGGCGGCACACTTTCCTTATACGTACGTACGTCTGAAAGCAACGAAACAGGTAGATCATGGCCGGGAACAGCCAGCGCAGGAACCGCCGCACGTCCAACAAGAAGGGCGCGCAGGTCGGCAGCGGTGGCAAGCGACGCCGTGGCCTGGAGGGCAAGGGCCCGACCCCGCCCGCGTCCGCCCGTAAGGGACACAAGAAGAACCGGGTCGCCAACGCCCAGGCCAAGCAGGCCGCGGCCCGCCGCCCCGCGCCCCGGCGCGGCGGTGTGAAGGGCACCTCGGAGATGGTCGTCGGCCGCAACCCGGTCTACGAGGCCCTGCGCGACGGCGTCCCCGCCGTGACGCTGTACGTCCAGCAGTACATCGACAACGACGAACGCGTCCGCGACGTGCTCAAGCTCGCCGGCGACCGCGGCACCATCAACCTGATGGAGGCCCCGCGCCCCGAGCTGGACCGGATGACGAACGGCCTGAACCACCAGGGCCTCGTCCTCCAGGTCCCGCCGTACGAGTACGCGCACCCGGACGACCTGCTCGCCGCCGCCGACGACAACCACGAGGACCCGCTGATCGTCGCCCTCGACGGGGTGACCGACCCGCGCAACCTCGGCGCGATCGTCCGTTCGGTCTCCGCGTTCGGCGGCCACGGCGTGGTCGTCCCCGAGCGCCGCGCGGCCGGCATGACCGCCGGAGCGTGGAAGTCCTCCGCCGGCACGGCCGCCCGCACCCCCGTCTCCCGGGTCACCAACCTCACCCGCGCGCTGGAGGGCTACCAGAAGGCGGGCCTCACGGTCGTCGGCCTTGCCGCCGACGGTGAGCACACGGTGGAGGACCTGGAGGAGCTGGCCGGTCCGGTCGTCATCGTCATCGGCAGCGAGGGCAAGGGCCTCGGCCGCCTCGTCGGCGAGACCTGCGACTACCGGGTGCGGATCTCGATGCCCGGCGGCGCGGAGTCGCTCAACGCCGGTGTCGCGGCGGGCATCGTGCTGTACGAGGTGGCGCGCCGCCGCTCCTGAGACGTGCGGCGTTCGCCCGTCGACGGGCCCGTCCGCCGGGCGAGTTGACGCGCGAACGCCGAACATCCATCCAGGATGCCCGAGTTTGGCCTGATCTTGACGGGTCTCGGACACATCCGGTGCGGTCAAGGCAGTGTCCTAAACACACATCACTCGGTTAGATGAGTGTGGACACCAGAACGCCTCGGTTCGACGAACAACCCGCCCTGAGCATGACCAAGGTGGACAGCGACCCCGCGCAGGTCATCGTCAACCACGCCAGCTTCCGGGTGCAGCTCGCCCCGGGCCAGCGCACACGGCTGCGCGGTGCCCCCGCGGACACGGCCCGCATCCCCGCCATGAGCGGCGCCGGCGGAGGCCGCAGGCGGGCACCCGTCGTCTGGAGCGGCAAGTCCGCTCCCGGCGACCCCGGCGCGACCGGCCTCCTCCAGGCCGTGCGCAACTCCACCGCAGGACACCTCGACGCCGGACTCGGCGGCCTCGGCGGGGCCTCCGTGGACGGGCACGGGCAGGAAGCGGGCGCGACACAGGTCATCCCGCTCCTGGAGGAGACCCAGCCCAACCCCGTGATGACCGCGCCCCACCGGCCGGGACACACCGGACCGCTGCTGCCGCCCATGCGGCAGGCCGTCGGCGCGTACGACGACCCGGTCGACGGGCCCGACGGCCCCGGCCGCCCCGACGGCATCGACGACGACTACGACGACGCCGAGGACTCCCGCTCCCGGCGGAGCACGGGCGACCCCGTCCGGCATGCCTACTACCCCGGCCACCGGATGAACCTGGGCGTCGTGCTGCTCCCCATGCGGGTGCTCCTCGGCTTCATCTCCATCTACGCCGGCATGGGCAAGCTGTGCGACCCCGTCTACTTCGACGGCGGCGAGCGCGGCTCGATGGTCAAGTGGCTGACCTCCCTGCACCCGTGGGCGCTGGCCGAGCCGCTGCGCGACTTCGCGCTCTCCCACCCGGTCGGCGCCGGACTGACCGTCGCCTTCCTCCAGGTCGTCGTCGGCGTCCTCACCGTCCTCGGCCTCTGGCAGCGGGTCGCCGCCGCGTTCGGCGCACTGCTCTCCGCCGCCCTGCTGGTCACGGTCAGCTGGCGCACCGTCGCGGTCTACGACGCCCCCGACATCATCCTGCTCGCCGCCTGGAGCCCGCTGATCATCGCCGGCGCACCCGTCTACTCCGTGGACGGCCGACTGGCCGGCGAAGCCTGGCGCAAGCTCGGCCCGCGCTCGGAGATCTGGGACCTGCGCCGCCGGGTCCTGCGCCGGGGCACCGTCGTCGCCACGGTCGTCGTCGGCCTCACCCTGCTCATCGGCTCCATCCTCGGCGGCGCGGTCCGCTCCACCGAGGTCGTCACCGTCCCCGGCCGCAACGACAACCCCACCAACCGCCTCCCCGGCATGCCGCTGCCCCAGGAGTCCACCGGCGAACGCCAGGCCTCCCGTACGCCGGAGCAGGAGCGCCGCCCGGAGCCCAGCAGCTCCGGCACGGCCACCACCCCCGCCACCGGCCAGGTCACCCCGGGCGCGACCCGCGACTCCGGCGGCCAGAGCACCGGTTCGGGCACCCAGCCCAGCGAGACGCAGGGCACCGGCCAGGAACCCCCGCAGCAGTCCACCCCGCAGCAGCCCCCGGCCGCCACCAGCGCCGGACCCACCTCCTCCGGCTCCACCGGCGGCGACGACTCCGGCGGCGGCGGCGAACCGGCCCCCACCGGCGGCTCGACCTCCTCCGGCGGCGAGGGCTCGACCTCGGGCGGCGGCCGCAACCCCATCGGCGGCCTGCTCGGCTGACCGTACGACAACGACAACAAGGGCGGCTCCCACCCGGCAAGGAGAACCGGGCGGGAGCCGCCCTTCGTATGCGTGCGTACGGGACGCCGTGTGCGTACGTCGCGTACGTACGGGAAGCTGTCAGGCGCTGTGCGAGCCGAGCTCCCGGGCCGCCTCGGTGAGGTCCTTGGCGGTGTCGATGGCCCGCCAGTACGCCCCGTTCGGCAGCGGATATCCGGCCAGCCGACGCTCACGGGCGAGCCGCGGGAAGGTGGTCCGCTCGTGGTCGCCCCGGTCCGGCAGCAGCTTCGTGAACGCGGGCGAGAACACGTACACACCGGCGTTGATCAGATACGGCGACGGCGGCGACTCGATGAAGTCGGTGATGTGCCCGAACGCGTCCGTCTCCACCGCACCCCACGGGATCCGGGGCCGGGCGAGGGCCAGGGTGGCGGTGGCGTCGCGCTCCGCGTGGAAGGCGGCCATCTCCCGCAGGGAGAAGCGCGTCCAGATGTCGCCGTTGGTGGCGTACCAGGGCTGCTCCGGATCGGGCAGCCGCCCGGCCGCGTACTTCAGCCCGCCGCCGCGCCCCAGCGGCTCGGTCTCCACGACGGTGGTGACCCGGAGCGGCAGCACGGCCGCCTCCAGCCACTCCTGGAGCACCTCGGCGAGATGCCCGCAGGAGACCACGGCGTCGGTGACTCCCTCGGCGGCCAGCCAGGACAGCTGATGGCCGATGATCGGAGTCCCGGTTCCGGGGATCTCGACCATCGGCTTGGGGCGGTCGTCGGTGTACGGCCGCAGCCGCGACCCCTGGCCACCGGCAAGGATCACGGCCTGCGTCGGATACGTATGCATGGCAGGCACGATATGCGGTGCCCGCCGGCAGGAGGCGGCGCTGCGCGCGCGACCGCCTCCCGGGCTCAGCTTCCGGGGCTCAGCCTCCCGGGCTCAGCCTCCGGGGCTCAGCTGAACTGCGCGACGCCGGAGGCGAACGAGGTGTCGCAGACGGGCCGGGAGAAGCGGTGCGCCCGGGTCGGGCCGTACTGCTCGACGGCCGCCTTGCCGAGCGCCTTCGCGATCGACATGCAGTGGCGGGCGAGGGACGGACGCTGCTCGACGGCGCGCTGGAGGCCCGTGAGCGCGGTGCCCGGGTCCTTCTCCTGGAGCTCCACGAGCAGCTTCTCGCGCAGGACGTCCTGCGGGGCGTGCGGCTTCGCGGGCTTGGACACGGCCTCCGAGGAGGCGGCCAGCAGCTGGGAGTCGCTGTCCGAGTCCGCCCACTGGACGCTGGTGACCGCGAGGGTCCCGGACAGAACCATGACGACGGGCAGGACGAGAGCGAGGGATCGGCCGATGCGGCGCGCGGTGTGGGTCACGCAGCGAGCGTAGCGGCCAGTGATGACTTGACGACATTTCGTCACCCTCTCGGGGGATGGTTCGACGCGCCCTTTCGAATACGAGGTTGACGAACCGGGGTGAAATGCCCTGTGTGCCGGGGTATTTGACACCGCCCGACACCGAAACCCAAACCCGCCGGGACCACGCAAACGGCCCCGCACCGCCGGGCGATGCCGGGGTGCGGGGCCGTGCGTACGGCGGGAGGCGGGTCAGTTGGTGAGCCGCTCGCCGGTGGAGGTCGCGAAGACGTGCAGCTCGTCCGGGCGCGGCACGACGTGCAGCTCGGTGCCCTTCTCCGGGACGGCGCGGCCGCCGACGCGGACGACCAGGTCCTTGTGCTCGCCGCCGACCTGCGTGGCGCCGTAGACGAAGCCGTCCGCGCCGAGCTCCTCGACGACGTTGACGGAGACGGCGAGACCGGCCGGCGCGTCCGAGGAGTCCTTGGTCAGCGACTTCGCGGCGGCGCCGCCGTGCTCGACGATGTCGAAGTGCTCGGGGCGGATGCCGACCGTGACGGTGGTGTCACCGCGGTCCGCGGCGGCGCTCAGCGCCTCACGCGACACCGGCACGACGCTGTTGCCGAACTTCACGCCGCCGTCGGTGATCGGGACCTCGACGAGGTTCATCGCGGGGGAGCCGATGAAGCCGGCGACGAAGAGGTTCGCCGGGCGGTCGTACATGTTGCGCGGCGAGTCGACCTGCTGGAGCAGCCCGTCCTTCAGCACCGCGACCCGGTCGCCCATGGTGAGGGCCTCGACCTGGTCGTGGGTGACGTACACGGTGGTGATGCCGAGGCGGCGCTGCAGCGAGGCGATCTGCGTACGGGTGGAGACACGGAGCTTGGCGTCGAGGTTCGACAGCGGCTCGTCCATGAGGAAGACCTGCGGCTCACGCACGATGGCCCGGCCCATCGCCACACGCTGACGCTGACCACCGGAGAGCGCCTTCGGCTTGCGGTCCAGGTACTCGGTGAGGTCGAGCATCTTGGCGGCCTCTTCGACCTTCGCCCGGATCTCGGTCTTGTTCACACCGGCGATCTTGAGCGCGAAGCCCATGTTGTCCGCGACGGTCATGTGCGGGTAGAGCGCGTAGTTCTGGAACACCATGGCGATGTCCCGGTCCTTCGGCGGCAGGTGCGTGACGTCGCGGTCACCGATGCGGATCGCGCCGCCGTTGACGTCCTCAAGACCCGCGAGCATGCGCAGGGAGGTCGACTTGCCACAGCCGGAGGGACCGACGAGGACGAGGAACTCGCCGTCCGCGATGTCGATCTCGAGCTGGTCCACGGCCGGCTTCGTGGAGCCGGGGTAGACGCGGGACGCCTTGTCGAACGTGACACTGGCCATGCTGAATCTTCTCCTCAACCGGCAGGAACGTGCCGGACGATCCGAGTAGGGAGTGGTCTGGTCCACAGACGTGAACCTGCGGTGACGTTACCTGGCGTTCATGTGTTCTGTCAGTACCTCTTGGGTGACGAAAAGCGCCCCATGGACCCGGAGGATGCCAGAGCAGCTGTCTTTTGACCCGGTCCCTGCATGAGAGGGATCTTCCTGCTTCGGCACCTACCGCCGACCGGACGCCACCCTGAAGGCGACGCCCCGCCGGTCTCACGCAGGCTCCACAGGCATTACGGCCGACGGCCCGTCGGTCCGGCTTGCACTTTCTCGGGTATTCCTGAGCGTGTCACACCGCCAGCACCACGTCCGGCATCTCGGACGCCCTGATCAACGAGGGCATGGCCCGACCAGGCGGCAGTGCTGCCGCCACCAGCTCGTACAGTCGCATCCCCTCGTCCCGCAGGTTCCGCGCCGCGTTCACATCCCGGTCGTGCACCGCCCCGCATCCGTCGCAGGACCAGCCGCGCACGGACAGATCCAGCTTCGGACCCGTCGCCCCGCATCCGGAACACCGCCGCGTCGAGGGAAAGAACCGGTCCACGACGACCAGCGTCCGTCCGTACCACGCGCACTTGTACTGCAACTGCCGCAGCAGCGTGCCCCACGAGGCATCCAGGATCGCCCGGTTCAGCCCCGCCTTTCGCCGACGGCCCTTCCCTCTCGGCGACCGCACGAGGGAGGCGACGGCCAGGTCTTCCACCACGAGCACTTGGTTCTCGCGCACGAGGCGGGTGGTGAGCTGGTCCAACGCGTCTCGACGGACGTCAGCGATGAGGGCATACAGCCGAGCGATCTCCTGCCGAGCCTTGTCCCGGTTTCTGGATCCCCTGTCCTTACGATGCAGATTCCGCTGGAGACCCGCGAGCCTCGCCCCGTACTTCTTGAGCAGCCGGGGATGGTCCACCTTCTCGCCGTCGTCCAGCGTGACCAGCGCCGCCAGCCCGAGGTCCAGACCGACCGCCTTCGGTGCGCCGGCATCCTGCAGAAACACGGGCGGCAGCGGCTCGATCCGCTCCTCCACCAGCACGGAGACGAAGAAGCGCCCCGCCCGGTCACGGCTCACGGTCAGCTTCACCGGCCGCTCGCCTGCCGGAAGCGGACGGGACCAGCGGATACGCAGCGGCCCGGACTGCTTGGCCAGCGCGATCAGCCCCGTGCCCGGCCGCTCCGGGTCCTCCACCCAGCGGAAGCCCGTGCGGACATAGGTCGCGGAGTCACGGGAACGGCCCTTCCTCTTAATCTTCGGCTGTCTCCCCGAGCCCTTGAAGAACCGCCCGAAGGCGGCGTCGAGATGGCGAAGCGCCTGCTGGAGAACCGTCGAGGACACCTCCTGCAGCCATCGCGTCCCTTCGGCGTTCCGCCAGCCCGTGAGAGCCCGGCAGGACTCGGCGAATCCGAGCGCCACCCGGTGCTCGCGCCAGGCCTTGTCCCGTAGGGCAAGGCCCTCGTTGTAGGTCCAGCGGCAGGCACCGAAGGTCTTGACCAACTGCTCGGCCTGGGCGGCGGTGGGGTAGCAGCGGTACCGGTAGACACGCTGGCGGGTGTCGGCCTCCGGTGTTCTCCGCTGCATCGGCACGGCCACCCGCTGCTGATGCCTGATGCGGTCGGGAACGCCCAGCGCCTCGCGCTTGACGCGCTTGGCCTCCGCGCCGGTGACGCGGATCGGCTTCTCCCTCCCTGCGGCCTCGACCACGGCCCTCCCCCTGTCCGATATTCGGATGGCACTGCAGTGCTTTCAACGAACAGGTGAGTGGGAGGTTACGGCTGCCCGATATGCATGCCCGTGGGGGAGCGGGGCTGTGTAGAGTTGTGACGTCTTGGTGCGCGTCTGCGGCGTGTGTCCTTGCCTCCTTAGCTCAGCTGGCCAGAGCGCCGCCCTTGTAAGGCGGATGTCGTCGGTTCGAATCCGACAGGGGGCTCACCGTGAAGCCCGGGTCGGATGTTCTTCGACCCGGGCTTCTCCGCTGT
>MUNB01000205.1 GCA_002154345.1 Streptomyces griseus
CCCGCCCCCCGGGTCACCTGCGCCAGGTCGACCGCCCCGGCGACCCGGGCCGCGACCGTCTCCGCGTACGCCGTGTCCGGGCGTTCGAAGGCGGCCCGGTTCGCCGCGCGGAGGAACGTCAGCACGCCCAGCGTCCGGCCCCGGCTCCGGAGCACCGCGCAGAGCGCGTGCGCCGCGTCCCGGGGCCAGCGGCGTTCGGTGGCCCAGGCCGTCGCAGCGGCCTCACCGGCGCTCGCGCTCGTCCGGACGGTGCCGGTGCGCTCGACCGACTGGAGGGCCGGGTGGCCGGGGCCGTACCGGGCCGGGATCGAGCCCCCCGCGACCGGCAGACACGGGCCCGGCGCGTCGAACGGCGTGGCGGCCGTACGCACCAGGCGCTCGCCCGCCACCAGGTCGACCAGGACGTGGTCGGCGAACCCGGCGAGCGCGAAGTCCAGCAGGGAGGTCGCCGCCTCCATCGGGTCCTCGCACTCGGAGGCCGTACGGGCGGCCCGGTGCAGCTGACTCGCCCGGAACCGCAGCCGGTCGGCCTCCTGTTCCGCGAGCTTGGCGGCGGTGACGTCCCGGAACAGCCACCCCACCCCGAGCGGAACCGGCTCCTCCGTCAACGGCGAGGCCAGCCGCAGGAATCCGCTGCGCCAGCACCGGCGGCGCTCGCCCTCCGCCGTCCGCAGCGTCACCCACAGCTCGGCGGGGGCGCTCGGCGCGCCTTCGGCGAGCACATGGTGCAGGGCCGCCTCCAGCTCCTCGACCCCCTGGACGACCAGCTCGCCGAGCGGGCGGCCGAGCAGGCGGGTGCGGCCGCCGCCGAGCGCACGGGAGGCGTAGGCGTTGACGACCGTCGGGCGCAGGTCGACGTCGACGAGGACCACGCCCCAGGACGCGTCCTCCAGCAGCGCCTCGCTCAGCGCGATGGCCCGCTCCAGGTCGATCTGGGCGTGCACCTCGCTGAACGCGCAGTAGACCCCGGCCGGCTTGCCGTCCGCGCCGCGTACTCCGGCGGACTGGGTCCGCACCAGCACCCGGCCGCCGTCCTTGCGGAGCAGCGCGAACTCGTGCACCTGCCGCCCCGGCGCGTCCATGGCCGACATCAGCCGTGCCCGCACCTCGTCCGCGTCGGCCCGGCGCACCGCCCAGCCCGCGAACCCCGCCCGGCCCACGGCCTCCTGCGCCGACCAGCCGAGGATCCGTTCGGCCTCGCGGTTCCAGTGGGTGACCGTGCCGGCCGCGTCGAACGCGCAGAGCGCGGCGTCCATGCCGTCGAGCAGCGCCGCGAGCAGCTCGGACCCGTCCGGCGTGCCGGGGAGCCCGCCCTCGCCGGAGGCCGGGGCTCCGGGGTCCGTGGAGCACCCCGGCGGCCCGCCGCCGGAATCCTCGTCCGGACCGAGCTCGTCGGTGGTCCCGCTGCTCCTGGAAGCACCCACTCCGCACCCCCCGCAGAACGTGTCGGCCGTTTTCCCACGCGTCGCCGCGTGTATTGCTGCACGTCAGACCATTCAACTCGAACGTGACCCAGCACACATCAACTTCACGGAAATCATTTCCGCCACCGCCGTTTCCCCGATGGTTTCGCGCCACGCCGCGAACACCGCGGTGCGGGGAGTTCACCGACGGCACGGCGGTGCGTGGCGAAGCCGTCACACGGAGTCCACCGGGCGCGCCCAGCCTTGGGTCGCCTTCGTCCGCCCGGCCCGGCCTCGCCCCAGATCTCCCGGCCTCGCCCCCGACCTCCAGGAGCCCTCCGTGACGCCCTTCCGCACCGCACGTCCGGCGGCCGCGACCACCGTGGCCGTCTGCGCCGCGCTCGTGACCCTCGCCGCCGCGGCCCCCGCGCCCGCCGTCGCCCGGCAGGACGCCTCCCGCCCGCCCCCCGCCGTCACCCCGCGCGCCGAGACCGCCACGCTGTACGACGACGAGCAGGGCGGCAACGCCAACGCGGACGACCCCGCGATCTGGCGCAACCCCGCCGACCCGGACCGCAGCCTGGTGATCGCCACCGCCAAGGAGGGCGGGCTGCGGGTCTACGGCCTGGACGCCCGCCTCGTGCAGTCGCTGCCCGCACCCGCCGCGCCCGGCCCGGACGACGCACCGGGTCGCTTCAACAACGTCGACCTGGTGCACGGCCTGCGGCTGGCCCCGGACCGGAACACGGGCCCGGCGGCGGGCCGGGGCAAGGGCCGCACGGCGGATCTGGCCGTCACCAGCGACCGGGGCCACGACCGGCTGCGCATCCACCGCATCGACCCGTCCCGCCCGGGCGGTCCGCTGACCGACGTCACCGACCCGGCCGCGCCCCGGGTGTTCTCCGCCGGCCAGGACGAGGTCAACGAGCAGACGACGGCGTACGGTCTGGCCACCTGGACGGACCGCCGCAGCGGCCGTGCGTACGCGCTGGCCAGCCGCCGCAACCGGACGTCGATCGCGCTGCTGGAGCTGCTGCCGACCCGGTCCGGCACGGTCACGTACCGCAAGGTCCGCACCCTCGACCTGCCCTCCTCCTTCCGGCTGCCCGACGGCACGGCCTGGACGCCCTGCGGCGAGCCGGGCGAGCAGCCCCAGGTCGAGGGGATGGTGGTGGACCCGGCCGACGGCACGCTCTACGCGGGCCAGGAGGACGTGGGCGTCTGGCGGCTGCCCGCCGACCTGCGGGGCAAGCCGGTGCTGGTCGACAAGGTCCGTGAGTACGGGGTGCCGGGGACGTACGACGAGGAGAGCGAGGAGTGCGCCCCCGGAAAGGACCCGGGCTTCGGCGGCACCCGCATCACGGCCGACGTGGAGGGCCTGACCCTGCTCCCCGAGCGGAACGGGGACCGCTATCTCCTGGCCTCCAGCCAGGGCGACGACACCTTCGCCGCGTACGCCCTCCGGACCGGCCGCGGGCACCGGGCCCTTCCCGGGTACGCGGGCGGCTTCCGGGTGACCGCCGCCTCGGCGACGCTGGACGGGTCCGAGGCCTGCGACGGTGCGGCGGTCCTGAACGAACCGCTCGGCAGCCGGTACCCGGGCGGCCTGCTCGTGGTCCAGGACGGCGACGCCACCCCCGCGCAGGAGGGCCGGGAGGCCACCGGTTTCAAGTTCGTGGACCTGCGGAAGGTCCGGGGCGCGCTGGGCCTGGCACAGCCGGCACGGGCCGCCGAATAAATCGCTTGTACCGCGATGCGGAGGGCTCTTAGGCTGTGGGCAGCGAAGAAAGGAGGTGTTCCGGAAGTGATTTCTTCTCGGACTCGTGAGGTGACTGCGGGCTGACGCCCGTCGTCGCGCTCTTTGCAGTGCATGGCCGGACGCCGGCCAATCCCAAGCAGTCACCGACCCGCAGGCTCGCCGGTAAGTCCGGCCGGCTCCTCTGTGCACGGAGGAACCAGAGCCTGCGGGTTTCTGCGTTGTACGGATGCCGGGCGCGAGGGCCTCACGGGCAGAGCCGCTCCACCCGCCATGGGGCCCCGGGCTCCTAAGGGCAGAGCCGCTCCACCCGCCACGGACCGCCGGACGCCCCGTCGCCCTCCCTGACGTACCGCAGCCGGTCGTGCAGCCGGTTCGCGTGCCCCTGCCAGAACTCGATCGTCTCGGGCACCACCCGGAAGCCGCCCCAGTGCGGCGGGGCCGGGACCTTCTCGCCCTCGGGGTAGCGGGCGGCGAGCTCCTCGTACCGGCCGGTCAGCTCCTCGCGGGAGCCGACGACGCTTGACTGGGCGCTGGCCCACGCGCCGAGCTGGGAGCCGTGCGGGCGGGTGCGGAAGTAGGCCACGGTCTCCTCGCGGGAGGTGCGGGTGGCGGTGCCGGTGACGATGACCTGGCGGGCCATCGGGTGCCAGGGGAAGAGCAGCGAGACGTGACGGTTCGCGGCCAGCTCGCGGCCCTTGCGGGAGTCGTAGTTGGTGAAGAAGACGAAGCCCCGGGCGTCGTACTGCTTGAGCAGCACGGTGCGCGAGGACGGGCGGCCGTCCGGGGTGGCGGTGGAGACGACCATCGCGTTGGGCTCGTGCAGCACCCCGCCGACGGCGACCTGGCGGAACCAGCGGGCGAACTGGTCCATCGGGTCGGGGCTGAGGTCACGCTCGGTGAAGTCCTCCGAGCGGTACTGCTCGCGCATGGCCGCCGGATCGGTGGTGGAATCGTCGGGGAAGGGTCCCGAAGAACCTTCTGGTGTGGGCACGGACCCATCCTGCCGCAGCGGCGGAGTGTGCCCGGCGGGGAGGGCCCGTAACCACGCACCGACGAAATGGAGTCCTGTGCCGGATGTCACGCTTCCCCGCTCCGTGGGTAGCCGCCAATATCTTGGGGCAGGCCTCGTGGGAGCCCTGGGGCCGTAGGGACTGTCGCCCGTCCGCCCGCCGAACTGAGGGAGCCGCCTGATGTCCGACTTCGTACCCGGTCTTGAGGGAGTCGTCGCGTTCGAAACGGAGATCGCCGAACCGGACAAGGAAGGCGGTTCGCTCCGTTACCGAGGGGTCGACATCGAGGATCTCGTCGGCCATGTCTCGTTCGGGAACGTGTGGGGCCTGCTGGTGGACGGGGCGTTCGATCCCGGTCTGCCGCCCGCCGAGCCGTTCCCGATCCCGGTGCACTCCGGTGACATCCGGGTCGACGTGCAGTCGGCGCTGGCGATGCTCGCGCCCGTCTGGGGCCTGAAGCCGCTGCTGGACATCGACGAGGCGACCGCCCGCGACGACCTGGCGCGGGCGGCCGTGATGGCGCTGTCGTACGTCGCGCAGTCGGCGCGCGGCCAGGGGCGGCCGATGGTGCCGCAGAGCGAGATCGACAAGGCGCAGTCGGTGGTGGAACGGTTCATGATCCGCTGGCGCGGCGAGCCGGACCCGAAGCATGTGAAGGCGGTCGACGCCTACTGGACGTCGGCGGCCGAGCACGGCATGAACGCCTCCACGTTCACCGCCCGGGTCATCGCCTCGACCGGCGCGGACGTGGCGGCGGCCCTGTCCGGCGCGGTGGGCGCGATGTCGGGCCCGCTGCACGGCGGAGCCCCGTCCCGGGTCCTCGGCATGATCGAGGAGATCGAGCGCACGGGCGACGCGACCGCGTACGTGAAGCAGGCCCTGGACCGGGGCGAGCGCCTGATGGGCTTCGGCCACCGCGTCTACCGCGCCGAGGACCCGCGCGCCCGCGTCCTGCGCCGCACGGCCCGCGAGCTGGCCGCGCCGCGCTTCGAGGTGGCGGAGGCGCTGGAGAAGGCCGCGCTGGAGGAGCTGCACGCCCGGCGTCCGGACCGCGTCCTGGCGACGAACGTGGAGTTCTGGGCGGCGATCGTGCTGGACTTCGCGGAGGTCCCGGCGCACATGTTCACGTCGATGTTCACGTGCGCCCGCACGGCGGGCTGGTCGGCGCACATCCTGGAGCAGAAGCGCACGGGCCGCCTGGTGCGCCCGTCGGCGACGTACATCGGCCCGGGGACCCGGGACCCGCGCGAGATCAGCGGGTACGAGGACATCGTCGCGGGCTGAGCCGGGCCGGGCGCACGGGGCCGGGCCGGGCGGGCACGCCGGAACGGCCCGCCCCGTCCCGCTCTGTCCGCCGGCTCAGATCTTCCCGCTCACCAGGACCGTACGGTGACCGTCCAGCCGGCGGTCGAACTCGGCGAGGAAGGCCGGGGTGAGGTCGGGCCACCCCCAGAAGGTGAAGCCGAGAGCGCCGAAGGCGAAGCAGTGCTCCATTCCGTCCCAGTCGACGAGCGGGGACGACGCGTCGCAGTGCGCGCACCGCACGAGGGCCTCGCCGCCCTCCTCCCAGTCGGCGATCGCCTCGGAGAAGGGCTCCCAGGAACCGGGGATGTCCTGCCAGGTCTTGTCCTTGAACTCGATGTCCCGCTCGCAGCGCGGGCATCGGGCCGAGGACGGGTCGGCGTACTGCCCGGCGTCGAACACGGTGCGGGTGACGACCACGTCGAGCGCCCCGCCCTGCCAGGGCTCGCCCCAGCCGCTGCTGTCGACGACCTCCCGGATACGCGGCCCCGGCGGGTATCCGGGGTCGCTGCCGAGCGCGGGCTCGGTGCGGTCGGGCCCGATGACGCCCTCGGCCACGAGCCAGGCGACGACGCGCGCGGCCAGCGGTCCGGCGTCCGCCTCGGTGACATCACGATCGACGACGGTCTGGAAGTAATCCCCCACGACTCCCCCTCAGTCCTCTGCGACCTCTCGGTCCTCTCCGACGATCTCCACTCTGCCACCCGCCTCTGACACTCCCTGGATCCACGGCCCGTTCAGGCGGTCCCGCCCCGACGGACGGCGATGACGTTGTCGGTCACGGTGGCCGTCTCGCCGCCGGGCCCGGTGGCGGTCCGCCGGGGCGCGTGGCAGCGCTCGGTCCGCCAGCCGTCGCCGAGCCGCAGGGACGCGAGTACGTCGTCGGGGGCGGGGAACCGTACGTCCTCGTGACCGTCCCGCCAGGACCAGGGCGCGAGCGAGGCATGTTCGACCAACACGAGGAGGCCACCCGGGGCGACGGCCCGGGCCGCCCGCCGGAGCACCTGCTCGCGGGGAATCTCCACAGGGGTGTGGAAGTAGCTGGCGGTCACCAGGTCGAAGTCCCCGTCGGGGAAGGACGCGGCCAGATCGTGCCGGCTCGGGTGGACCCGGTCGGCCAGCCCGGCGGCGTCGGCTCCGGCGGCGACCCGGCCCAGGGCGGTCGCCGAGACGTCGACGGCGGTGACGTCCCAGCCGAGCGACGCGAGCCAGAGCGCGTCGCCGCCGTGCCCGCAGCCGAGGTCCAGCGCCCGGCCGGCGCCGCCCGGCTCGGGGGCCAGGGCGGTGACGACCTCGGCGAGAACGACGTTCGGCTTGGTGCCCCACCGCGCGTCCACGCCGGCGTAGTGGCTCTCCCAGAATCCGGCGGAGTCGGTGGTCCCGGTGCCGGTGCCGGTGCCGGTCCCGGTGCTGTCGCTGCTCATCGGCGATGCCCTTCCTTCTGGCGGCCGCTCCGGATGAACGCCCCGCTCAGCAGGAAGGTGCGCCACCCCCTGCCGCACTTGCAAGATTCCATGCCGTTTCGGCAACCTGAAGGCATGGGAGACACGGGAAGCAAGGACGGCGTACTGGCCGCGGTGGGCCCCCGCCTGCGCGAACTGCGGCGCAAGCACGGCATGACGCTCGCCGAGCTGGCCGAGCGGACCGGGATCAACGAGAGCACCCTGTCCCGCCTGGAGGGCGGCACGCGCAAGCCCACGCTGGAGCTGCTGCTGCCGCTCGCGGAGGTCCACGCGGTCCCGCTGGACGAGCTGGTGGGCGCGCCCCGCACCGGCGATCCGCGCATCCACCTGCGCCCGGTCAGCCGGGACGGCCTCACGTACGTACCGCTGAGCCGCCCCGGCGGAGTCCAGGCCCACAAGCTGCTGCTCCCGCCGCGACCGGACACCGAGCCGACCCTGCGCACGCACGAGGGCTTCGAGTGGCTGTACGTCCTGGCCGGCCGGCTCCGGCTGATCCTCGGCGAACGGACCCTCGTCCTGAAGCCCGGCGAGGCGGCCGAGTTCGACACGCATGTGCCGCACTGGCTCGGCCCCGACGACGACCGCACCGTAGAGCTGCTGGTCCTCTTCGGCCACCAGGGCGAACGGGCCCACCTGCGGGCCCGCCAGGAGCCTTTGCGAGGATCGGCCGATGGGACCCACTGACGCGGCATCCGTACGCCACTCCCCCTCGACCTGGCAACAGCCCTGCCCCGCACCGGCGTCGGCCGAGCGCGGCGCCCTGACCGAAGCGCTCGCGGAGCGCGTACGGGCGCTCGGCCCGGGCCGGCTGCTCGTGGGCATCGACGGCTTCACGGCGGCGGGGAAGACGAGCTTCGGCCACGAACTCGCGGCGCGCATCGCGGAGTCGGGCCGCCCGGTGCTCCGGGCCACGCTGGACGACTTCAAGAACCCGTGGAAGGACCGCCACCTGTACGACCGGGAGTCGGGCGAGGGCTACTACCGCAACGCGTACGACTACGAGGCGGCCAGGCGCCTCCTGCTGGACCCGGCCCGCACCCCGGCGGCGACGTCCTGCTCCCTGTGCTCGATCGACCCGCTGACCCAGCGGAACCACGCGTCCGACACGACCCCGCTCACCCCGGACTCGGTGCTGATCGTGGACGGGGTCTTCGCGTTCCGGCCCGAGATCGACGCGTACTGGGACTTCCGGATCTGGATGGACGTGGACGCCGAACTCTCCGTACGCCGGGGCGCGGAACGCGACCAGAACTGGGCGGGCTCGGACGCGGAGGCCATCCACCGCGACCGCTACCTGGTGGCGGAGCGCCTGTACCTCGCGGAGGTGGACCCGCTGCCGAGGATGGACGCGGTCGTGGACAACACGGACTTCGCGCGGCCGAGGCTGATCACGGGCTGACCGAGGGGCTGCTCCCCTGCGCGGGGCAGGCGCGTCGACCGGCGCGCCCCAGGTCCGGCAAATTCGTGTGCCGCATCGGGCGGGACCGCGTTATGGTCGATGACATGAACGTCACCGGCACACGCACCACCGCGACCGCGCGAGCGACCAGCTCGCCGGCCGCCGCCGCCTGACTTTCCTCACCCCCCGGCGACCGGAAACGGTCCGTCGGCAGTGCCGTGGAGCCTCTGGCCCCGGCCGGGTGACTGAACGGGTCCGTTCTCCGGTGCCTCCCCGCCACGACGCGAAGGAGCCACTCCCATGCGTACGGACCAGCTGATCAGCACGTTCGTCGAGTACTACGAAGAGCGCGGCCACCGCCGGATCACCGGCTCGACACTGCTGCCGCCGCCCGGCGACCCGGTGCTCTTCACCACCTCGGGCATGCACCCGCTCACGCCGTACCTGGAGGGCCGCCCCCATCCCCTGGGCAAGCGGCTGGTCAACGTACAGCGCTGTCTGCGCACCACCGACCTGGACGAGGTCGGGGACGCCACCCACCTGACCGTGTTCGAGATGCTCGGCACCTGGTCACTGGGCGATTACGAGGGCCCGCTCAGCCTCGACTGGGGGTACGGCCTGCTCACCGAGGGCCTGGGCATCGACCCCGGCCTGCTGCACGCCACCGCCTTCGCCGGTGACGAACGGACGGGCCGGACGGGACCGGACACCGCTTCGGTCGAACTGTGGCAGCGCCTGGGCGTCCCCGTGGAACTCACCGTCGAGGACAACTGGTGGTCCAACGGACCGGTGGGCCCGTGCGGGCCCGACTCGGAGTTCTTCCTGTGGAGCGGCGACGGCCCGCCGCGGTCGACGCCCACCCGTGACGACCGCTGGGTGGAGGTGTGGAACCACGTGACGATGACCCACCGCCGCCTCGACGACGGCTCCCTCGTACCGCTGCCCCAGCGCAACGTCGACACCGGACTCGGCCTGGAACGGCTGGCCTCGCTGCTCCAGGGCCGGCCCTCCGTCTTCGAGTGCGACGTGTTCGACCCCTGGCGCCGCCTCGTACCGGCCCTGTGGACCCTGGACGAACCTTCGCTGCGCCTGGTCTGCGACCACCTGCGCTCGGTGGTCGTGCTGCTGGGCGACGGCGTGCGCCCGGCCAACACCGGACAGGGTTACGTGCTGCGCCGCCTGCTGCGCCGCGTACTCACCGTGCTCCGGCAGGAGGAGGCCCCTTCGCACGGAATCGGCGACCTCCCGGACGAGCTGATCCAGCACACCGTGGACCACTTCCGGCAGGACATGCGCCCGAGCGAGGTGCGCCGGACGCTGATCGACGAGGAGCAGCGGTTCGACCGGCTCCTGGAACGCGGCCGAACCGTGCTCGCCAGGCCCAGGTTCCGGGGCCCGCTGACCGAGGAGGACTTCCACTACCTCCACGACACGCACGGGCTGCCGCGCGAGCTGATCACGGGCCTGCGCGAGGAGTGATGGGGCGCGGTGGTCCGCGCCCGCACTCGGCGATCGACGGCCCGGCCGGGCGGGGGCCACGCCCGGCCGGGGCCCTCAGGTCACAGAGCGATCAGCCCTGCCACCGACTCTCTGAAACCGCACGCGTCGAAGTAGAAGGACCGCAAACGCTCTTCGAAGTCGACATGCAGCCACTCGCACCCCGCAGCACGGCTTCCCTCAGCAGCTGCCTCGACCAGCGCGGCTCCCACCCCGTTCGACCGACGGTGCTGAGCCACGACCGTGTCCAGGACGAACGCATGGACTCCGCCGTCCCAGGCGACATTGACGAAGCCGACCAGGCGATCGCCTTCCCGTGCGCAGACCCAGCCGAGGCTGTGCCGTCGAAGCCTTGCCCGCCAGTCCGTCTGCTCGACCGGATGCCCGAACCCTTGGGCATGCAGCTCGTTGAGCGCCGCGTTGTCGACGTCGCCCCGCCACTCGTACGTGATCGCCATGGCCCGAACCTAGTGAGCACCGGAGGCGGACCACGGAGCGGGCCGTCAGGCTCGGTCGCGGCACATGGCCCGATGACCGGCAGACGGATCACCCATCGCACAGCGGACGGCGTCCGCATACCCGGAACCTGGCGCCACGCCTTCACCCACCCGGAGGCTGCACGGCGCTCCGCTGCCGCCCCTGCCGGGCCGGGCCGGCCGGAGCATCGGTGAGCTGGCCACGGAACTCGACGCCGAGTGCGCGTCGCTCGTGGACAACCTGCCACTGCCCGCCGAGTTGGTCACCCGTAACCGCCGGGGCGACGCCCGGTACGACCTCGCCACCTTCCCCTTCGGCCATGAGGAACACCTCGACGACGTCCTCACCGGTTACGGCACCGACGTCTACGTGCTGCGAGCCCGCATGTGAGGCTACGCGGGCCCGGCTGCTCCGTCCGTGCCCCGTATGCGTACCGACGCGTCGACGGACTCGGACACCAGACACCCCAGCCGGTACAGGCGCTGCCAGTAAGGGGCGTTGTCCGTTGCGGCGAGCACGGGCAGGATCCGCTCCAGGTCGGTGATGCGCCTGCGCAGGACGCTGCTGCGCCGATGGTCGAGAGAGCCGCCGTCGCTCAGCCAGGTCGATACGCACCCGGCGATGTCGGCGTCGAGGAGCACCAGGTCGATGCCCGCCCGTTCCGCGCCGCGCAGTCCGGCGGGGAACGGCGCTTGCAGATGCTCCTGCCACACGTGGGACACAGCGGCCTCGAACTCATCATTACCGCTCGTGGCATTCGTGGCGTTCATGGAGGTCATCATCGCGGACGGCGCACAACCATCCCGCGTCCGGGCCGGGCCGACGAGCCCCCGGCCGGCGTCCTGACCGACGCGTCCGCCACCGAATCCGCCCTGACGGGCATGCCGCTCCTCGGCGATCATGAGCGGATGAGCCAGGAACCCCAGGACAGCACAGAGGTGAACGCGGCCATCGACGGCGAGCTGCGCCTGCTCGACCCCGCCGTGCGGCTCTCCCGGTCGCTCGCCGCGACGCTGCTCGACCCGGAGTTCGTCGAGGTCGGGGCGTCCGGGAGGCGGTGGACGTACGAGGAGATGGTCGCCGCGCTCCCCGATCTGGAGGGCGGAGGTGCGGACGGGTCGCGCTTCGAGTCCTCCGGGATGACCGGGGTGGTGCTGGCGCCCGGGCTGGTGCATCTCACGTACGAGACCGTCGTCGGCGGCGAACGGGCCCGTCGGAGTTCGCTGTGGCGCAGGCGGGCCGGCGAGACGGCCTGGCGGTTGTACTACCACCAGGGGACGCCGGTTCCGGGCGGTGAGGGCTCCGGGCACGCCTGAGTCCGCGCGGCTCCGAACGAGTGGACTTGGCAGGGCGCGGGCGGGATGCGGCACGGAGGCCCGGGGACGGATGGTGTCGTTGCCGTCCGTTCCGCTCCCCCCCTCCCTC
>MUNB01000206.1:0-8988 GCA_002154345.1 Streptomyces griseus
GACCACCTGTCCTGGGTGGTGACCGCCTATCTGCTGGCGGCCACCGCGGCGACCCCGCTGTGGGGCAAGCTCGGCGACCAGTACGGCCGCAAGAAGCTCTTCCAGACCGCGATCGTGATCTTCCTGATCGGCTCCGCGCTCTGCGGAATCGCCCAGAACATGCCCCAGCTGATCGGATTCCGCGCGCTTCAGGGGCTCGGCGGCGGCGGGCTCATGGTGCTGTCGATGGCGATCGTCGGCGACCTCGTCACGCCGCGCGAACGTGGCAAGTACCAGGGACTCTTCGGTGCGGTCTTCGGCGTGACGAGCGTCCTCGGACCGCTCCTCGGCGGCTTCTTCACCGAACACCTCAGCTGGCGCTGGGTGTTCTACATCAACCTGCCGATCGGCGTCGTCGCGCTGGTCGTCATCGCGGCCGTCCTGCACATCCCGGTCCGCCGCGAGAAGCACACCATCGACTACCTCGGCACCTTCCTCATCGCGTCCGTCGCCACCGCCCTGGTGCTCGTCGCCTCCCTCGGCGGTACGACCTGGGCCTGGAGCTCCCCGCAGATCATCGCGCTCGCGGTGCTCGCCGTCGTCCTGCTCGTGGCGTTCATCGCCGTCGAACGGCGCGCGGTCGAACCCGTCCTGCCGCTGAAACTGTTCCGGATCCGCACCTTCAGCCTCGTCGCCGTGATCAGCTTCGTCATCGGCTTCGCCATGTTCGGCGCGATGACCTACCTGCCGACCTTCCTCCAGGTGGTCCACGACATCACCCCGACGATGTCCGGCGTGCACATGCTGCCGATGGTGTTCGGCCTGCTGATCACCTCGACCGCCTCCGGCCAGATCGTCAGCCGGACCGGCCGCTGGAAGGTCTTCCCGCTCGCGGGCACGGCCCTCACCGCCGTCGGCCTCCTGCTGCTCCACAACCTCGACGAGAACAGCTCCACCTGGCTGATGAGCGCCTACTTCTTCGTCTTCGGCGCCGGTCTCGGCCTGGTGATGCAGGTCCTCGTCCTGGTCGCCCAGAACTCCGTCTCCTACCAGGATCTCGGCGTCGCCACCTCCGGCGCCACGTTCTTCCGGTCCATCGGCTCCGCGTTCGGCGTGGCCATCTTCGGCACCATCTTCGCCAACCGGCTGACCGGCCAGCTCACGGACGCGCTCGCCGGACAGTCGCTGCCCTCGGGCGTCGACGCGGGGCGGCTGGCCGCCGACCCCCGGGCCATCGGGCAGCTCCCGGCCGACCTGCGGCCCGGCGTCCTCGGCGCGTACTCGACCTCCATCACGGACGTCTTCCTGTACGCCGTCCCGGTCGTCCTCCTGGCCTTCGTCCTCGCCTGGTTCCTCCGCGAGGACAAGCTCCGGGGCTCGGTCACCGCCCCCGACGCCGGCCAGACCCTCGCCTCCAACCCCGTCGAGCGCTCCTCGTACGACGAGTGCGCCCGTGCGCTGTCGGTGCTGGCCACCCGGGAGGGCCGCCGCGAGATCTACGAGAAGATCACCGCGCGGGCCGGTTACGACCTGCTGCCCGCGGCCAGCTGGCTGCTCCTGCGGATCAAGCGGCACGGCACCGTCGAACCCGCCCGGCTCGCCGAGACCGCTCCCGTACCGCTGCATGTGATCACCGACGCGGCCCGGCAGGTCGAGGAACGCGGACTGGCCCGCCGGGAGGGCCTGCAGATGATCCTCACCGACGCGGGGGCCGAGGCCGTCGTCCACCTCTCCCAGGCCCGCGAGGACTCCCTCGCCGAGCTCCTCGGCGACTGGTGGGGCCCCGAGCGCCCCACCGACCTGGTCAGACTCGTCAGCGAACTGACCGCCGAGGTCAGCGGCTCGACCAGGGAGCGCCCGCACTCCCCGACGCCTCCCCGCGACCACGAGGCCTACCTGCGCCCCGACGAGCGCGAGGCCCACCGCCGGGCCCTCGACGACCAGGACGACCCCGGCCACCCGCACCCGCCCGCCTGAGCCCCCGACGGTTCACGCGGGCCGGGGCCGGGTCACAGCTCCTTGGCGAACCAGCGCTCCGCGTACGGGTTACGGCGGTGGAACGCCGGCACCTCCCGGTACCCGTGCTTCGTGTACAGCCCGCGCGCCTCGACCAGGTCGTGGCGGGTGTCCAGCCGCAGCAGCCGTACGCCGTACGACCTCGCCGCCTCCTCCACGGCGGCCAGCAGCAGCCCGCCGCCGCCCGTGCCCCGGAACGCCGGCCGCACGTACACCCGCGTCAGCTCCGCCGTACCCGGCCCGGCCGCCTCCGTCAGCACCAGCCCGGCACAGCTCGCGGCCTCGCTCCCGTACCGGCCGACGACGAACTGCCCGGTCGGCGGTACGAGCAGGCCGGCCCCGTCGTCGGCGAGTCCGTCGGCGATCTCCTCGGCGGTGGCGGGCCGCTGCCAGTAGCGGCTCGCGACCTCGTCGTAGTAGTCCCGGCGCAGTGCGCTCGCGTCGGGGGAGTCGTATCGTTCGGCGGTCACGGTCCAGGTCATGCGGGGCATTGTCGCCGCCGCACGGCCGCATGACGACGCAATTCCTATCGAGGGGGCAGCAGTGACGGATGTGGCCACGGGATCCACGGGACCCACGGGACCCACAGGAAGTACGGCATCCACCACCGGAGTGATCCAGCGTCTCGCCGAACGCTGGATACAGGACGGCATGGCCGCCGCGACGGCGGGAGAGGGCCGCGACGACCGCGACCGTACGGAACCGGGCAACCGTATGGAGCCGGGCACCGGCTTCGTGTGCTCGCCCGCCGGGCTGTGGCTCGCGCTGGCCGCCGTGGCCGCCGGTGCGCGCGGCGCGACCGCCGCCGAGCTGCGGGCCCTCCTCGGCACCGCGGACCAGGAGGCCGCGCCGGTCGTCACGGCGGTCGCCCGCGAGCTGGCGGAGACCGGGGCGCTGGGCGTGGCCACCCGGGTCTGGAGCCGGGTGCCCGTGCTGCGCGCGTACCGGGAGGCGCTGCCGGACGTCCGCTTCGGCCCGATGGACCCGGCGGCCGTCGACGCCTGGGTGCGCGAGGCCACCGGAGGGCTGGTCGAGCGGCTGCCGCTGGAGATCACCGACGAGATCCTGCTCGCCCTGGTCAACGTGCTGGCGCTGAAGGCCCGCTGGGAGAAGCCGTTCGAGGCCTGGCGGACCCAGGACCTGCCGTTCACGGACGCGGCCGGGGCGGTCACCCCGGTGCCGACCATGTTCGCCCACGTGCCGCTGTCCGACGCCTGGACGGTCGGCGGAGCGTACGTCGTCGAGCTCCGCTGCGCGCCCGAACCGGACGGCGGCCCCGGGGCCCGGGTCCGCCTGGTCCTGGGGGAGCCGGGTGCCGGGGCCGGCCGGGTGCTGCCCGCGGGCTGGGCGCCCCGGGCCTCGGGTGTTCCGCTGGACACCGACCGGGTGACCATCGGGCTGCCGAGGCTCGCGCTGCGGACCCGGGTGGCCGTCACCCGGCAGCTGCCCGCCCTCGGCATCCGGCTGGCCGCCTCCGACGACGCGGACTTCTCCGGCCTCTCGCCCGAACCGCTCACCATCTCCGACGTGGTCCAGGAGGCCGTGCTGAAGGTCGCCGAGGAAGGGGTGGAGGCCGCCGCCGTCACGGTGGTCGCCATGGCGCCGGCGGGCGCCGCCCCCCGGCCGCAGCGGGTGCACCACATCGCCTTCGACCGCCCGTTCGGCGTCGTCGTGCTGGCCGGGTCCGAGGACGTACCGCTGTTCACCGCCTGGCAGGCGGACGCCCCCGCCGCCGACCCGAACGCCTGAGGCCTTCGGCGCCTTCTCATCCCCTTCTCATCCCCGCGAACGACTTCTTCCGGACCGCAGCAGGATGACAGTCAGGCAAAGAGGGGGTTGATTGTGTCTACCTCGTAGGGCAATGCGAGGCTTCATCCGGCATCGCCTCCAATCGAAGGGGCGGTGCATGGAACGGTGGGAGGGTCGGCGCAGCGTGGTGAATGCGGATCACAGTGTGCGCGGTGACGCGGCGGCGGACGCGGGAGCGAGGACCGGGCTGATCCGTGCCCTGCTCTGGCTGGTCGCGGCCGCGCTGGCGGTACGGCAGGTGGCGGCGGTGCTCCGGCAGCCACCGGGGGAACGGCTGCTCGACCTGGAGACCTGGATCGGGGAGAACGGCGTCCTGCACCTGACGGGCTCGCTGTACGAGAGCGGCCGGTTCACCGGGACGCCCTTCGCCGGACTGGTCCTGAAGCCGCTCACCTCCTCGGCCCAGCAGACCCTGGGCGTCGTGTGGACGTTCGGCTCGCTGCTGCTCGTCGTCGCCCTCGGCATCGTCGCGGCCCGGGCCCTGCCCACACCGGTGGGCCGCCGGACGGCCCTGCTCGCGGCCCCCGTCGCGATCAGCCTGTTCATGCTGTCGCTGCCGGTCCGCAACGCCCTGCACCTGGGCCAGACCAGCATCCTGCCCGTCCTGCTGGTACTGCTGGCCTGCTTCGTCGTCCGGGAGCACCGTGCGGCGGGTGTCCTCGTGGGCCTGGCCGCCGCCTTCCAGCCGGTGCTGCTCCTGTTCGCCGCCCTGCTCTGGCTGACCGGCAGGCGGCAGGCCTCGGTCGGCGCGGGCGCGGCCTTCGCCCTCGCCACGGCCGTCGCCTGGGTCGCGGGGCCGAAGGACTCATGGACGTACTGGGTGCACCATCTCGCGGGCGCCGGGCTGGGCGAGCGGCCGGACAGCCTGGCCAACCAGTCGCTGCACGGCGCGCTGCTCCGGCTCGGCCTCGAAGGGCCGCTGGAGATCGCCCTCTTCCTGGTGCTCGCCGCCGCCGTCGTGGCCGTCGGTCTGCGGCGCGCGGTGCGGTACGCCCAGGACGGGCAGCTGCTCCTCGCGGTCGCCGTGACCGGCTGCGTCGTGGTCGCCGTCTCGCCGACCGCCTGGCAGCACCAGCTGCTCTGGGTGCTCCTCGCGGTCGTCGGCAGGGTCGGCAAGCGGGCCTCCGACCGGCTGGTCTGGCCGTCCGTGGTGGTGCTGGTCGTCACCCTGCCGGGCACGATGCTGCTGCCGAACCTCGAACCGCTCTTCCCGGTACGCGACAACGTGCTGCTCCTCGTGGCGCTCGGCGCGGCCTGCCTCGCCCCGTTCCTGCCCCGCACCTCGCCGTACTGGCAGCACCCGGTTCCCACCGACTACGCGAAGCCGGTCGGGGCGCGCTGGAGACGCGTGCCGCTCCTGCCGTTCTGGCGCCGGGTCCTCACCCGCCCCAACCTGCTGCTGGAACTCCTGCTGATCCGGGTCGTCTACGACGCGTACGCCCAGGTCCGCCTCGCCGCCCGGGCGGGCCGCCCGCTCGCCGAGGAGCACGGCCGGCAGATCCACGCCATCGAGCAGTGGCTGCACATCGACATCGAGCACTGGGTCAACCACGCGGTCGTCCAGATCACCTGGCTGCGTGAATTCTTCGACTATTACTACTCCACGTTCCACTTCATCGTCCCGCTGACGATCCTCGGCGTGCTGTACGTGCGCCGCCCCGCCGACTACCGCTGGGTCCGCTCGTCCATCGGCTTCGCGACCCTGCTCGCGCTCGTCGGCTTCTGGCTCTACCCGCTGGCTCCGCCCCGGCTCATGCCCGGCCTCGGTTTCATCGACACCGTCCACGGGGTGCAGGACTTCGCGAAGCCCGACTACGGGACGCTGACCACGGTCACCAACCAGTACGCGGCGATGCCGTCGCTGCACTTCGGCTGGTCGCTGTGGTGCGGTGTGGTGATCGTGATGCTGGCCCCGAAGCTGTGGATGAAGGCGCTGGGCCTGCTGCACCCGCTCTTCACGATCGCCGCGATCGTGGCCACCGCCAACCACTGGGTGCTCGACGCGGCCGGCGGCGCGCTGGTCGTGTCGCTGGGCTTCGGGCTGACGTATCTGCTGTCGGGGCCGCGCAGGCTGGTGGCCGGGGAGCGGGAGGCGGCGGCGGAAGCGGAATCCGTGGAACAGCCGCCCGCGGAACCCGAGGAACCCGCGGAACCCGCGGAAGCCGCAGATTCCGCGGAACCCGAGGCCGATGCGGAGCCCGTACCGGCAGGGAAAGCGGCAGGTACGAGTTCATAGACGGCAGAGGGAGAGCAGGCCGAAGGGGTGCCGGGACGACGTCCATCGTCCCGGCACCCCTTCGGCATGGATCGCCGCGCATCCATCGTCCGCCCGCGCGGCCGGTGCCGCCACTCGGGACCGGCGCACCGACGCACCGGAGCGATCGGCGGAACCGGTGTCAGGATTCCGCCGCCGTGGTCACCTGAAGCTGCTTGATCCCGTTGAGCCACGCCGAACGCAGCCGTCGCGGGTCCTCCAGCAGCCGCAGGTCCGGCAGTACGTCGGCGATGGCGTTGAAGATCAGGTCGATCTCCATCACGGCCAGCGACTTGCCCAGGCAGAAGTGCGGACCGCCGCCGCCGAACCCGAGGTGCGGGTTGGGGTCGCGGGTGATGTCGAAGGTCTCCGGGGCGTCGAACACCTCCGGGTCGTTGTTGGCCGAGGAGTAGAACAGCCCCACCCGCTCGCCCTTCCTGATCCGCCGGCCGCCCAGCTCCAGGTCCTGGGTGGCGGTCCGCTGGAAGGAGACCACCGGGGTCGCCCAGCGCACGATCTCCTCGGCCGTCGTCTTCGGGCGCTCCCGCTTGTACAGCTCCCACTGCTCGGGATGGGTGAGGAAGGCGTGCATGCCGTGGCTGATCGCGTTACGGGTGGTCTCGTTGCCGGCCACCGCGAGCAGGATCACGAAGAACCCGAACTCGTCGGAGGACAGGTTCCCTTCGCCCTCCGCCGCGACCAACTGGCTGACGATGTCCTGGGCCGGGCACTCCTTGCGGGCCGCCGCCAGGTTCATCGAGTACGCCACGATCTCCATCGCCGCCTCGGCGCCGACCTCCTCGGTGATCGCGTACTCCGGATCGTCGTACGCGGCCATCTTGTTGGACCAGTCGAAGATCTTGGAACGGTCCTCCTGCGGTACGCCGATGAGCTCGGCGATGGCCTGGAGCGGCAGCTCCACCGCGATGTTCGTCACGAAGTCGAAGGAGCCGTCCGCGTCCGCCGACGCGAGGGCCGTCTCCACGATGGAGCGGGCCCGGGAGCGCAGGGCCGCCTCCAGCGAGCGCACCGCGCGCGGGGTGAAGCCGCGTTGGACGATCTGGCGGACCCGGGTGTGTTCGGGCGGGTCCATGTTGAGCATGATGAGCTTCTGGACGTCGATCTGGTCGCGGCTGATCGTCTCGTTGAAGCGGATGACGGCGGTGTTGGTGTTCGAGGAGAACAACTCGGGATGCGTGGAAACGTACTTGACGTCCGCGTGGCGGGTGACGACCCAGTAGCCCGCGTCGCCGAACCCGGAGATGTTGGGCGGCTGGGTGCACCACCAGACCGGCGCGGTCTCCCGCATCAGGGCGAACTCCGGGTGCGGCACGCGGGCCTGGAGGAGATCGGGGTCGGTGAAGTCGAACCCGTCGGGCAGATGGGGGCAGCGCATGGGCACCTCTCCACTCCGGATCTGATCGCGAACCGTCCGACGCCCCGCCCGGCCGGTTCACCTCACTCCCCGGCATCCTGACGGAACATCAGAAGATGCCCGCAAGGTAGTAACGAGTTCTACAAGTGGCAAGGGCCGTGGCCGGATCTGTTGCCCCGGCGTCGTCGCCCGGCCCGCCGCCTCGCCGGAGGGCGTGCGTGCGGTGCGTGCACGCCCCTTGCGCAGCCGGGCCAGCGTCACGAGACTGCTTGCAGAACTAGAACGCGTACTAGTTCCTTCCGTGGGCGCCGGGACGCCCCCTGCGGAAGCGCGAGGAGAGGACGAGCTCATGGCCGCGGAACCCGTCATCGTCGAAGCCGTACGCACCCCCATCGGCAGGCGCGGAGGCGCACTCGCCAATCTGCACCCCGCCTATCTGCTGGGCGAGACCTACCGTGAACTTCTCGGCCGCACCGGCATCCAGGCCGACTGCGTCGAACAGATCGTCGGCGGCACCGTCACCCACGCCGGCGAGCAGTCGATGAACCCGGCCCGCAACGCCTGGCTGACGGTCGGCCTGCCGTACGAGACCGCCGCGACCACCGTGGACTGCCAGTGCGGCTCCTCGCAGCAGGCCTCCCACATGGTCGCCAACATGGTCGCCGCCGGGGTCATCGACGTGGGCATCAGCTGCGGCGTCGAGGCGATGTCCCGGGTGCCGCTGGGCAGCGGCTCCAAACACGGCCCCGGCAAGCCCTGGCCCGACGAGTGGAACGTCGACCTGCCCAACCAGTTCGAGGCCGCCGAGCGCATCGCCCGCAAAAGCGGTCTGACCCGGGAGCGGGTCGACGCGCTCGGCCTGCTCTCCCAGCAGCGGGCGGCCGCCGCCTGGGCGGAGGAGCGCTTCAAGCGCGAGACGTACGCCGTCCAGGTCCCGACCACCGAGGAGGAGCAGGCGGCGGGCCAGGGCATGTGGCGGCTGGTCGACCGGGACGAAGGGCTGCGCGACACCTCGATGGAGGCGCTCGCCGGGCTGAAGGCCGTCATGCCGAGCGCGATCCACACCGCCGGCAACTCCTCGCAGATATCGGACGGGGCCTGCGCCATCATGTGGTCCTCCAAGCGCATGGCCCGGGCCCTCAAGCTCAAGCCCCGGGCCCGGATCGTGGCCCAGGCCCTCGTCGGGTCCGACCCGCACTTCCACCTCGACGGCCCGATCGACGCGACCCGGGCGGTGCTCGGCAAGGCCGGCATGTCGCTGCGGGACATCGACCTCGTGGAGATCAACGAGGCGTTCGCGTCCGTGGTCCTGAGCTGGGCGCAGGAGTTCGAGGCGGACCTCGACGGCCTGGAGAAGGTCAACGTCAACGGCGGCGCGATCGCGCTGGGCCACCCGGTCGGCGCGACGGGCGCCCGGCTGATCACCACGGCCCTGCACGAACTGGAACGCCGCGACAAGGAGTTCGCGCTGATCACGATGTGCGCGGGAGGGGCCCTGGCGACGGGCACGATCATCCAGCGACTGTGAGCACGCCCCCCTCGCGTCCGGGGAGCC
>MUNB01000206.1:9001-9277 GCA_002154345.1 Streptomyces griseus
GCGCCTTCAGCAGGGTCGGCCCGAGCGTGAGGGTCAGGACCACGGTCAGCACCGCCCGCCCCAGGTCCCAGCCCAGCGAGGTCGCCGCGCAGTAGGCGAGGAACCGCACCAGGTTCTCGTGCAGCGGGTCGCCCGCGACGAACGAGATCCCCGACCCCAGACCGGTGATGAGCGTCCAGCCCTGCAGATTCATCACCGTGCCGTACGCGAACGCCGCCACGCAGCCGTACAGCGCGAGCATCGCCAACTCGGCCCGCCCGCGCAGCCGGTCGGGCC
>MUNB01000207.1 GCA_002154345.1 Streptomyces griseus
CCCCGGCCTCGCCAAGGTGTACGAACCGCTGCTGACCAGCCGGGTGTACGAGCCCGGGCTGCGTACCCCCACCGCCAAGCAGGGCCTGCTCGCCGGTATGGGCATGACGGAGAAGCAGGGCGGCACCGATGTGCGGGCCAACACCACGACCGCCGTCGAGCAGGCCGACGGCACCTGGCGGCTGCGCGGGCACAAGTGGTTCACCAGCGCCCCGATGAACGACCTCTTCCTGGTGCTCGCGCAGTCGCCCGGCGGCCTGTCGTGCTTCCTGGTGCCGCGCGTGCTGCCGGACGGCAGCCGTAACACCTTCCGCATCCAGCGGCTCAAGGACAAGCTCGGAAACCGCTCGAACGCCTCCAGCGAGCCCGAGTTCGACGACACCGTCGCCTGGCTCGTCGGTGACGAGGGCAAGGGGGTGCGGACCATCATCGACATGGTGACGATGACCCGGCTGGACTGCGTCCTCGGTTCCGCCGCGGGCATCCGTGCGGCGCTGGCGCAGGCGGCCCATCACGCGCGCCACCGCTCGGTGTTCGGAGCCACGCTGATCGACCAGCCTCTGATGCGCAACGTTCTGGCGGACCTGGCCCTGGAGTCCGAGGCCGCCACGACCCTGGCCCTCCGGCTGGCGGGCGCCGCCGACCGTGCGCACCGGGGCGACGGCCAGGAACGCGCCTTCCTGCGCCTGGCCACCGCCGTCGGCAAGTACTGGGTGTGCAAGCGGCAGCCCGTCGCGGTCGCCGAGGCCCTGGAGTGCCTCGGCGGCAACGGGTACGACGAGGCGTCCGGCATGCCTCGGCTGTACCGCGAGGCCCCGCTCAACGGCATCTGGGAGGGCTCGGGCAATGTCAACGCCCTGGACATGCTGCGGGCGTTGACGCGTGAGCCCGAGTCCGTCGCGGCCTTCCACGCCGAGATCGAGGCGGCGGCCGGGGCGGACGCGCGTCTGGACGCTGCCTGGCGGGAGCTGCGGGACGAGTTGGCACGCCCGCGGGACGCGCAGCTCCGGGCCCGCCGGGTCGTCGAACGGGCCGCTCTCGTGCTCCAGGGCTCGCTTCTGGTGCGCCACGCACCGGGGGCGGTGGCCGACGCGTTCTGCGCCTCCCGGCTCGCCGGGGATCAGGGGCTCGCCTTCGGCACGCTTCCCTCGGGCACGGACTTCGCGGGACTGCTGGGGCGGCTGCCCGCCTGACGGCGGAGGTAGGCGTCCAGCTCGGCGGCCCCGGCCAGCATCGCACGTCCTCGGGCGGCCAGCCGGGCGTGCCAGTCGCCCAGGGCGGCCGCCAGCGGTTCCAGGCCGCCGGCCGCCCGGACCTGGGCGATCAGCGGGGCGATCTGCTCCAGCCGGTAGCCGCCCCGCCTGAGTTGGTGGGCCAGGCCCGCGTCCCGTACGTCGGTCGCGTCGTACACCCGGTAGCCGGTCCGCGGATCGCGGCGCGGGCTCACCAGTCCGGCGCGCTCCCACTTGCGGAGGGTGGCAGGCCTGATCCCCAGCTTCACCGCCAGCGGACCCACGAACAGGTCGCCGGCGCCCGCCGCCTCGTCGGGTGCGGGCACGGCGCCTGGCGCCAGGTCGCTGAGCGCCTTCTCGACGGCGTGCAGCGTCCGCCGGTCCTCCAGGAGCTGGGCGTGGCTCTCGTCGACGATACGGAACGCCTCTTCCGGCTCGTCGCGGTTCACCGCCCGCATGATCGACGTCGCGCCCGCGTGCCCATGTCCGGGGATCAGCGCGAGGAACGCGTCGAGGGCGTGCGCGTGCAGCGGTGTGTAGGTGCGGTAGCCGTGGGGCGTACGTCCGGCGACCGGGAGGATGCCCGCCTCCTCGTAGTTCCTGACGGCCTGCGTCGACAATCCGTGCCGACGGGCCAGGTCGACGGGCCTGAGGCGTTCCGTGGTTTGAGGGTTCTGACGCATGACCCTGAAGCTATCGCGGAAAAGTTTCAACCGAGGGTTCAACGATACGGTTGAAGCCATGGCCAACGACATCAAGGACATCGCTCACGCCGTCGAGGCAGCCGCCGTCATGGGGCTGTTCGCCTCCCCGCCCCGGATGCTGACCCTGGGCGAGCCCACCCACGGGGTGGACGCCCCGCTCCGCCTGCGCAACGCGCTCTTCCGGCAGCTCGTCGAGCGGGAGGGCTACCGCACCATCGCCATCGAGAGCGACTGCGTCGCGGGACTGCTGGTGGACGACCATGTGACGACGGGCGCGGGTGCGCTCGACGAGGTGCTGGAGCAGGGCTTCAGCCACGGTCTCGGGGCATCCGCGGCCAATCGTGAACTGGTGCGCTGGATGCGCGCGTTCAACGACGGCCGGCCCTCCCGCGACCGGCTTCGCTTCGCCGGCTTCGACGGCCCGCTGGAGATGGCGTACGCCGCGAGCCCCCGGCAGACCCTCACCCGGCTGCACCGCTGTCTCGCGGACCATGTGGATCCTGGCCTGCTCCCCTGCACCGCCGAGACGCTCGACCGCCTGCTCGGCGCCGACGACCGGTGGACCGAACCGGCGGCGATGCTGGATCCGTCCGCGTCCTTCGGGCGGTCGGCCGAGGCCCGGGAACTGCGGCTGCTCGCCGATGACCTGGGCGCGCTGCTCGACGCGTGGACACCGCGTCTGATCGCGGAGACCTCGCGGGACGCGTTCGACCGGGCGCGCCTGTACGCACGGACCGCCTCGGGTCTGCTGCGCTACCACTTCTGGATGGCCGACACCTCGCCGAGCCGCCTGTCACGGCTGACGGGCCTGCGGGATCGGATGATGGCCGACAATCTCCTCGCGCTCGCCGAGCGGGGGCCGGTCCTGGTGCACGCCCACAACAGCCACCTCCAGCGGGACATGAGCTCGATGCGGATGGGCGGCCGGCGACTGGAGTGGTGGAGCGCGGGCTCCATCGTCGAGGCACGCCTGGGCGAGGAGTACGGCTTTCTGGCCACCGCCTTCGGCACGATGCGGCACCAGGGGGTCGACGTTCCGCCGCCGGACACCCTCGAAGGGGCTCTGTACGCACTCCCCGAAGAGGCCGGTCTGCTGGACGCATCCCGGCTGGCCGCCGCCCTCGACGCCACGGGCCCCGTACGGCGCACCTCCCCGTACTTCGGCTACGCACCGCTCGACCCGGCGCATCTGGCCCGCATCGACGGCGTGGTGTTCATGAAGGACGTCCCGGAGAACTGAGAAGCGCGCGGGCCCCGCACACCCGGCCGGGTGAATCCCGGCCGGGCAGGAATACCCCGCCCGGGCTGTTGTTGATCACACCATGACTTCTGAGACTTCCGGTACGGGCAGGCCTTTCGGACGCGTGGGGATCTGGAGCGGCGCCCTGCACCCTTCGCGGGTGGACGACACGGGCAAGGGCGCGATCACCGAGGCGCTGGCCGAGCTCGACGGACTGGGATACGGCACCGTCTGGATCGGCGGCAGCCCGACGCCCGGGGACGCCGCCGCCGTCGTGTCCGCCACCCGTACGCTCACGGTGGCCACCGGCATCCTGAGCATCTGGAACCACACGGCCGAGGAGGTGGCGGCCGGGGTCGCGGCGATCGATCCGGAGGCGCGTCGCCGGTTCGTCCTCGGTCTGGGTGTCAGCCACGGGCCGATGGTTCCGCAGTACGCGAAGCCGTACAGCGCGATGGTGGCCTACCTCGACGCGCTCGACGCCGCCGAACCGTCCGTGGGCTCCGGACATCGGGTCCTGGCGGCTCTCGGGCCGAAGATGCTGAAGCTCGCGGCAGGCCGGTCGCTGGGGGCGCACCCCTATCTCGTCACCACCGAGCACACCGCGGAGGCCCGCGAGGCGCTCGGCCCCGACGCGCTGCTCGCCCCGGAGCTGACCGTGGTGCTGGACACCGATCCCGACCGGGCCCGCACCACGGCGCGGACGATGCTGGGGATGTATCTCCAACTGCCCAACTACACCGACAACCTGTTGCGCCTGGGGTTCACGGAAGGCGACTTCGACGGCGGCGGCAGCGTCCGTCTGCTCGACGCCCTCTTCGCGCTGGGCGACGCGGAACAGGTGAGGCGCCGGCGCCGAGGTACTCCTGACGCCGGCGCCTCACCTGTTCCGC
>MUNB01000208.1 GCA_002154345.1 Streptomyces griseus
TCCGCTCCCCGCCCGCCGCCGTTCCCGCAGGAAGAACTCCCCCCGACCTCTCAGGCCACGAAGCTGCGCGGGGCGTCCGCCCCCACGCCCGCCCCGGAGCGCACCAGGTCCACCGCGGACGCCAGGCGTACGGCCGCTTCGTCGGCGACCGGACCGCTCACCGTGAACGGCAGCCGTACGTATCCCTCGAAGGCCCCGTCGACCCCGAAGCGGGGCCCCGAGGGCACTCGGACGCCGACGCGTTCGCCCGCCACGGCCAGCCTCGACCCGGAGAGGCCGCCGGTGCGCACCCAGAGCGTCAGACCGCCGCGCGGCACGGCGAACTCCCAGTCCGGCAGCTCCCGGCGCACCGCCGCGACCAGCGCGTCCCGGTTCTCCCGTGCCTGGCTCCGCCGGACCTCGACGGCCTGTTCCCAGCCGCCCGTGCCCATGAGCCAGTTGATCGCGAGCTGTTCCAGGACGGGGGTGCCCATGTCGGCGTAGGCGCGGGCGGCGACCAGGCTGCGGATGACGTCCGGGGCGGCGCGCACCCAGCCGATGCGCATACCGGCCCAGAAGGCCTTGCTGGCCGAGCCGACGGTCAGGACCGTGCTGCCGGCCGGGTCGAAGGCGCAGACCCGGCGCGGCATGTCGATGTCGGTGTCCAGGCGGAGTTCGTTCATGGTCTCGTCGACGACCAGGACCGTTCCGGCGGACCGGGCCGCCTCCACCAGGTCCCGGCGCTGCTGCTCGTCGGCGAGGGCGCCGGTGGGGTTGTGGAAGTCGGCGACCACATAGGCGAGCCGGGGCGCGGCGTCCCGCAGCACCTGGCGCCAGCGGTTCATGTCCCAGCCGCCGAGCCCCTCCTCCATCGCGACCGGGACCAGGCGGGCGCCCGTCTCGCGCATCAGCTGGAGGATGTTGGCGTAACTGGGCGACTCGACCGCGATGCGTTCGCCGCGGCCCGCGAAGAGGTGGCAGATCGCGTCGATGGCGCCCATCGCACCGGTGGTGACCATGATCTGCTCGGGCATGGTCGGAACGCCGAGCGCGGTGTAGCGGTCGGCGATCATCCGGCGCAGGGCCGGCAGTCCGGCCGGGTAGTCGCCGTGGGTGTGGGCGTACGGCGGCAGTTCCTCCAGCGCCCCCTGGACGGCACGGGTCAGCCAGGGCTCGGGCGCGGGCAGCGCCGCGCAGCCCAGGTCGATCATCGAGCCGAGCGCCTCCGGCGGCAGCGGTTCGAGGCCGCGGGCGGGCAGCGGGTTGCCGGCCGGGACGGCGGTCCAGCTGCCCGCGCCGCGCCGCGACTCCAGGAAGCCTTCGGCGCGCAACGCCTCGTAGGCGGCCGCGACGGTCGTCCGGCTGACGGACAGGGCGAGAGCCAGTTCGCGTTCGGCGGGGAGCCGGGCGGCGACCGGGACCCGACCCTCCAGGACGAGCAGCCGTACGCCGTCGGCGAGCGCGCGGTAGGCGGGCGGCTTACGGCCGCCGGGGCCGGTGGGCCTGGCCTGCTGGGAGCGGAGCTGGCGGGCGAGCTGTGCCGCGCCTACCGTTGATGTCCACTGCGCCATGAAAATCAGTCCACCTTCCGCGAATTGGCCATAGTTGGTGGCCTGTCCCCTGCCACAGAGTGACACAAAGCAGTCCACTATCACGACATCAGGGGGTACGACGTGGCCAGAAACACCGACCGGAGCACCACGCATCTCACCCGGCGGCTGGTCCAGCTGTACGTCGGACTGACGCTGTACGGGGCCAGCTCCGCGCTCCTGGTGCGGGCCGGGCTCGGCCTGGAGCCGTGGGGCGTGCTGCATCAGGGGCTCGCGGAGCTGACCGGGATCTCGATCGGCGTCGTCTCGATCATCATCGGCGCGGTCGTGCTGCTGCTGTGGATCCCGTTGCGCCAGCGGCCGGGGCTCGGCACGGTCTCCAACGTCTTCGTGGTCGGGCTGGCGATGGACGGGACGCTCGCGATGGTCGGCGACCTGGAGAGCCTCGGGTTCCGGATTCCGGTGATGGTCCTGGGCATCGTGCTGAACGGCGTGGCGACCGGGCTGTACATCGCGGCCCGGTTCGGCCCCGGTCCGCGGGACGGGCTGATGACCGGGCTGAACCACATCACCGGCCGATCGATCCGGCTGGTCCGCACGGCGATCGAGGTGGCCGTCGTCGCCACGGGCTTCGTGCTGGGCGGCTCGCTGGGCGCGGGCACGGTGCTGTACGCCCTGACCATCGGCCCGCTGGCCCAGTTCTTCCTGCGGATGTTCGCGCTGCCCGCACCGGTCGAGGCCGCCCCGGCCTCCGGCGGACCGGACACCGCCGCGCCGCCCGCCGGTTCCGGCCCCGTTGCCGCCCCGGCATCCGGGCAGGCCATACTGCCGCAGTGAAACCGAGCCACCCCTATCTGGACCATCCGACGCCGATCGCCTTCGCCCATCGCGGCGGGGCGGCGGACGGCGTGGAGAACACCGTGACCGCCTTCCGCCGGGCGTCGGACGCGGGCTACCGCTACTTCGAGACCGATGTGCACACCACGGCGGACGGCCGGCTGGTCGCCTTCCACGACGCCACGCTGGACCGGGTCACCGATGCCCGGGGGCGGATCGCCGAGCTGCCGTGGAGCGAGGTGAGCCGGGCCCGGGTCGGGGGCGCCGAACCGCTCCCGCTCTTCGAGGAACTGCTGGAGGAGTTTCCCGAAGCCCGCTGGAACGTGGATCTGAAGGCCGAATCGGCGCTGGAGCCGCTGCTCGGCCTGATCCGCCGCACCGATGCCTGGGACCGGGTCTGCGTCGGCTCGTTCTCGGAGGCCCGGGTGGCCCGCGCGCACCGCCTGGCGGGGCCCCGGCTGGCCACGTCGTACGGGGTGCGCGGCGTCCTGGCGCTGCGCCTGCGTTCGTACGGGATCCCGGCGACGCCGCGCGCGGGCGCGGTCTGCGCGCAGGTTCCGGAGCGGCAGGGCGGCATTCCGGTGGTGGACGCCCGCTTCGTCCGCACGGCGCACGCGCTGGGGCTCCAGGTGCACGTCTGGACGGTCAACGAACCGGAGCGGATGGCGGCTCTCCTGGACCTCGGTGTGGATGGCATCATGACCGATCACATCGAGACGCTGCGTACGGTGCTGAGCGAGCGTGGGACATGGTCCTGACGCCCGGTCCGTCCGCGTCCACAGGGGACGACCGAGGGGGCGCGGGATGAGCACCGGCACCGAAGGCAAGGCCGAACCGTCCGGACAGCCGCCGGGCGACGGAACGGCCGCCGCCCGCAGACGCGAGCAGCACGGCTGGTACTTCTACGACTTCGCCTGCTCGGTCTACTCCACCAGCGTGCTGACCGTCTTCCTCGGTCCGTATCTGACGTCGATCGCCAAGGCGGCGGCCGATCCCGACGGGTTCGTGCACCCGCTGGGCATACCCGTGCGCGCGGGCTCGCTGTTCGCGTACTCCGTCTCGGCGTCCATCGTGGTGGCCGTGATCCTGATGCCGATCGTGGGCGCGGCGGCGGACCGTACGGGGCGCAAGAAGCCGCTGCTGGCGGCGGCCGCCTACACGGGGGCGGCGGCGACGGCCGGGATGTTCTTCCTGGACGGTCACCGGTATCTGCTGGGCGCGTTCCTGCTGATCGTGGCCAACGCCTCGATCTCGGTGTCGATGGTGCTGTACAACGCCTATCTGCCGCAGATCGCCGGGCCGGAGGAGCGCGACGCGGTCTCCTCGCGCGGCTGGGCCTTCGGCTACACCTCGGGCGCCCTGGTCCTGGTCCTCAATCTGATCCTTTACACCGGTCACGAGTCCTTCGGGCTCTCGGAGTCCGACGCGGTGCGGATCTGCCTCGCCTCGGCCGGTGTGTGGTGGGGTGCGTTCACTCTCGTACCGCTGCGCCGGCTGCGCGACCGCAGAGTGCCGCCGGGCGGCGAGGGAGCGGTCGGATCCGGGTGGAAGCAGCTGCGGGCGACCCTGCGCGACATGCGGCGCCACCCGCTGACGCTCTCCTTCCTGCTCGCCTATCTCGTCTACAACGACGGGATCCAGACGGTGATCTCGCAGGCCTCGCTGTACGGCTCCGAGGAACTGGGCCTGGACCAGACGACGCTGATCGTCGCCGTGCTGCTGGTGCAGGTCCTGGCGGTGGCGGGGGCGCTCGGCATGGGGCGGCTGGCCCGGACGCACGGCGCCAAGCGCACGATCCTGGGGTCGCTGGCCGTCTGGACCCTGATCCTGGGCTCCGCCTATCTGCTGCCGGCCGACGCGCCGGTGTTCTTCTTCGTTCTGGCGGCGGCGATCGGCCTGGTGCTGGGCGGCAGTCAGGCCCTGTCGCGGTCGCTGTTCTCGCATCTGGTGCCGCGCGGCAAGGAGGCGGAGTACTTCTCCGCGTACGAGATGAGCGACCGGGGACTGAGCTGGCTGGGGCCCCTGGTGTTCGGTCTGGCGTACCAGCTGACCGGCAGCTACCGGGAGGCGATCATCTCGCTGATCGTGTTCTTCGCCCTCGGCGCGGTGCTGCTCGCGCGGGTCCCGGTGAAGCGCGCGATCCAGGCCGCGGGCAACCCGGTGCCGGAGCGAATTTAGACGTTGAAGTCAAAGGCCGGTAGTATACGTCTTTGGCCTGCCCGGAGGACCGTTACTGCGAGTGGAAGCGGTTCAACCGTTGGGTGACAACATCCACCAGAGGTGACAAACCGGGCATGTGCGGGTACTCAACCCAGATAAAGCAGCGGCACGACGGGCGACGCATGACCGGCAACGGGAATCTTTGCCGCCGACCGGACGTTGACCGGATGACGACGACAGCGACATTTTGTCCTGTGGGCGACAAGCCCGGGAGGCACGATTCATGAGTGAGCGAGCTCTCCGCGGCACGCGACTTGTGGTTACCAGCTACGAGACGGACCGCGGCATCGATCTGGCCCCGCGCCAGGCGGTGGAGTACGCATGCCAGAACGGACATCGATTCGAGATGCCGTTCTCGGTAGAGGCGGAAATTCCGCCGGAGTGGGAGTGCAAGGCGTGCGGCGCCCAGGCACTCCTGGTGGACGGGGACGGCCCCGAAGAGAAGAAGGGCAAGCCTGCGCGCACGCACTGGGACATGCTCATGGAGCGGCGCACCCGCGAGGAGCTGGAGGAGGTGCTGGCCGAGAGGCTGGCGGTTCTGCGCTCCGGAGCCATGAACATCGCCGTGCACCCGCGGGACAGCAGGAAGTCTGCCTGACCGCGTAGCACCGCACAGCATCACGCAACACCGCAGTACAGCACCGAGAGCCGCGGGCCGTGACACAGCACCTGTGTCACGGCCCGCGGCTCTTGCCATGCCCGCTCCCCCACGGGCCCGCAGGCCCTCAGGCCCATCGGCTCACGGAGTGAGCGGCGGGCGGCGGTCCTGGGGGTTGTCGTCGGGGCCGGAGGGCGCCTGGGAGCCGTCCTCGCGGATGACCTCGCCCTGGACGACCTTTCCGTCCGGCCGGTGCATCCTGGCCTGCTGGAAGGCGTCCGAGAGGCTGCCCGGCGGTGCGGCCCGCATCCGGCGTTCCAGCGAGCGCTCCGCGTAACGGCTGATCATGGTGCGTACCGGCGGCACCAGCAGGATCAGCCCGGCCGCGTCCGAGATCAGGCCCGGGATCAGGAGCAGCAGCCCGCCCAGCATCAGCAGCCCGTTGCCCCGCGAGCCCTTGGACCCCGCGGGGGCGGCGGCGGGGGCGCCGGGCTGTCCCGGCATCTGCTGGAGGGTCTCGGTGAGGTTCTTGAAGGCACGCCGGCCGGCGCTCTTGATGACCANNNNGCGCCGGCCACCAGGATCAGCAGGACGGTGAGGCCGCCCGCGGCCGAGGCGACCAGGGTCAGCAGCCAGATCTCCAGGACCAGCCAGGCGGCCAGGGCCAGCGGCAGGAATCTACGGGCGCGCGAGCGCCGGGGACGGGTCGGGGGCGGAGTGCCGGTCGTCATGCCCCCAGTGTGCCCGTAACGGCGTGCAGGCGGCGTAAGGGGGTGATCATGAAGTGGGCCGGGCGGCGGGCCCGGGGGCGGTCAGAGGGTCTTGCGGCCCATGACCTTGTTCGCCCGGGAGGTGATGCCCCAGCCGGTGACCCGCCAGAGCGCCTCGACGAGGATGTCCCGGCTCATCTTCGAGTCGCCGACCTCCCGGTCGACGAAGGTGATGGGGACCTCGACCACGTGGTAGCCCGCCTCGACCGCGCGGCGGGCGAGGTCCACCTGGAAGCAGTAGCCCTGCGAGGCGACCTCGCCCAGTCCGAGGCCGTCCAGGGTCTCGGTGCGGAAGGCGCGGTAGCCGCCGGTGACGTCGCGGACGGAGAGGCCGAGCGCGAGCCGGGAGTAGAGGCTGCCGCCGCGCGAGATCACCTCGCGGCTCTTGGGCCAGTTGACCACGCGGCCGCCCGGCACCCAGCGGGAGCCGAGGACCAGGTCCGCGCCCTTGAGCGCGGTGAGCAGCCGGGGCAGTTCCTCGGGCTGGTGGGAGCCGTCGGCGTCCATCTCGACGAGCACGCCGTAACCGTGCTCGGAGCCCCAGGCGAAGCCCGCGAGATAGGCGGCGCCGAGCCCTTCCTTGCCCTTGCGGTGCAGGACGTGCACCTGGCCGTCGGCCGCGGCGATCTCGTCGGCCGCCTTGCCGGTGCCGTCGGGGCTGTTGTCGTCGGCCACCAGGATGTCGGCATCCGGGACGGCGGTGCGCACCCGGTCGACGATCGGCCCGATGTTCTCGACCTCGTTGTAGGTCGGAATGATCACCAGAACCTTGCCGAGCGGGCCGAACTGCCTCTGACCGCCGTCGTTCACTACTGCCCCTTAGAGTCCGTACACAGGGGGACACCATATCCAGCACGGCGACCGGCGGAGCGCGCCCCCACGTCGGAACTTCGGATCGGGGCCCGGCGCCCTTCGGGCCGACCTGGGACCCGCTGGCTGCGGGTCGACCGAAAGCCGTTGTCTACTGAACGTCCGG
>MUNB01000209.1 GCA_002154345.1 Streptomyces griseus
GGGCTTTTCTGCGTTCCGGGTGCGGTCGCCGGCCTGTGGGGCTGTGCTTCCCGGGCGGTACTCCAAGCGCCTTGTGCCCTGACCGTATGGCCTGGTGGGAGGGGTGCGGGAGCTGTCGGACCGGGGCCGGGCGCGATTATGAGCATCTCCGGATCCCGTGTATGGTTTACCTCGTTGCCACAGCGCAACGAGGCCCCAATAGCTCAGTCGGTAGAGCGTCTCCATGGTAAGGAGAAGGTCTGCGGTTCGATTCCGCATTGGGGCTCAGAACACAACGAAAGGCCCCCGCCGACTGGCGGGGGCCTTTCGCGTTGGTGGTGTGGAGAGCGGGGCTCAGACGAGGGGCGGTTCCGGGACGCGCATGGCGAGGATGGCCATGTCGTCCGAGGCCGGCTCGGCGGCGAAGCGTTCCACGGCCCGCAGGATGCGTGAGGCGACCGCTCCGGCCGTCAGGCCCGTACACGTCGACAGGACGTCCGCGAGGCCGTCGTCGCCCAGCATGCGGCTTCCCTCGCGGCGTTCGGTGACGCCGTCCGTGACGCACAGCAGGACGTCACCGGGGTTGAGGACGACCTCCTGCTCGTACAGGTCGAGGTCCTCGATGACGCCGAGGAGGGGCTGCGGTTCCGCGGCGGACTCCACGGAGCCGTCCTGGCGCAGGCGCAGCGGCAGCGGGTGGCCGGCGCAGACGACCTTCAGGAGGGCGCTGCCGTCCTCCTGGGGCCACAGCTCGCCGTACAGAAGGGTCAGGAAGCGGCTGCGGGCGCCCTCGTCGAGGATCGCCGCGTTGAGGCGCTCCAGGACCGCGGGGCCGCCGAAACCCTCGCGGGCGAGCAGACGCAGCGCGTGGCGGGCCAGGCCCGTGACGGCGGCCGCCTCCGGGCCCGTACCGCACACGTCGCCGATGGCGAAGCCGTACGCGCCGTCGCTGATCGGGAAGACGTCGTAGAAGTCGCCGCCGACCTCGTTGCCCTCGCCCGCGGCGCGGTAGATGACCTCGATCTCGACGTTCGGCACGTCGGGGAGGCCCGGGGGCAGCAGGCTGCGCTGGAGGGACTGGCTGATCGCCATGCGCTCCGAGTACAGGCGGGCGTTGTCCAGGGCCAGGGCGGCCCGGCGGGAGAGGTCCTCGGCCAGTTCCAGGATCTCCTGGCGGAAGTGGTCGTCCGAAGGCTTCCCGAGCGTCAGCATGCCGATCACACGGTTACGGGCGACCAGCGGCAGGACCACCGTCTCACCGCCGACGGCCTGGGCCGTGGCGAGCGTCGTGCGGGTGGCCGTGCTCATGCTCAGCGGAGCGTCGTGCTGCAGGCTGCGGGTCGACGTGGACAGGGCCGCGCGGTGGCCCGCCTCCGAGGGGGCGGCCCAGACGCGGGCGCCCGGGGTCGGGACCGGATCCGGCGGGGCGATCTTGGAGAGCAGGGCCTTGAGGCCGTCGATGAGGTCCTCGTCCTCGTGCAGCACGTACGAGAGGTACGGCTCGGACGACTGGTCCGCGATCGTGTAGACGGCGCACCAGGTGGCCAGCGTCGGGACCGTCATCTGGGCCATCAGCGCCAGCGTCTGGTCCCGGTCGAGCGTGCCGGCCAGCAGGTCGGAGGCCTCGACGAGGAAGGACAGCGAGCCGCGGCGCAGCCGTTCCAGCTCGCCGAGGCGGGCGGACTCCACGGCCAGCGCGATGCGGTCGGCGGCGAACTGGAGGCGCAGGGCCTCCTCGTTCGAGTAGCGGCCCGCGCCCTCCGCCGCGACGCCGAGGGAGCCGGTGAGGCGGCCCTCGACCTTCAGCGGCACGGTGACGACCGAGCGCATCCCGGTGTCGGTCAGGAGCGGGACGGCGCCGGGGACGGCGGTCAGGTCCTCGTGGACGGCCGGCATCCGGGCGGAGCCGTAGCGTCCCGTTCCGGCTTCGACGGGGACCCGGGCGAAGCGCTGGCGGGCCGAGGGCAGGCCCGTCGTGGCGCGGACCTCCAGCTCCGTCTCGTCGTCCGTGGCGAGCAGCAGGAACGCGGCGTCGGCGTCGAGCATGTCGCGGGCCCGCTCGACCGTCCGCTGGAGCAGGCCGTCGAGGTCGTCCGGGGCGGGGGAGCCGATGAAGACCTCGAAGGGGTCCGCGGCGCGGCTGTCGGAGGTGGCGTCGGAGACCGGGGCGCGGACCGGGGTCTGGAGCACGGCGCGCTCGTCGTCGCGGACGAGGAGGCAGACCGTGGACGGGTCGCCGTCGTTGTCGCGGACCCGCAGGTGCGAGGCGTAGACGGCGATGGTCCGGCCGTCCGCGCCGCGGATCCCGTAACTGCCCTCCCAGCGGGAGAGCTGGAGGGCGTCGGCGATGCCGGTGTTGGTCCCCGGGGTGTGCGGCCAGGCCACGAAGTCGGTGAACTGCTTGCCCGTGACCTGCTCCGCGGTGTGCCCGAAGACGTACGCGGCGTCGTCGTTCCACGCGCTGATCGCGCCGGTGCTGTCGATCTGGACGACGGCGACCCGGACCCGCTGGTCGGTGACGGGGAGGAGCGAGGTGGGCAGGACCGGGCCGGCGGAGCGGATGCCCACCGGCCGGTCGGGCAGGTCCAGCTGGAACCAGACGTGTTTACGGGTGGGGGAGTACTCGACGCCCCAGCGGGAGGCCAGGGCGGCACAGAGCAGCAGACCGCGGCCGTTCTCGCGGTCGGGGCTGCCGAAGTCGAGACCGTTGCTCTGGAGCGGGACCTCGCGTTCCGGATAGTGGTCGGAGACCTCGACCCGGACGCCGTCCTCGGTGCGCAGGCACAGCACGTCGGCCGCGGTCCCCGCGTGCACGACGGCGTTGGTCACGAGCTCGCTGGTGAGCACGACGGCGTCGTCGACGACATCGTTGTAGCCCCACCCCTGGAGCGTGTCCCGGACGAAGGCGCGGGCGGTCGCGACGGAGCGTCCGACCGGTTCGAAGGTGGCGGCCGCGCGCGCGGTGATCACAGCACTCCCCATATTGGTGTCTCGTCGCTTCCCCGAGTCCTGTGCCCGTTTATCGCCGCTTCGATTCGCTTGCCAGGCTAGACGTTCGTCGAGTGTGCCGGGTACACGAGGGCCGAGTTCGGGACAGAGCGGTCCGGCGGTGGTGCGCGGGCGCACAAGTATGGACTCCCGGTGCAAGGGATGGGGGGCAACCGGTGCAGGTTGCCCGCCGACCGGTTCCGGCCTGGTACGTTGCCATGATTTGACGTCCGCCCGGTCGCCCGTTGACGGTGTGCAGTGGCGGTGAGCCAAAGTGGAACTGGGCAAGCTTCCGGATAGGCCCGAGTGAAACGGTCAACCCCTGCGGGAGGGACACGGTGGAGTCTGGCGTGGCGGCGCAGGGTTCGAAGGCGCGTACAAAAGGCGGACAGTCCGTGAAAAAGCAGCGCAATGGCACCGTCGAAGTGGACGCGGCAGCTCTGAACAGAGTGCTCGCGGGCCTCGTGGCGATGCGCGACGGCAACTTCCGCCGGCGGCTCACCGTCTCCGGCGACGGTGTGATGACGGAGATCGCGGCGGTCTTCAACGAGGTCGCCGACCGCAATCTCCACCTCACCGGTGAGCTGGCGCGCGTACGGCGGGTGGTCGGGCGCGAGGGCAAACTCACGGAGCGGCTGGAGACGGGCGCCTGCGAGGGCTCCTGGGCCGCCGCGATCGACGCCTCCAACGAGCTCGTCGACGATCTCGCGCGACCGGTGTCCGAGGTGGGCCGGGTGCTGTCGGCGGTCGCCGACGGTGATCTGGAGCAGCGGATGGAGCTGCGGTCGCACACGCAGGACGAGACGGTCCGGCCGCTGCGCGGGGAGTTCCTGAAGGTCGCCCGTACGGTCAACAACCTGGTCGACCAGCTGTCGGTCTTCACCGAGCAGGTGACCAGGGTCGCCGTCGAGGTGGGCACCGAGGGCAAGCTCGGCGGCCAGGCGCAGGTGCGCGGGATGTCCGGGTCCTGGAAGGACCTCACGGACTCCGTGAACACCATGGCGTACCGGTTGACGGCCCAGGTGCGGGACATCGCGCTGGTGACGACGGCGGTCGCCAAGGGTGATCTGTCGCGGAAGGTCACCGTCCATGTGGCCGGTGAGATGCTCCAGCTGAAGAACACCGTCAACACGATGGTCGACCAGCTGTCCTCGTTCTCCTCCGAGGTGACGCGCGTCGCCCGTGAGGTGGGCACGGAGGGCGAGCTGGGCGGTCAGGCGACCGTGCCGGGTGTGGCCGGCGTGTGGAAGGACCTCACCGACTCCGTCAACACGATGGCGGGCAACCTCACCTCCCAGGTACGCGGTATCGCCGAGGTGACGACGGCGGTCGCCAGCGGTGACCTGACGCAGAAGGTCACGGTGAGCGCGCGCGGCGAGGTCGCGCAGCTCGCCGAGACGATCAACCAGATGACCGAGACGCTGCGCACCTTCGCGGACGAAGTGACGCGGGTGGCCAGCGAGGTCGGTGGCGAGGGGCTGCTCGGCGGTCAGGCGCAGGTGCCGGGCGCCGCGGGGACCTGGAAGGACCTCACCGACTCGGTGAACACGGTCTTCCGGAACCTGACGACGCAGGTGCGTGACATCGCGCAGGTCACCACGGCGGTGGCCAGCGGCGACATGTCGCAGAAGGTCACGGTCGACGTGGCCGGCGAGATGCTGGAGCTGAAGAACACCGTCAACACGATGGTGGACCAGCTCCAGTCGTTCGGTTCCGAGGTGACCCGGGTGGCCCGGGAGGTCGGCGTCGAGGGACGGCTCGGCGGCCAGGCCGAGGTGCCGGGCGCCGCCGGCACGTGGAAGGACCTCACCGACTCGGTGAACACCGCGTTCCGCAACCTCACCGGTCAGGTCCGGGACATCGCGCAGGTCACCACGGCGGTCGCCAACGGTGATCTGTCGCAGAAGGTCACCGTGGACGTGGCCGGCGAGATGCTGGAGCTGAAGAACACCGTCAACACGATGGTGGCGCAGCTGTCCAGCTTCGCCGACCAGGTGACGCGGATGGCCCGCGACGTGGGCACCGAGGGCCGCCTCGGCGGCCAGGCGCGGGTGGACGGCGTCTCGGGTACGTGGAAGGAGCTGACGGACTCCGTCAACTTCATGGCGGGCAACCTCACCTCACAGGTGAGGCAGATCGCCCAGGTGACGACGGCGGTGGCCCGGGGCGACCTGTCGCAGAAGATCGACGTGGACGCCCGGGGCGAGATCCTGGAGCTCAAGAACACCATCAACACCATGGTCGACCAGCTCTCCGCCTTCGCCGACCAGGTCACCCGGGTCGCCCGCGAGGTGGGCACGGACGGCCGGCTCGGCGGTCAGGCGCAGGTGCCCGGCGTCGCCGGAGTGTGGCGCGATCTCACCGATTCGGTGAACGGCATGGCCGGGAACCTCACCGCTCAGGTCCGTAACATCGCGCAGGTCGCCACGGCGGTGGCCCGCGGTGACCTGTCGCAGAAGATCGACGTGGACGCCCGGGGCGAGATCCTGGAGCTGAAGAACACCCTCAACACGATGGTGGACCAGCTGTCCAACTTCGCGGAGCAGGTGACGCGGGTCGCCCGTGAGGTGGGTACGGAGGGCATCCTCGGCGGACAGGCCGAGGTGCAGGGCGTGTCCGGTACGTGGAAGGACCTCACCCAGTCCGTCAACGGCATGGCGAACAACCTGACCCTCCAGGTCCGCAACATCGCCGAGGTCACCACCGCGGTCGCCAAGGGCGATCTCTCCAAGAAGATCACCGTCGACGCCAAGGGCGAGATCCTCGAACTGGTCACGACCGTCAACACGATGGTCGACCAGCTGCTGAACTTCGCCGACGAGGTGTCCAGGGTGGCCCGTGAGGTGGGCACCGAGGGGATCCTGGGCGGTCAGGCGCGGGTGCGCGGGGCGACCGGCATCTGGAAGGACCTCAGCGAGAACGTCAACCTGATGGCCAACAACCTGACCAGCCAGGTGCGGAACATCTCCCGGGTCTCCTCCGCGGTCGCCAACGGCGATCTGACGAAGAAGGTCACCGTGGAGGCGCGCGGCGAGGTCGCGGAGCTGGCCGACACGGTCAACACGATGGTGACGACGCTCTCCTCGTTCGCCGACGAGGTCACGCGGGTGGCCCGCGAGGTGGGCACCGAGGGCGAGCTGGGCGGCCAGGCCCGGGTGCCGGGAGTCGCCGGTACGTGGAAGGACCTCACCGAGTCCGTGAACTCGATGGCCTCCAACCTGACCGGTCAGGTGCGGCAGATCGCCACGGTCACCACCGCCATCGCCAAGGGCGACCTGACCAAGAAGATCGACATCGACGCGCGCGGTGAGATCCAGGAGCTGAAGAACACCATCAACACGATGGTCGACCAGCTGTCCTCGTTCGCCGAGCAGGTGACCCGGGTCGCCCGCGAGGTGGGCACCGAGGGGCAGCTGGGCGGTCAGGCGCGGGTGCGGGACGTGGACGGCACCTGGCGCGACCTCACCGAGTCGGTGAACGAGATGGCCGGGAACCTGACCCGTCAGGTGCGGGCCATCGCGGCCGTCGCCACCGCGGTGACCCGCGGCGATCTGAACCTCAAGATCGATGTGGACGCGGCCGGGGAGATCCAGGTCCTCCAGGACAACATCAACACGATGATCGCGAACCTGCGCGACACCACGCTCGCCAACAAGGAGCAGGACTGGCTGAAGGGCAACCTGGCCCGGATCTCCGGTCTGATGCAGGGCCGCCGCGATCTGGACGACGTGGCCTCGCTGATCATGAGCGAGCTGACGCCGGTGGTCTCGGCGCAGCACGGTGCGTTCTTCCTGGCGATGGCCGCGGGCGACTCGGACGAGGTGGGTCCGGACAACGGCGAGGCCGGCGCGTACGAGCTGCGGATGCGGGGGAGTTACGGCTACTCCGCGGGTTCGATGCCGACCTCCTTCCGGCCCGGTGAGACGCTCATCGGGACGGCGGCCGAGGAGAAGCGGACGATCCAGGTGGACAACGTGCCGCCGGGCTATCTGAAGATCTCCTCCGGTCTGGGTGAGGCCCCTCCGGCGCATGTGATCGTGCTGCCGGTGCTCTTCGAGGGCAAGGTTCTCGGCGTGATCGAGCTGGCCTCCTTCCAGCCGTTCACGCACATCCAGCGGGACTTCCTCAACCAGCTCGCCGAGATGATCGCGACGAGCGTCAACACGATCAGCGTCAACACCAAGACCGAGAAGCTGCTGGAGCAGTCGCAGGAGCTGACCGAGCAACTGCGTGACCGCTCGCAGGAGTTGGAGAACCGGCAGAAGGCCCTCCAGGCGTCCAACGCCGAACTGGAGGAGAAGGCCGAGCTGCTGGCCCAGCAGAACCGCGACATCGAGGTGAAGAACACCGAGATCGAGGAGGCGCGGCAGGTGCTGGAGGAGCGCGCCGAGCAGCTCGCGGTCTCGATGCGCTACAAGTCCGAGTTCCTGGCGAACATGTCGCACGAGCTGCGTACGCCGCTCAACTCACTGCTGATTCTGGCCAAGTTGCTGGCGGACAACGCCGAGGGCAATCTCTCGCCGAAGCAGGTGGAGTTCGCCGAGACGATCCACGGGGCCGGTTCCGACCTGCTCCAGCTGATCAACGACATCCTGGACCTGTCGAAGGTCGAGGCGGGCAAGATGGACGTCAGCCCGACCCGGATCGCGCTGGTCCAGCTGGTCGACTACGTGGAGGCGACCTTCCGCCCGCTCACCGCGGAGAAGGGGCTCGACTTCTCCGTACGGGTGTCGCCGGAGCTTCCCGCGACGCTGCACACCGACGAGCAGCGCCTGCTCCAGGTGCTGCGCAACCTGCTGTCCAACGCGGTGAAGTTCACCGACAGCGGTGCGGTGGAGCTGGTGATCCGGCCGGCCGGCGCCGATGTGCCCAACGCGATCCGTGAACACCTGCTGGAGGCGGGTTCGCTGCGGGACGCGGACGCCGATCTGATCGCCTTCTCGGTGACCGACACCGGGATCGGGATCGCGTCCAGCAAGATGCTGGTGATCTTCGAGGCGTTCAAGCAGGCGGACGGCACGACGAGCCGGAAGTACGGCGGCACCGGCCTCGGTCTCTCCATCAGCCGGGAGATCGCACGGCTGCTCGGCGGCGAGATCCACGCGGCGAGCGAGCCGGGGCGCGGTTCCACCTTCACCCTGTACCTGCCGCTGCACCGCGCCGAACTGCCGCCCCAGGGCTACCCGCCGGTGGGTTCCGGTTCCGCCGAGGTGCTGGGCGGTACGGGCGAGCTGGGGCAGCCGCAGTCCCCGCAGGGCCAGTCGGCTCCGTACGGCGATCCGGCCAACTCCGCCGGGATGTTCCGGCGGCGGCGCAAGGCGCTGGGGGAGGCGGCGGGCAGGGCCGCGCTGCCGGCCGGCCGCACCCCGTCCGAGAGCGCCCCGCAGCAGGAGGAGCGGGCGCCGGGGAGCCAGGGCGATGGGCAGGTTCAGGGCCAGGCCGCGGCGGAGGAGCCGGCGCCCCGGCGGACATTCCGCTTCCGCGGCGAGAAGGTGCTCATCGTCGACGACGACATCCGCAATGTCTTCGCGCTCACCAGCGTGCTGGAGCAGCACGGACTGTCGGTGCTGTACGCGGAGAACGGCCGTGAGGGCATCGAAGTGCTGGAGCAGCACGACGATGTGACGGTCGTGCTGATGGACATCATGATGCCCGAGATGGACGGTTACGCGACGACGACCGCGATCCGGCGGATGCCCCAGTTCGCCGGCCTGCCGATCGTGGCGCTCACCGCGAAGGCGATGAAGGGCGACCGGGAGAAGGCCATCGATTGCGGGGCTTCCGACTATGTGACGAAGCCGGTCGATCCTGATCACCTGCTCGCGGTGATGGAGCAGTGGATGCACGGAGAGTGATCGAGGATTGAACGAATTGGCGTGAGTTGTTGACCGACTGTGCTCGAACGGGTGTGAAGGCGCTGCATTCGGGGAACCTTCTGGTCTCCCACCGCGTTTGCGGTATGTGCACAGTGACATCGCGGTGACAGGGTGTGGTGACGGGCGGGGTGCGGCTACCATGACCGGCACAAGGACGGACGGCGCAAGGGAGTCGTCCCCTGGGGCGGCACCCGGTGCATTTCCGGGGCGAGGAGGGCGGGCCATGGTGCAGAAGGCCAAGATCCTCCTGGTCGATGACCGGCCGGAGAATCTGCTGGCGCTGGAGGCCATCCTCTCTGCGCTCGATCAGACACTGGTCCGGGCATCGTCAGGGGAGGAGGCGCTCAAAGCGCTGCTCACGGACGACTTCGCGGTCATTCTGCTGGACGTCCAGATGCCGGGCATGGACGGTTTCGAGACCGCCGCGCACATCAAGCGGCGGGAGCGGACCCGGGACATCCCGATCATCTTCCTCACCGCGATCAACCACGGTCCGCACCACACCTTCCGCGGCTACGCGGCCGGTGCGGTGGACTACATCTCCAAGCCGTTCGACCCGTGGGTGCTGCGCGCCAAGGTCTCGGTCTTCGTCGAGCTGTACATGAAGAACTGCAAGCTCCGCGAGCAGGCCGCTCTGCTGCGGCTCCAGTTGGAGGGCGACGGCCACGCGGGCGGCGAGCACGAGAAGGAGCCGGCCGGTTTGCTGGCCGAGCTCTCCGCGCGGCTCGCGGCGGTCGAGGAGCAGGCGGAAGCGCTCTCCAAGCAGCTCGACGACGAATCGGCCGACGCCGCGGCGGTCGCCACCGCCGCCCATCTCGAACGCAAGCTGACCGGCCTGCGCCGCGCGCTCGACGCGCTGGAGCCGGGCACCGGCGGAGGCACGGGCGTGCTGCCCGCGCAGGGCTGACCGGCTGTCCCCTGCCGTGAGGCGGCGTCAGTTCCCGGCCGTCCGGAGGCGACACGGTCGAGTGAACCAGTAGGCGAACGTGTTCACGGGCGACGACAGCGGTAACCTCGGCATCATGGCCTCACGTACGTCCGGCAAGGGTTCCCAGGGCACGGCGGGCACCGCGAAGCGCGTCGGCCGTACCTCGGGCCCGGCGAAGAAAGCCGCGCCCGCCAAGAAGACCGCGCCGAAGAAGTCGGCAGCTCCCGTGAAGAAGGCCCCCGCGAAGAAGGCGGCGGCCAAGAAGCCCGCGCCCAAACCCGCACCGTCACCCACCGGGGGCATCTACCGGCTGGTGCGGGCGGTCTGGCTCGGGGCGGCGCACGGCGTCGGCGCGCTGTTCCGCTCGATAGGGCGTGGCGCCAAGGGACTTGACCCCGCCCACCGCAAGGACGGCCTCGCGCTGCTGCTGCTCGGCCTGGCGCTGATCGTCGCCGCGGGCACCTGGTCCAACCTCCAGGGGCCGGTCGGCGACCTGGTCGAGATGCTGGTGACCGGGGCCTTCGGCCGGCTCGATCTGCTCGCGCCGATACTGCTGGGCGCGATGGCGGTACGGCTGATCCTCTATCCGGAGCGGCCCGAGGCCAACGGACGCATCGTCATCGGGTTGTCCGCGCTGGTCATCGGAGTCCTCGGCCAGGTCCACATCGCCTGCGGTTCGCCGGGCCGGGACGAGGGCACCGAGGCGATGCAGGACGCGGGCGGGCTGGTCGGCTGGGCCACCTCCAAGCCGCTGATCTTCATGATGGGCGAGGTCCTCGCCGTACCGCTGCTGGTGCTGCTGACCGTGTTCGGACTCCTCGTCGTCACCGCCACCCCGGTCAACGCCATCCCGCAGCGGCTGCGCCAGCTCGGCGTCCGCCTCGGCATCGTGGAACCGCTGCCCGAGGCCGGCGAGGGGGACGAGAACGACGACGAACGCTACGACGAACAGTGGCGCGAGGCACTGCCCGAGCGGCACCAGCGGCGCGGCGCGCGCCGCACGGACCCGGACGCGGACCCGGTCTACGACCACGACCAGGCCGAGGCGGAGGCGCTCACCAAGCGCAGGAGGTCCCGCAGGCCCGCCGCGCAGCCCGCGATGAACCGGCCGCTGGACGCGGTGGACGTCGCGGCCGCCGCTGCCGCCGCGCTCGACGGGGCCGTGCTCAACGGCATGCCGCCCTCGCCGATCGTCGCCGATCTGACCCAGGGCGTCTCCGTGGACCGCGAGCGCACCGGGACGCCCGTTCCCGGCGCCCGGGAGGCCGAGCGGGACGGAGCGGGGAAGAGCGGGGCGGGCCGCCGGTCCGGTGACACCGACGAGCCGACCGGTGGTGACCGTTCCGGTGGCGCCTCCGACCGGTCCGGTGCCGTTCCCGACCTGACCAAGCCCGCTCCGGAGCGTTCCGAGGGCCTGCCCGCCCGCGCCGAGCAGCTCCAGCTGTCCGGCGACATCACGTACTCGCTGCCCTCGCTCGACCTGCTGGAGCGCGGCGGACCGGGCAAGACCCGCAGCGCCGCCAACGACGCGGTCGTCGCCTCGCTGACCAACGTCTTCTCGGAGTTCAAGGTCGACGCCGCGGTCACCGGCTTCACCCGGGGCCCGACGGTCACCCGTTACGAGATCGAGCTCGGCCCCGCCGTGAAGGTCGAGAAGATCACGGCGCTCGCCAAGAACATCGCGTACGCCGTGGCCAGCCCGGACGTGCGGATCATCTCGCCGATCCCGGGCAAGTCCGCCGTCGGCATCGAGATCCCCAACTCCGACCGCGAGATGGTCAACCTCGGCGATGTACTGCGCCTCGCGGACGCAGCCGAGGACGACCACCCGATGCTCGTGGCGCTCGGCAAGAACGTCGAGGGCGGCTACGAGATGGCCAACCTCGCCAAGATGCCGCACGTCCTCGTCGCCGGCGCCACCGGTTCCGGCAAGTCCTCCTGCATCAACTGCCTGATCACCTCGATCATGGTGCGGGCCACCCCGGACGACGTGCGGATGGTCCTCGTCGACCCCAAGCGCGTCGAGCTCACCGCGTACGAGGGCATCCCCCACCTCATCACCCCGATCATCACCAACCCCAAGAAGGCCGCCGAGGCGCTCCAGTGGGTCGTGCGGGAGATGGACCTGCGCTACGACGACCTCGCCAACTTCGGCTACCGGCACATCGACGACTTCAACCACGCGGTGCGCAACGGCAAGTGCAAGGCGCCCGAGGGCAGCGAGCGTGAGCTGTCCCCGTACCCGTATCTGCTGGTGATCGTCGACGAGCTGGCCGACCTGATGATGGTGGCCCCGCGCGACGTCGAGGACTCGATCGTCCGCATCACCCAGCTGGCCCGCGCCGCCGGCATCCACCTGGTGCTCGCCACCCAGCGCCCCTCGGTCGACGTGGTGACCGGTCTGATCAAGGCGAACGTGCCCTCCCGGCTCGCCTTCGCCACCTCCTCCCTCGCCGACAGCCGGGTCATCCTCGACCAGCCCGGCGCCGAGAAGCTCATCGGCAAGGGCGACGGGCTCTTCCTCCCGATGGGCGCCAACAAACCCACCCGTATGCAGGGCGCCTTCGTCACCGAGGACGAGGTCGCCGCCGTCGTCCAGCACTGCAAGGACCAGATGGCCCCGGTCTTCCGGGACGACGTCGTGGTGGGGACGAAGCAGAAGAAGGAGATCGACGAGGACATCGGCGACGACCTGGACCTGCTCTGCCAGGCCGCCGAGCTGGTCGTCTCCACCCAGTTCGGATCGACCTCGATGCTCCAGCGCAAGCTCCGGGTCGGCTTCGCGAAGGCGGGCCGGCTGATGGACCTCATGGAGTCCCGCAACATCGTCGGGCCCAGCGAGGGATCCAAGGCACGGGACGTCATGGTGAAACCCGACGAGCTCGACGGGGTGTTGGCCGTCATCCGCGGGGAATCCGCTCCCTAGGGCCTGTCGTCACAGAATCCGCTCCGTAAAGGTTTTGTGGGCAACCGTTTCGTACGGTCGTACGTCCAGTTGAAGGGAGGGACGGAACCGTGCTCCTCCCCGCAGCCCGCTCCGTCGTCACCTCACCCGTCACCCCACCCCGTTCGGCCCACTACAGGTTGCCCAGTCCTCGATCGGGGCTGTGTTCCGCCCCCGCTCCACCCCGGAGCCGGTGGCGGGGCCGTCCGGCGAGCCCGATGGCGTACAAAGTCGTCCCTCCCGGTTGCCCCTCCCTTTCGTACCCCCCCTAGACTGAACATCCAGCAGGTGGCTCACGCTCGAAAGGCGCCCCCGTGTCCATCGGCAACTCCCCCGAAGACGACCGGCCTTCGATCGGTCGTGCCCTCCAGCAGGCTCGTATCGCCGCAGGTCTGACGGTCGAGGAAGTCAGCAGCTCCACCCGGGTGCGCATCCCCATCGTGCACGCGATCGAGCAGGACGACTTCTCCCGCTGCGGCGGCGACGTCTACGCCCGCGGTCACATCCGCACGTTCGCCCGTGCCGTCGGCCTCGATCCGGAACCGCTGGTCGAGGAGTACGACGCCGATCACGGCGGGCGTCCCGCACCGACCCCCGCGGCACCGCTGTTCGAAGCGGAACGCATCCGTTCCGAGCCCCGGCGGCCCAACTGGACCGCGGCCATGGTCGCGGCCATCGTCGCCGTCGTCGGGTTCGTCGGCTTCACGCTCTTCGACGGTGAGGACGAGCCCTCCAACACCGCACAGATCGCGGAGGGCTCCAAGCCCGACAAGACCGCGGCCAAGCCCACCGCCACCAAGCCCGCCGACCCCGAGCCCGTGCCCTCCGAGAGCGCCATCGCCGCCGCCCCCCGGGACAAGGTGACGGTCAAGCTCAGCGCGGACCGGGGCAAGAGCTGGATCTCGGCCAAGGACCACAACGGCCGGCTGCTCTTCGACGGGCTGCTGCTCCAGGGCGAGTCCAAGACCTTCCAGGACAAGGAGCGCATCGACCTCGTCCTCGGCGACGCCGGGGCGATCGACCTCTTCGTCAACGGCAAGCAGGTCGAGGACCGCTTCGGTCCCGGCCAGGTCGAACGGCTCTCCTACACCAAGGGCGACCCCGAGGCCGGCTGATCCGCCGCCCTCCGTTCCCGTGGACGTCCGACGGGCGTCCGGCCTCGCGCCGGGCGCCCGTCGGCGTTCCCCGGACCGGCCCGCCGCTACGGGGAGTAACAGTGACGCGGGCAGGCAACCCTGCACGGCAGGGGGGCCGCCGGGACAAAGTAGTCTTGAGTCCATGCCCGAACGCCGTACCGTCGCCCTTGTCACTCTTGGCTGCGCCCGTAACGAGGTGGACTCGGAGGAGCTTGCAGGCCGCTTGGCAGCGGACGGCTGGGACCTCGTCGAGGATGCCTCCGACGCGGATGTCGCAGTCGTCAACACCTGTGGGTTCGTCGAAGCCGCCAAGAAGGACTCCGTCGACGCCCTGCTCGAAGCCAACGATCTGAAGGATCACGGCCGCACCCAGGCCGTCGTCGCCGTCGGCTGCATGGCCGAGCGCTACGGCAAGGACCTCGCCGAGGCCCTGCCGGAAGCGGACGGCGTCCTCGGATTCGATGACTACGCCGACATCTCCGACCGGCTCCAGACCATCCTCAACGGCGGCATCCACGCCTCGCACACCCCGCGCGACCGCCGCAAGCTGCTGCCGATCAGCCCCGCCGAGCGACAGGACGCCGCCGTCGCGCTGCCCGGCCACGCCCAGGAGACGCCCGCCCCGGCCCCCGAGGACCTGCCCGAAGGCGTCGCGCCGGTCTCCGGACCGCGGGCACCGCTGCGCCGCCGGCTCGGCACCAGCCCTGTCGCCTCGGTGAAGCTCGCCTCCGGCTGCGACCGTCGCTGCTCCTTCTGCGCCATCCCCTCCTTCCGCGGCTCGTTCATCTCGCGCCGCCCCTCGGACGTCCTCCAGGAGACCCGCTGGCTCGCCGAGCAGGGCGTCAAGGAGGTCATGCTCGTCTCCGAGAACAACACCTCCTACGGCAAGGACCTCGGCGACATCCGCCTCCTGGAGACCCTGCTGCCCGAGCTGGCCGACGTGGACGGCATCGAGCGGATCCGGGTCAGCTACCTCCAGCCCGCCGAGATGCGCCCCGGCCTCATCGACGTCCTCACCTCGACGCCGAAGGTCGCCCCGTACTTCGACCTCTCCTTCCAGCACTCCTCCCCGAGCGTGCTGCGCACGATGCGCCGCTTCGGCGACACCGACCGCTTCCTGGAGCTCCTGGACACCATCCGGAACAAGGCCCCCGAGGCCGGCGCCCGCTCCAACTTCATCGTCGGCTTCCCCGGCGAGACCGAGGCGGACCTCGCCGAGCTGGAACGCTTCCTCACCGGCGCCCGCCTCGACGCGATCGGCGTGTTCGGCTACTCCGACGAGGAGGGCACCGAGGCGGTCGGCTACGAGAACAAGCTCGACGCCGACACCATCGCGGAGCGCCTGGCCCATATCTCCCAGCTGGCCGAGGAGCTGACCTCGCAGCGGGCCGAGGAGCGCGTCGGCGAGACCCTCCAGGTGCTGGTGGAGTCCGTGGAGTCGGAGGACGACGGCGAGGTCGCGATCGGGCGTGCGGCCCACCAGGCTCCCGAAACGGATGGCCAGGTGGTCTTCACCACACGCGAGGGACTCGTGCCGGGCCGTATGGTCGAGGCAAAGGCAGTGGGCACCGAGGGCGTCGACCTGGTGGCCGAACACCACGAGCTTGCGGAGGTAGCCAGATGACGGGAGTCCCGGCATCCGCGGCAGGCGGCTCCGGCGCGAAGCCGGTCCGCGGCGGCAAGCTGGGCACTGCGGCCGTCAACCAGGCCAGCCTGTGGAACATCGCCAACATCCTGACCATGGTGCGACTGCTGCTCGTGCCCGGCTTCGTGCTGCTGCTGTTCCACGACGGCGGATACGACCCGGTCTGGCGCTCCTTCGCCTGGGCGGCCTTCGCCATCGCGATGATCACCGACCTGTTCGACGGTCATCTGGCACGGGCGTACAACCTGGTCACCGACTTCGGGAAGATTGCCGACCCGATCGCCGACAAGGCGATCATGGGCGCGGCGCTGGTCTCCCTCTCCGTCCTGGGCGATCTGCCCTGGTGGATCACCGGCGTGATCCTCGCCCGTGAGCTGGGCATCACGCTGATGCGGTTCTGGGTCATCCGCCATGCGGTGATCCCGGCCAGCAGAGGCGGCAAGCTGAAGACGCTCGCGCAGGGGACGGCGGCCGGGATGTACGTCCTGGTGCTCACCGGGCCGCTGGCGACGCTGCGCTTCTGGGTGATGATGGTCGCCGTCGTGCTGACGGTCGTCACCGGACTCGATTACGTACGCCAGGCCGTCGTCCTGCGCCGCAAGGGCCTCGCCGCCGAGCGCGCTGCCGCCGCCGAGCGGGCCGCGGAGGCCGTGGAGGCCCTTCAGACCCCTGCGGGCACGGCGGTCGGCGCCGGTCCGGCAGCCGGACCGGCCTCTGGTCAGGCCGCCGAGGCGCGCGACGCCGCGGAGGCCGAGCGGTGACAGCCGCTGCCCGGGTGCTCCGGCTGCTCGGAGCGCGGGGCGAGACGCTCGCCGTCGCCGAATCGCTCACGGGCGGCCTGGTCGCCGCCGAGCTGACCTCCGTACCCGGCGCTTCCCTGTCCTTCCGGGGATCGGTGACGGCGTACGCCACCGTCCTGAAGCGGGACGTCCTGGGCGTGGACGGGGCCCTTCTGGCGGAGCGCGGAGCCGTGGACCCCGAGGTCGCGCTGCAGATGGCGGCCGGTGTGCGCCGGGTTCTCGACGCGGACTGGGGCGTCTCCACCACGGGGGTCGCGGGGCCGGAGCCGCAGGACGGGCAGCCGGTCGGCACCGTCTTCGTTGCCGTGGCAGGGCCTTCCGGCGTCGAGAAAGTGACGGCACTGCGGTTGAATGGTGGGAGGGCGGACATCCGTAGTGAGAGTGTGCGAAGCGTCCTCGAACTGCTCGCCGGCGAACTCGGTGAGAATGCGCGGGCACAGGATACGGAACAACACGGGGGGAATTGATGTTTGCAGCCCTGAGTGAACACGACATCGCTCCCCGCACGGCCGCAGCACAAGGCGGTACGGTAGAGCGTGAAGGATGCGGCTACGCGGTCCGAGGAGGGAGCCACCGATGATTCTGCTCCGTCGCCTGCTGGGTGACGTGCTGCGTCGGCAGCGCCAGCGCCAAGGCCGTACTCTGCGCGAAGTCTCCTCGTCCGCCCGGGTCTCGCTCGGTTATCTCTCCGAGGTGGAGCGGGGGCAGAAGGAGGCATCCTCCGAACTGCTCTCCGCGATTTGCGACGCGCTTGACGTACGGATGTCCGAGCTCATGCGTGAAGTGAGCGACGAGCTCTCGCTCGCTGAGCTGGCCGAGTCGGCAGCTGCCAGTGATCCGGTCCCAGTACCGGTTCGTCCCATGCTCAATTCGGTCTCCGTCTCTTCGGTCGCAGGTGTGCCGTCGGGACGGGTGACCATCAAGGCGCCCGCGGAAGCGGTGGACGTCGTCGCCGCCTGATCCACGCGGCACAAGTGCTCGACCGGAGTCCCGGTCGGCCCCTGACGGGGTCGGCCGGGACTTCTGCGTTCTCTGTGCGGGGTGCGGGGTCGGTTGTGTGGGGTGCTTCGTGTGTGAGGCGGGGGTCAGTGGGCACACGGATGACAAGGCCCGCGTGACCGTTTTGGTTCATATGTGCCATCGTGGGTGATGCACCGAGACGGTCAGTGAAAGCTGACGGATGGGAGTAGCGCACATGTCTGTGGTCAAGAGCACGTTGTCCGAAGGCGATCTCAAGGTCGTGGGAACAGCGCTGCAAGGCGCTCTGGTCGATCTCGTCGACCTCTCCCTGGTGGCCAAGCAGGTCCATTGGAACGTGGTCGGTCCGCGCTTCCGCTCCGTGCACCTTCAGCTCGACGAGGTCGTCGTCACGGCCCGGCAGCACTCCGACACGGTCGCCGAGCGCGCCTCCGCGGTCGGGGTCAACCCGGACGGGCGCTCCGGCACGGTCGCCAAGGAGACCGCCATCGCGTCCGTGCCCGAGGGCTGGATCAAGGACGCCGACGCCGTGCGGATCCTGGTGGACGCGCTGGGCGTGGTCATCGGCCGGATGCGGGAGCGCATCGAGGCGACCGACGAGCCGGACCCGATCACCCAGGACCTGCTGATCGGGCTGACGGCAGAGCTTGAGAAGCACGCCTGGATGTTCCAAGCGGAAAGCGCCTGACCTGCGGCTGAGCGATCCGCGTGATCCGCGCGAAACGAGTGACCGAGCGAAAGGGAGCGACATCGTGAGTGATGACAGCGCCATGGACAAGCTCAAGGGCAAGGGCAAGGAAGCGGTCGGCAAGCTGACCGGCGACCACCGCAAGGAGGCCGAGGGCAAGGCCGATCAGGCCAAGGGCCGGGCCAAGGACGCGGTGGACGAGGCCGGCGACCGTGCGAAGGGCATCAAGGACTCGCTCAGCGGCGACGACAAGTAGTCCTTCGGCCCTGCGTCCCTGCGGGCGCGTACCAGGGCTCGCGTGGCATCGGAGTGCCCCCGCCGGATCGACGGGGGCACTCCTGTGTGGGTGGCCCTTCGGCCGGACGTTCTGGATGCACCGCCGCCGCGGCCAGGGGAAACTGCCGGAAAGGACGTCGGCCGCAGGAGGCAGCGATGAAACGGCGTTGGGTGCCGGCGCTGGTCCTCGGTGGACTGTGGTGGTGGGCGGTGCTCCGGCTGGTGCTGCAACCGGAGCAGGCGGGGCTGGTGGAGGG
>MUNB01000021.1 GCA_002154345.1 Streptomyces griseus
CGCCGTCCTCGGCGGCACCGCCAAGCTGCCGGTCGGCAACGACCTCAACGGCGGCCAGGCCGTCGGAGTCTGGCGCCAGTGGGTCCACCCCGCGTACGACGACGCCGAGTTGAGCAGCGACGTCGCCGTGCTGACGCTGGGCGCCACGCTCCCGTACAAGACGCTGCAGCCGGCCGCCGGCGCCGAGACGGCGCTGTACAAGGAAGGCACCCGCGCCACCGTCTACGGCTGGGGCCGCACCAGCTCCACCAGCGACGAGATCTCGCCGACCCTGCGCAAGGCCACGGTGCCGGTCAACGCCGACGCCACGTGCACGTCCTTCTACGGCTCCGAGTTCGTGCCCGGGAAGATGACGTGCGCCGGAGACCCGGCGGTGGGCCAGGACGAGGGCACCGTATCGCCGTGCAACGGTGACTCGGGCGGTCCGCTCGTGGTCAACGGCCGTATCGCGGGCGTCGTTTCATGGGGCGTGCGGGACTGCGTCGCCACCGGCGCGTACAGCGTCTACTCCAAGGTCAGCTCGTTCTTCGGGCAGATCAACCCCCGGGTGGACGACGCCAGCCTGAACTTCGACACGACGGCGGACCTCTTCGCCCGGCAGTCGAAGGGCGAGGCGTTCGAGTACTACTCCACCGGCAAGGCGTTCGGCTCCTCGACGGCCCTCGGCAACTGGGGCGCGGCCAACCTGGTGCGTCAGGTCGACTGGGACCGTGACTTCTACCAGGACTACGTCTACCGGGTGGGCAACGACCTGTACTGGTTCTACTTCAACGGCTCCGCATGGGCCGAGAAGAAGATCGGCACCGGCTGGTCCTCGTTCAAGAACATCCTCTTCCCCGGTGACGTCACCGGGGACGGCAACCCCGACCTCGTCGGCATCGACAGCACCGGCACCCTGGTCACCTATCCGGGCAAGGGCGACGGCACCTTCGCGCCCAAGGCCGTGGCCGGCTCCGGCTGGGGCTCGCTGACGCTGTTCGGCAAGGGCGACTACAGCGGTGACGGCATCCCCGACCTGCTGGCCCGGGACGGCCAGGGCCAGCTGTGGCTCTACGCGGGCCGCCACAACGTCAACTCGCCGTTCGCCAACAAGGTCCTGGTCGGCACCGGCTGGAACTTCACGGCGTACGTCGGCACCGGGGACAACACCGGTGACGGCAACGCCGACATCACCGTCCGTGACAGCACGGGCGCGATGTGGTTCTACCCGAGCAGCGGCTCGGCGACCAAGCCCTTCGGCCCGAAGCTGAAGGCCGGCACCGGCTGGAACGGGTTCAACCTCTTCGGCTGACCCGAGACCTTGGCCACACCGGTGACGACCGGGGAGCAGTCCGCACGATCGCTGCACCGCACACGAAACCCCAGGTGAGCGCCGCCTCACGGCCCGTTCGCCCGAATCGCCTGTGGCCCCCGTCCTCGGACGGGGGCCACAGACGCGTATGCAACCCTTCTTGGTGCTTCGGCCGTCCCTACAGGAGAGGCCGACCGCGCGTGGACCACCACGGCAGGGGGCAGACGGGCAACTGGAGTCACGAGGGAGACGCGTGAGCGAGCAGAGCAGGAGTACGGGCCGCATACGCGGTACCGGCAGCCGGCGGAGGAAGCCCTCGGGGCGGCACCGTGCCAAGGTCGTCGCGGCCTGGACGGTGGCGGGCGTCGTGGTCGTCGGCGGGGCCGGACTCGGATACGCGTACATGGCGCTCGACGGCAACCTCTCCAGCGTCGACATCGACGCCAAACTCGGCGCCGACCGTCCCGACGACGTGGACGACGGCTCGCAGGACATCCTGGTGCTGGGTTCCGACTCGCGCTCCGGCGACAACGGGAAGTACGGCGCCGACGAGGGCGCGGCCCGCTCCGACACGGCGATGGTCATGCACGTCGACAAGGGCCACAAGAGCGCGAGCGTCGTGTCGATACCGCGCGACACCCTGATAGAGCGCCCCGCCTGCGCGAGCGACACGACGGACGAGACGGTTCCCGCCGAGCACCGGGCGATGTTCAACACCGCGTACGAGGTCGGCGGGCCGGCCTGCGCCGTGAAGACCGTCGAGGCGATGTCCGGCATCCGCATGGACCACTACCTGGAAGTCGACTTCACCGGCTTCGAGAAGCTCATCGACGAGCTGGGCGGCGTGGAGATCACCACGAAGACCGCCATCAACGACTCCAAGAGCCACCTCGACCTGGAGCCGGGCACCCACACCCTGGACGGCGAGGAGTCCCTCGGGCTCGTCCGTACCCGCAAGAGCGTCGGCGACGGCAGCGACCTCGGACGTATCCAGCTCCAACAGGCGTTCATCAAGGCGCTGATGGAGCAGACGAAGAGCGTCGGGGTGTTCTCCAGCCCCAAGAAGCTCTACGGCCTCGCGGACGCCGCCACCAAGGCCGTCACCACCGACTCCGGGCTCGGCTCGGTCAAGAAGCTCACCGGGTTCGCCAACGGCCTCAAGGGGCTGGGCGCGGACAACGTGCACATGGTGACCCTGCCGGTGGAGTACGACCCGGCCGACCCGAACCGGGTCCTGCCGCAGGAGAAGGCCGGCCGCCAGGTCTGGGCCGCGCTCAAGCACGACCGGCCGATCCCCGCCTCCGCCACCGAGAAGTCGGCCGGCGACAAGGGCGAGGCCGCGAAGGTCGTCGAGTAGGAGGAGCCGGGTGAGCCGGACGAGCCGGAGGAGCGGGATCCGCCGGTCACTCTCCGTGCGCGGAGCGTAGGGGAATACCTGGCTCCCGTCCCCGGTTTTGGGAGATACGGCCGGTCCTGGCAGACTGGTACGTCGGCCCCGGTTCACGGCCGCGCAATCCGCGCGGACGACCCGGAGCCCTCCCGAAACTAGGAGACACCTTGAAGCGCGACATCCACCCCGAGTACGTCGAGACGCAGGTCAGCTGCACCTGCGGTGCGTCGTTCACCACCCGGAGCACCATCGACTCCGGCGCCATCCGCGCCGACGTCTGCTCCGAGTGCCACCCGTTCTACACGGGCAAGCAGAAGATCCTCGACACCGGCGGCCGCGTGGCCCGCTTCGAGGCCCGCTTCGGCAAGGCTGCCGGCTCCGCCAGCAAGTAGCGAGCCACTGCGCCGGTTCCTGGCGCCCTCTTCCCGGGGGCGTCGGAACCGGCGTTTTTTCCGGTCGGGTGCCCGGGGGAGCCCCCGCCGGACACCCCACCGGGCAGTACGCCCTCCAGCAGGCCCGCAGAATTCAGACCAACCAGGAGCCCCCGAATGTTCGAGGCGGTCGAGGAACTGATCGGTGAACACACCGATCTCGAGAAGAAGCTCGCCGATCCGTCGGTCCACGCCGACCAGGCCAACGCGCGCAAGCTGAACAAGCGTTACGCGGAGCTGACCCCGATCGTCTCCACGTACCGGAGCTGGAAGCGGACCGGCGAGGACATCGAGACCGCCCGCGAGTTCGCCGCGGACGACCCCGACTTCGCCGCCGAGGTCAAGGAGCTGGAGAAGCAGCGCGAGGAGATCACCGAGAAGCTCCGCCTGCTCCTCGTCCCGCGCGACCCCAGCGACGACAAGGACGTGCTCCTGGAGATCAAGGCGGGCGCGGGCGGCGACGAGTCCGCCCTGTTCGCCGGTGACCTGCTGCGCATGTATCTGCGCTACGCCGAGCGCGTCGGCTGGAAGACCGAGATCATCGACTCCACCGAGTCCGAGCTCGGCGGCTACAAGGACGTCCAGGTCGCCGTGAAGACCAAGGGCGGCAACGGCGCCACCGAGCCCGGCCAGGGCGTCTGGGCCCGGATGAAGTACGAGGGTGGCGTGCACCGGGTGCAGCGCGTGCCCTCCACCGAGTCCCAGGGCCGCATCCACACCTCCGCCGCGGGCGTGCTCGTCACCCCCGAGGCCGAGGAGGTCGACGTCGAGATCCACGCCAACGACCTGCGCATCGACGTCTACCGCTCCTCGGGACCCGGCGGCCAGTCCGTCAACACGACCGACTCCGCCGTCCGCATCACCCACCTGCCGACCGGCGTCGTCGCCTCCTGCCAGAACGAGAAGAGCCAGCTCCAGAACAAGGAGCAGGCCATGCGCATCCTGCGCTCCCGGCTGCTGGCCGCCGCCCAGGAAGCCGCCGAGCAGGAGGCCTCCGACGTCCGCCGCAGCCAGGTGCGTACCGTCGACCGGTCCGAGAAGATCCGGACCTACAACTTCCCGGAAAACCGCATCTCGGACCACCGCGTCGGCTTCAAGGCGTACAACTTGGACCAGGTCCTCGACGGAGAGCTCGACGCCGTCATCCAGGCATGCGTCGACGCCGACTCCGCCGCCAAGCTCGCCAACGCGTAAGCGTCCCGCCCGCCCCGCACACCCGTAACCCGTACGGAGAACCGCGATGAACCTGCTGCTCGCCGAGGTGGCCCAGGCCACCCAGCGGCTGGCCGACGCCGGTGTCCCCTCACCGCGATTCGACGCCGAGGAGCTCGCGGCCTTCGTCCACGGGGTGAAGCGGGGCGCGCTGCACACGGTGCCCGACACCGACTTCGACGCCCGGTACTGGGAGACGATCGCCCGCCGCGAGGCCCGCGAACCCCTCCAGCACATCACCGGCCGCGCCTTCTTCCGCTACCTGGAGCTCCAGGTCGGACCCGGTGTCTTCGTGCCCCGGCCGGAGACCGAGTCGGTCGTCGGCTGGGCGATAGACGCCGTACGCGCGATGGACGTCGTCGAGCCCGTCGTCGTCGACCTGTGCACCGGATCGGGCGCCATCGCGCTCGCCATGGCGCAGGAGGTCCCGCGCTCGCGCGTCCATGCCGTGGAGCTGTCCGAGGACGCCCTCAGGTGGACGCGGAAGAACGCCGAGGGGTCCAGGGTCACCGTGCACCGGGGAGACGCCCTGAGCGCCCTTCCGGAGCTCGACGGCCAGGTCGACCTGGTGATCTCCAACCCGCCGTACATCCCGCTCACCGAGTGGGAGTACGTCGCCCCCGAGGCCCGCGACCACGACCCGGAGATGGCCCTGTTCTCCGGCGAGGACGGCCTCGACACCATCCGCGGCATCGAACGCACCGCCCACCGTCTGCTGCGCCCCGGCGGCCTCGTCGTCATCGAGCACGCCGACACCCAGGGCGGCCAGGTGCCGTGGATCTTCACCGAGGAGCGGGGCTGGGCGGATGCCGCCGACCACCCCGACCTGAACAAGCGACCCCGGTTCGCCACCGCCCGCAAGGCCATGCCGTGACCCGGATCCGGCACCACCACCCGTACCCGCACCTGTCCGAGGAGGCCGGCTGATGGCTCGGCGATACGACTGCAACGACGCCACCGACCGGACCACGGGTCTGCGCGAGGCCGCATCGGCCGTCCGCCGGGGCGAACTGGTCGTGCTGCCCACCGACACCGTGTACGGGATCGGTGCGGACGCCTTCACCTCGGAGGCCGTCGCGGACCTGCTCGACGCCAAGGGCCGGGGCCGCAACATGCCCACCCCCGTCCTGATCGGCTCGCCGAACACCCTGCACGGCCTGGTCACCGACTTCTCCGAGGAGGCCTGGGAGCTCGTCGACGCCTTCTGGCCCGGCGCCCTCACCCTCGTCGCCCGGCACCAGCCCTCCCTCCAGTGGGACCTCGGCGACACCCGGGGCACCGTCGCGATCCGGATGCCGCTGCACCCGGTAGCCATCGAGCTGCTCACCGAGGTCGGCCCGATGGCCGTCTCCAGCGCCAACCTCACCGGACACCCGGCGCCGGAGGACTGCGACGCCGCCCAGGGCATGCTCGGCGACTCCGTCTCCGTCTACCTCGACGGCGGCCCGACGCCCGGCATCGTGCCGTCCTCGATCGTCGACGTCACCGGCGCCACCCCGGTCCTGCTGCGCGCCGGCGCCCTCTCCGCGGAGGAGCTGCGCAAGGTGGTCCCCGACCTCGAGGTGGCCAATTGACCGCCCCCGAGGGGCGTGGCATAGCGGGGCGGACCGACACCTTCCGCATCCTCCACGTCAGCACCGGCAACGTCTGCCGCTCGCCCATCACCGAGCGGCTGACCCGCCATGCCCTGGTGGACCGCCTTGGCGATCCGCTCAGCGGCGGCCTGATCGTGGAGAGCGCGGGCACCTGGGGCCATGAGGGCGCGCCCATGGAGGCCAACGCCGAGGTCGTCCTCGCCGACTTCGGCGCGGACGCCAGCGGCTTCGTCGGCCGCGAACTCCTCGACGAGCACGTCATCCGCGCCGACCTGGTCCTCACCGCCACCCGCGACCACCGCGCCCAGGTCATCTCCATGGGCCACTCCGCGGGCCTGCGCACCTTCACGCTCAAGGAGTTCACCCGGCTGGTCCGGGCCATAGACCCGGCCACCCTGCCCGACCCGCGCGACGAGGGCGTCGTCGAGCGCGCCCGCGCCCTGGTGCGCGCCGCCGCCGCGCTGCGCGGCTGGCTGCTGGCCCCGACCGCCGAGGCGGACGAGGTCTACGACCCCTACGGCGCCCCCATCACCTTCTTCCGCTCCATCGGCGACGAGATCAACCAGGCCCTCGACCCGGTCGTCACCGCGCTCACCGGCGTACGCGCCCCGAACTGAGCGGTACACCCGCGCCGCACCGGGCGGCCGGTGCGCCGACCGGCGTACGGGACGCCGCGACAGCGGGCACGGCGCCCGGCCCCGGCGTACGTTGGAGCTGACACCGGCACCCCTCGCCGGCGCACCCACCTCCAGGCCCGGAGCCGTCCCATGCCGGTCACCTCTCCCGCCGCACCCGCAGCCGTGTCGCCCGCGCCCGACGCCCTGCCCCAGGACTTCGGCGCCCTGCTCCGCCAGGACCCGGAGATCGCCGGGGTCCTGGACGCGGAGAGGGACCGCCAGGCGAGCACCCTCCAGCTGATCGCCGGCGAGAACTTCCAGTCGCCCGCGGTCCTCGCCGCCCTCGGCTCCCCGCTCGCCAACAAGTACGCCGAGGGTTACCCGGGCGCCCGCCACCACGGCGGCTGCGAACACGCGGACGCCGCCGAACGCATCGCGGTCCGCCGGGCCACCGCCCTCTTCGGCGCCGAACACGCCAACGTCCAGCCGCACTCCGGCTCCTCCGCCGTCCTCGCCGCGTACGCCGCGCTGCTGCGCCCCGGCGACACGGTCCTCGCGATGGGACTGCCGTACGGCGGACACCTCACCCACGGGGCTCCGGGCAACTTCTCCGGCCGCTGGTTCGACTTCGTCGGCTACGGCGTGGACCCGGACACCGGGCTCATCGACCACACCCGGCTCCGCGCCCTGGCCCGCGCCCGCCGCCCCAAGGCCATCGTCTGCGGCTCGATCTCCTACCCCCGCCACCCCGACTACGCGATGTTCCGCGAGATCGCCGACGAGGTCGGCGCGTATCTGATCGCGGACGCCGCCCATCCGATGGGGCTGATCGCCGGGGGAGCGGCCCCGAGCCCGGTCCCGTACGCCGACGTGGTCTGCGCCACCACGCACAAGGTGCTGCGCGGGCCGCGCGGCGGCATGATCCTGTGCGGCGCGGAGCTGGCCGGGCGGATCGACCGCGCGGTGTTCCCGTTCACCCAGGGCGGGGCGCAGATGCACACGGTGGCGGCGAAGGCGGTCGCGTTCGGGGAGGCGGAGACCCCGGCGTACACGCTCTACGCCCACCAGGTCGTCGCCCACGCCCGGGTGCTCGCCGCCGGCCTGGAGGCGGAGGGCTTCGAGGTCACCACGGGCGGCACCGACACCCACATCGTGGTCGCGGACCCGGCCCCGCTCGGCGTCGACGGCCGCACCGCGCGCGAGCGGCTGGCGGCGGCCGGCATGGTCCTGGACACCTGCGCCCTGCCGTACGGGGACGCCCGGGGCATCCGCCTGGGCACGGCCGCCGTCACCACCCAGGGGATGGACGAGGGGGACATGGCGAGGATCGCGGCGCTGTTCGGGGCTGCCGTGCGGGAGCCGGGCGATGTGCGCCCGATCGCGGCGGAGGTCCGTGAACTGGCCCTGCGCAATCCGCCGTATCCGGGGTAGGCGAGGTGGGCGAGGCCCGTGGAACCATCACCCGTACCGTGGAGTCCTTGTTTCAGAGACTAGTCTGTGGGGCTCAGATGGCCGGCGAATTCTGTGGGGCAGCCCGTGCGTGATTACCTGCTGACGCTCTGTGTCACGGCAGCGGTGACTTATCTGCTGACCGGACCGGTGCGTAAGTTCGCCATCGCGGTCGGGGCGATGCCCGCGATCCGCGCGCGCGACGTCCACCGGGAACCGACTCCCCGGCTCGGTGGCATCGCCATGTTCGGCGGACTGTGTGCGGGACTGATCGTCGCCGACCACCTGTTCAACCTGAACGGCGTCTTCGAACTCTCCAACGAGCCAAGGGCGTTGCTCTCCGGCGCCGCGCTGATCTGGCTGATCGGCGTCCTGGACGACAAGTTCGAGATCGACGCGCTGATCAAGCTCGGCGGCCAGATGATCGCCGCCGCCGTCATGGTCATCCAGGGCCTCACGATCCTGTGGCTGCCGATCCCGGGCGTCGGCACGGTCGCCCTCACCCAGTGGCAGGGCACGCTGCTCACGGTGGCGCTGGTCGTCATCACGATCAACGCGGTCAACTTCGTCGACGGCCTGGACGGGCTCGCGGCGGGCATGGTGTGCATCGCGTCGGCGGCGTTCTTCCTGTACGCCTACCGCCTCTGGTACGGGTACGGGATCGAGGCGGCGGCCCCCGCGACGCTGTTCGCGGCGATCCTGATGGGCATGTGCCTCGGCTTCCTGCCGCACAACATGCATCCGGCGCGGATCTTCATGGGCGACTCGGGATCGATGCTGATCGGCCTGGTGCTGTCGGCGGGCGCGATCTCGATCACGGGCCAGGTCGACCCGGACCTCATGAAGCTCTTCGAGGGCAGCGAGCGCGAGGCCACCCACGCCCTGCTGCCGGTCTTCATCCCGCTGGTGCTGCCGCTGACGATCATCGCGATCCCGGCCGCCGACCTGGTCCTCGCGATCGTCCGGCGCACCTGGAACGGCCAGTCGCCGTTCGCCGCCGACCGCGGTCATCTGCACCACCGGCTGCTGGAGATCGGCCACTCGCACAGCCGGGCCGTGCTGATCATGTACTTCTGGTCGGCGCTCATCGCCTTCGGCGCCGTCGGCTACTCGGTGCACTCGGCGTCCTCGTGGATCGTGTTCGTCATCATCGCGTCGAGCGCGGTGGGCCTGGCCCTGCTGCTGATGCCCCGCTTCACCCCGCGCGCCCCGCACTGGGCCAACCGCTTCGTCCCGCCGCGCTACCGGCACCGGGCGGCCGAGCAGGCCCCCGCCCCGTCGCCCTCCCACGGCGAGAAGCCGGCACCGGTGACCTCCGGGGCCCAACAGGGCGCGGCAGACGCTCAGATGGGCGAGGAGGCCGCCGAACGGGCCCCTGTGGCGGTCGGGGTGTCCGGCGTCAACGGCGCTACCGCGATCGGCGCTCGTTCGCGCTTCCCGGATCGCCGTTCCATCGACTCGTCGCGCTGACGATTCGGAACCTGCGGTGGGGCGGAGTCCAGCGCTCCACCGCGTCGCCCCTGGAGCCTTACGGAGGGGCTCAGGATTGGCTGATTTGCTTAACGCAACCACTCGCACCGGCTTCGTCACGTTCTTGACCAGCACATATGTCATTCTCGTTTGCGTGTGCCCCTTGGTAGAGGTTCGACGCAACTCAGGAATAGGACATTCCTCTGCATGTGCCGGGCGCATCTTCCCGGAATGCCGTTTGCGGCTGCCTGGTCGCGCCAACTAGCGTCCCTTCCTGTCGTGCCCGTGACCGGGGCATGACTGTCAATGAGTGAATCCATTGAGGGGGAAGTAGTGCGTAAGTTCACGGGTATAGCCGCATCGGCCGTGATGGTGAGCGGTCTGCTGGGGGCAGGGGTCGCCCAAGCCGCGGGGGCACCTGCCGCGCAGTCGATCGAGGCCAAGGCGACGAAGAAGTTCACCGTCTCCACCAGTCCGCTGGAGAAGAAGGAATCCCCGGAGAAGTTCAAGAAGGGGAAGACCGGAAAGGTCCAGTACACCATCACCAAGAAGCAGTTCGACAACGCGATCGGCATTCGTCTGATCACGTGCGGCAAGAACTGGAAGTCGCTGACGGGCTGGAAGGACTTCAAGAAGAAGAAGGGTGAGTACTACACCCTCGACAAGTCGGTGAAGAAGGGGACGTGCTTCCGTGTGCAGGCCGGCCGCAGTTGGGCCGGGGGAGCTTCCGTGATCGAGGGGAAGGTCAAGTTCTCCTGATCCTCACCCGACGCTGAACCTGGCGGGCTGATCGGCGGCTGCTTCGGCAGCCGCCGATCGTCGTCTCCGTGCAGGATGGATACTGCGGTAGCTCACTCGTGTCGGTGACACTCCCAGGCGAAATCACCCCGTTACCACACAAGTCGCCCACATTCGCGCTCAGGCGCGCGGGTTAGCCCTCACGTGTGACAGTTGGCACACTTTCCAGGTAAAGACCTCATCAAATAGTTTGTGATACCGTTCACGAGACCCGGTGACGGAGCCGAAGGACCCTAGTGAGACGGTCCATTGGCCCGAAAATCCGCCTCGCGGACCGGGCCTACGCTCGTCCATGACGACGCCCCATTCCTCCTCTCAGACCAGTGGAGCTGCCGCCATGCAGTCCGACATGCGCGAAGTACTGCGCATCGCCACCCCCACCGCCGCGGTGGGAGCCATCGCCACGCTCGTCGGCGGGCTCGTCGCCGGTAGCAAGGGGGCGATCGGTGCTGTCGTGGGCTGCGTGGTGGTCATTCTCTTCATGGCCCTCGGACAGCTGGCGCTGCAGTGGGCCGCCAAGTCGATGCCCGACCTCTTCCAGGGCATGGGGCTGCTCGTCTACTCGGTTCAGCTCGTGCTCCTGCTCGGCCTCATCATGGCCATCAGGAACACTTCTCTCTTCGACCTCCAGGTCTTCGCCCTCACGCTGGTCGTCTCGGTGATCACATGGATCATCACGCAGACCGTGCGGCACGCCAGGAGCAAGACGCTGTACGTCGATCCCGACGCGGAGAGCCGGAACACCCCGGGCGGAACCGAGGGGAAGCATGACCAGTAGGGCCGGGATAAAGCCCTGTTCGACATGCTGCTATCGTCCGGTCTCGGTTGCGGTACTGCGGGCGCGGACAACACGGCTGTCGCCTGATTCATCGCGAGGCTTCGGGCCCGGCCGCCGCCTCCTCACCGTAAGAACCAGTCCGGTGCCGACCTGCGGCTGCCAGCCGCTCCGATACAACGAGGTAGCCGTATCCATGCGCCATGCAGAAGGAGCTCCTGGTGACTGCTGACGCCCAGACGCTCGCCTTCGAGGTTGACTGCCACCTGTTCCAGGGCTCGTGCGGATTCCCAGCCCCGAGCGCGTGGTCGTTCATCTTCGACCCGATCTTCACCATCGGGCCGGTCGAGTTCAACAAGCCGATGCTGCTCGCGATCATCGGGACCTTCGCCATCCTGGCTCTGTTCTGGGCCGGCTTCTCCAAGCCCAAGGTCATTCCGGGCAAGCTGCAGCTGGTCGCCGAAGCGCTGTACGACTTCGTCCACCGGGGCATCGCCAAGGAGATCATCGGTAAGAAGGGCGAGCCCTTCGTCCCGCTGCTGGTGTCGCTGTTCTTCTTCGTGTGGATGCTGAACCTCTGGGCGATCATCCCGATCGCGCAGTTCCCGGTGAGCTCGCTCATCGCCTACCCGGTCGGACTGGCCCTGCTGGTCTGGGCCGTCTACATGACGGTGACCTTCCGGAACAACGGCTTCGTCGGCGGTATCCGCAACCTGTGCGTGCCGAGCGGCCTGCCCAAGCCGATCTACGTGATCCTGACGCCGATCGAGTTCGTCTCGAACATCTTCGTGCGCCCCTTCACGCTGGCGGTCCGGCTCTTCGCCAACATGTTCGCCGGTCACATCCTGATCCTGGTCTTCACGATCGCGACCTGGTACATGCTCGGCACCGTGCTCGGCACCGTCTATGCCACCGCGTCGTTCGCCGTGACGCTGGCCCTGACCGTCTTCGAGATGTTCATCCAGGCGCTCCAGGCCTACGTGTTCACCGTGCTGACCGCCACGTACTTGTCCCAGGCGCTCGAAGAAGCGCACTGAGGACACCCGGGCCACCACCCGGACACCCCCTAGAACGTCCGGTGGACGCAACCTCCACCGGCCAATCAAGAGAAGGAATCACAGATCCATGTCTGAGACTCTCGCAGCCGTTGTGGGCAACGTCGGCACCATCGGTTACGGCCTCGCGGCGATCGGCCCCGGCGTCGGCATCGGCATCATCTTCGGTAACGGTGTGCAGGCGATCGCCCGCCAGCCCGAGGCGGCCGGCCTGATCCGTCAGAACATGCTGCTCGGCTTCGCCGTCATCGAGGCCCTGGCCCTCATCGGCTTCGTCGCGCCCTTCATCTACCCGAAGTAGTCCAGGCGACCTGACGATACGTTTTCGACGAAAGGTCCACCATGTTGCACTTGGCAGCTGAGGAGCCGCAGTCACCGCTGCTGCCGGTCTTGCCCGAGATTGTCATCGGGCTGATCTGCTTCAGCATTGTCTTCTTCGTCTTCTACAAGAAGCTCCTCCCGGCCATCAACAAGGCCTTGGACGAGCGTCGCGAGGCGATCGAGGGTGGCATCGAGAAGGCCGAAGCGGCTCAGACCGAGGCTCAGAGCGTTCTTGAGCAGTACAAGGCTCAGCTCGCCGAGGCCCGTCACGAGGCCGCGCGTCTGCGCCAGGAGGCGCAGGAGCAGGGTGCCGTCATCATCCAGGAGATGAAGGCGGAAGGTCAGCGGCAGCGCGAAGAGATCATCGCCGCCGGCCACGCCCAGATCGAGGCCGACCGCAAGGCCGCTGCCTCGGCGCTGCGTCAGGACGTGGGCAAGCTCGCCACCGACCTGGCCGGCAAGCTCGTCGGTGAGTCCCTCCAGGACCACGCCCGGCAGAGCGGCACCGTCGACCGTTTCCTCGACGAGCTCGAGGCGAAGGCCGAGGCCGCCCGATGAACGGCGCGAGCCGCGAAGCACTGGCTGCCGCACGCGAGCGTCTCGACGCGCTGACCGACAACACGTCGGTCGACGCGGCGAAGCTCGCCGAGGAGCTGGCATCGGTCACCGCGCTGCTCGACCGCGAAGTTTCCCTGCGCCGGGTTCTCACCGACCCGGCCCAGAGCGGCGAGAGCAAGGCCGAGCTGGCCGCGCGTCTGCTCGGCGGACAGGTCGGCGGCGAGACCGTCGACCTGGTCTCCGGACTGGTGCGGTCCCGCTGGTCGCAGTCGCGTGACCTGGTGGACTCGGTCGAGGAGCTGGCGAACACCGCAGACCTCACCGCGGCCCAGCGCGGCGGGAACCTCGACGACGTCGAGGACGAGCTGTTCCGGTTCGGCCGGATCGTCGGCTCCGACACGGAGCTGCGTTCCGCGCTCACCAGCCGTACGGCCACGGCGTCCGCCAAGGGCGAGCTGCTCCGCAGCCTGCTCGGCGGCAAGGCGCAGCCGGTCACCGAGCGGATCATCGTCCGCCTCGTGACCCAGCCCCGTGGACGTAGCCTGGAAGCAGGGCTGGACTCGCTGTCCAAGCTCGCCGCGGAGCGCCGGGACCGCATGGTCGCCGTCGTCACCTCGGCGGTGCCGCTCAGCGACCGGCAGAAGCAGCGCCTCGGCGACGCCCTGGCGAAGCTCTACGGCCGGCAGATGCACCTGAACCTGGACGTGGACCCCGCGGTCCTCGGCGGGATCTCGGTGCGCGTCGGCGACGAGATCATCAACGGCACCGTCGCGGAGCGTCTCGAAGAGGCGACCCGCCGCATGGCCGGCTGACACAGAGCAAGAAGAAGCAAGACCAGCGGCCCGGTTGGGCCGTGCAGAAATTGCAGAAGATTCCTGGGGGTCGGCCCCCAGACCCCCTTAAGAAACTTCGGGCCCAACAAGGAGAGCAGGGAACCCAGATGGCGGAGCTCACGATCCGGCCGGAGGAGATCCGGGACGCACTGGATAACTTTGTCCAGTCGTACCAGCCGGACGCGGCCTCGCGCGAGGAGGTCGGTACGGTCAGCGTTGCCGGCGACGGCATCGCGAAGGTGGAGGGTCTGCCCTCCGCCATGGCGAACGAGCTGCTGAAGTTCGAGGACGGCACCCTCGGTCTCGCCCTCAACCTCGAGGAGCGCGAGATCGGTGCGATCGTCCTCGGCGAGTTCAGCGGAATCGAGGAGGGCCAGCCGGTGCAGCGCACCGGTGAGGTGCTCTCCGTCGGCGTCGGCGAGGGCTACCTCGGCCGCGTCGTCGACCCGCTCGGCAACCCGATCGACGGTCTCGGCGAGATCGCGACCGACAGCCGCCGCGCCCTCGAGCTGCAGGCCCCTGGCGTCATGGTCCGCAAGTCGGTGCACGAGCCGATGCAGACCGGCTACAAGGCCGTCGACGCCATGGTGCCGATCGGCCGCGGCCAGCGTCAGCTGATCATCGGCGACCGCCAGACGGGTAAGACCGCTCTGGCCGTCGACACGATCATCAACCAGCGCGACAACTGGCGCTCGGGCGACGTGAACAAGCAGGTGCGCTGCATCTACGTCGCCGTCGGTCAGAAGGGTTCCACCATCGCCTCCGTGCGTGGTGCGCTCGAAGAGGCCGGTGCGCTGGAGTACACGACCATCGTCGCCGCCCCGGCGTCCGACCCGGCCGGCTTCAAGTACCTGGCGCCGTACACCGGTTCGGCCATCGGCCAGCACTGGATGTACCAGGGCAAGCACGTCCTGATCATCTTCGACGACCTCTCGAAGCAGGCCGACGCCTACCGCGCCGTGTCCCTGCTGCTGCGCCGCCCGCCGGGCCGCGAGGCCTACCCGGGTGACGTCTTCTACCTGCACTCGCGTCTGCTGGAGCGCTGCGCCAAGCTCTCCGACGAGATGGGCGCCGGTTCGATGACGGGCCTCCCGATCGTCGAGACCAAGGCGAATGACGTGTCGGCGTTCATTCCGACCAACGTCATCTCCATCACCGACGGCCAGTGCTTCCTGGAGTCCGACCTGTTCAACGCGGGTCAGCGTCCGGCGCTCAACGTCGGTATCTCGGTCTCCCGAGTCGGTGGCTCCGCCCAGCACAAGGCCATGAAGCAGGTCTCCGGCCGGCTTCGCGTGGACCTCGCCCAGTACCGCGAGCTGGAGGCGTTCGCCGCCTTCGGTTCCGACCTGGACGCGGCCTCGAAGGCCTCGCTGGAGCGCGGTAAGCGCATGGTCGAGCTGCTGAAGCAGCCGCAGTACGCCCCGTTCCCGATGGAGGAGCAGGTCGTCTCGGTCTGGGCCGGCACCACGGGCAAGATGGACGACGTCCCGGTCGAGGACATCCGTCGCTTCGAGAGCGAGCTGCTGGAGTACCTGCGCCGTGAGCGCAAGGACCTCCTGACCAGCATCGCCGAGGGCGGCAAGATGTCCGACGACACGCTGCAGTCGATCGCCGACGCGATCGCCGCCTTCAAGCAGCAGTTCGAGACCTCGGACGGCAAGCTCCTGGGCGAGGGCTGATCGATGGGCGCTCAGCTTCGCGTTTACAAGCGCCGCATCCAAGCCGTCACCGCGACCAAGAAGATCACCAAGGCGATGGAGATGATCGCCGCCTCGCGCATCGTCAAGGCGCAGCGCAAGGTGGCGGCATCGCAGCCGTACGCGACCGAGCTCACCCGTGCGGTGACCGCGGTGGCGACCGGCTCCGACGCCAAGCACCCGCTCACCACCGAGGTCGAGACCCCGACCCGGGCCGCGGTCCTGCTCATCACGAGCGACCGCGGTCTGGCCGGCGGTTACTCCTCCAACGCCATCAAGGCCGCGGAGCGACTGCGGGAGCGCCTTGCCTCCGAGGGCAAGGAGGTCGACACGTACATCGTCGGCCGCAAGGGTGTCGCGTACTACGGCTTCCGCGAGCGCAAGGTCGAGGACTCCTGGACCGGCTTCACCGACAACCCGGCGTACGGGGATGCCAAGCGCATCGCCGCCCCGTTGATCGCGGCCATCCAGAACGAGACGGCCGAGGGCGGCGTCGACGAGCTGCACATCGTCTTCACGGAATTCGTGTCGATGATGACGCAGAACGCGGTCGACGCCCGGATGCTGCCGCTTTCGCTCGACGAGGTAGCCGAGGAGAGCACCCGCAAGGGTGAGATCCTCCCGCTGTTCGACTTCGAGCCGTCGGCCGAGGACGTCCTCGACGCCCTTCTGCCGCGCTACGTCGAGAGCCGTATCTACAACGCACTGCTGCAGGCGGCCGCTTCCGAGCACGCCGCCCGCCGCCGCGCGATGAAGTCGGCCACCGACAACGCCGGGGACCTCATCAAGAGCCTGTCCCGGCTTGCCAACGCGGCCCGCCAGGCCGAAATCACCCAGGAAATCAGCGAGATCGTCGGCGGTGCCAGTGCTCTGGCCGACGCGACCGCGGGGAGTGACAAGTAATGACGACCACTGTTGAGACGGCCGCTGCCACGGGCCGCGTCGCCCGGGTCATCGGCCCGGTCGTCGACGTGGAGTTCCCCGTCGACGCGATGCCGGAGATCTACAACGCCCTCCACATCGAGGTCGCCGACCCGGCCGAGGAGGGCGCTCGCAAGACGCTGACCCTCGAAGTCGCCCAGCACCTGGGCGACGGCATGGTCCGCGCGATCTCGATGCAGCCCACCGACGGCGTGGTGCGCCAGGCCCCGGTCGTCGACACGGGCACGGGCATCACCGTTCCCGTCGGTGACATCACCAAGGGCAAGGTGTTCAACACCCTCGGTCAGATCCTGAACGAGCCGGAGGCCGAGGCGCAGATCACCGAGCGCTGGCCGATCCACCGCAAGGCCCCGGCCTTCGACCAGCTCGAGTCGAAGACCGAGATGTTCGAGACCGGCCTGAAGGTCGTCGACCTTCTCACCCCGTACGTCAAGGGTGGAAAGATCGGTCTGTTCGGTGGTGCGGGCGTCGGCAAGACGGTCCTCATCCAGGAAATGATCATGCGTGTGGCGAAGCTGCACGACGGTGTGTCGGTGTTCGCCGGTGTCGGCGAGCGCACCCGTGAGGGCAACGACCTCATCGACGAGATGACCGAGTCGGGCGTTCTGGAGAAGACCGCGCTCGTCTTCGGCCAGATGGACGAGCCGCCGGGGACGCGTCTGCGCGTGGCCCTGTCCGCCCTGACCATGGCGGAGTACTTCCGCGATGTGCAGAAGCAGGACGTGCTGCTCTTCATCGACAACATCTTCCGCTTCACGCAGGCCGGCTCCGAGGTCTCCACGCTGCTCGGCCGTATGCCTTCCGCGGTGGGTTACCAGCCGACCCTGGCCGACGAGATGGGTGTGCTCCAGGAGCGCATCACCTCGACGCGTGGTCACTCGATCACCTCGATGCAGGCGATCTACGTCCCCGCGGACGACCTGACCGACCCGGCCCCGGCCACCACGTTCGCCCACCTCGACGCGACGACGGTTCTCTCCCGTCCGATCTCCGAGAAGGGCATCTACCCGGCCGTGGACCCGCTGGACTCCACGTCCCGCATCCTGGACCCGCGCTACATCTCCCAGGACCACTACGCCGCGGCCAGCCGCGTCAAGGGGATCCTGCAGAAGTACAAGGACCTCCAGGACATCATCGCGATCCTCGGTATCGACGAGCTGGGCGAGGAGGACAAGCTCGTCGTCCACCGTGCCCGTCGCGTCGAGCGCTTCCTGTCGCAGAACACCCACGCCGCCAAGCAGTTCACCGGCCTGGACGGTTCGGACGTTCCGCTCGACGAGTCGATCGCCGCGTTCAACGCGATCTGCGACGGGGAGTACGACCACTTCCCCGAGCAGGCGTTCTTCATGTGCGGTGGCCTGGACGACCTCAAGGCCAAGGCCAAGGAGCTCGGCGTCTCCTGAGCCTCCGGCTCACCGAGGGGGGTGGGTGTGTCCCGCCCCCCTCACCACGCCCCGTAGAATTGACCCAACACCCGGCCGGGCGGCCGGGTGGTGACCCGAGGAGCACCCTTGGCTGCTGAGCTGCATGTCGAGCTGGTCGCCGCGGACCGCAGTGTCTGGTCCGGCGAGGCCACCCTGGTCGTCGCGCGTACCACGTCCGGCGACATCGGCGTCATGCCCGGTCACCAGCCGCTTCTCGGTGTGCTGGAATCGGGCCCGGTGACGATCCGCACGAGCGAGGGCGGCACCGTCATCGCCGCCGTGCACGGTGGATTCATCTCGTTCGCGGACGACAAGCTGTCGCTGCTGGCCGAGATCGCCGAGCTGGCCGACGAGATCGATGTCCAGCGCGCCGAGCGGGCGCTGGAGCTCGCGAAGTCGGATGCCGACGCTGCCGCTGAGCGGCGCGCCGAGATCCGTCTGCGTGCGGTGGCGGTGCTCTAGCACCCCCACGGACAGATGTTTTTACTCAGCCGCGGCCCGCGCTGGAGCAATCCAGCCGTGTCGCGGCTGAGGCGATGCAGGTGCAATACGGTTTCGGTGTTCGTTACTCGACGATGCGAGGAGGTCGGTGGAGATGGTCCTCGCATTGTGGGTGGGCTTGTCCGTCGTCGTCATGGTCCTGCTGGGACTGTTCGTCTTCGGCCTGCGCCGGCGGCTGATCCAGCGGTCCGGAGGGACCTTCGACTGCAGCCTGCGCTGGGACGTGTCGGAGGAACCCGATGCGCTCGGCAAAGGCTGGGTCTACGGGGTCGCCCGCTACAGCGGTGACCGCGTCGACTGGTTCCGGGTCTTCTCCTACGCTCCTCGCCCCCGCCGGGGCCTGGAGCGTTCTGCGATCGAGGTGATCGCCCGCCGGATGCCGGAGGGCGAGGAGGAGCTGGCGCTCCTGTCCGACTCCGTCGTGCTCGGCTGTCTCCACCGGGGGACGCGCCTGGAGCTGGCGATGAGCGAGGACGCGCTGACCGGCTTCCTCGCCTGGCTGGAGGCGGCGCCGCCCGGCCAGAGGGTCAACGTCGCGTAGCGTTCCGTACACGCGCTCGTACACAGCGAAAAACCGGGGAGACGGGGGGCGGACCCGTCTCCCCGGTGCTTTTCCGGGGTGGTGCGGTGGTGCTGTTACGGCGTGGGGACTACTGGAGACCGCTGTTGATCGCGCTCACCAGTTCGCCGTTCGTGGTGTCACCGGAGAACTCCCAGAAGAACGCGCCTCCCAGGCCCTGGTTCTTCGCCCAGGTCATCTTCGAGCCGATGGTGGCCGGGGTGTCGTAGCTCCACCAGTTGGTGCCGCAGTGGGCGTACGCGGTGCCGGCGATGGTGCCGGTGGCCGGGCAGGAGCTCTTGAGGACCTTGTAGTCCTCGATGCCCGCCTCGTACGTGCCCGGGGCCGCGCCGGTCGCCGTGCCGCCGGGGGCGGCCTGGGTGACGCCGGTCCAGCCGCGGCCGTAGAAGCCGATGCCGAGGAGCAGCTTCTTGGCCGGGACGCCCTGCGCCTTCAGCTTGGCGATGGCGTCGGCGGAGGTGAAGCCCTCCTGCGGGATGCCGGTGTACGGGTTCAGCGGCGAGTGCGGGGCCGTCGGGCCCTTGGCCGCCCAGGCGCCGAAGAAGTCGTACGTCATCACGTTGTACCAGTCGAAGGACTGGGCGGCGCCCGCGTAGTCGGCGGCGTCGATCTTGCCGCCGGCCGAGCCGTCCGCGGTGATGGCGGCGGTGACCAGGTTGCCCGCGCCGAACTTCGACTTCACGGCGGAGGCGAGGTTCTTCAGCGCGGCCGGGCCGCTGGTGTCACAGGTCAGACCACAGGCGTTGGGGTACTCCCAGTCGAGGTCGATGCCGTCGAAGACATCGGCCCAGCGGGGGTCCTCGACCAGGTCGTAGCAGGACTGGGCGAAGGCGGCCGGGTTCTGTGCGGCCTGGGGGAAGCCGCCGGACCAGGTCCAGCCGCCGAACGACCAGAGGACCTTGATGTGCGGGTACTTGGCCTTCAGCTTGCGCAGCTGGTTGAAGTTGCCGCGCAGCGGCTGGTCCCAGGTGTCGGCGACGCCGTCGACGGACTGGTCGGCGGTGTACGCCTTGTCGTAGTCGGCGTACGCGTCACCGATGGTGCACTTGCCGTTCTGCACGTTGCCGAAGGCGTAGTTGATGTGCGTGATCTTCGCGGCGGAACCGGACGTCACCAGGTTCTTGACGTGGTAGTTGCGCCCGTAGACGCCCCAGTTGGTGAAGTAGCCCAGGTTGATCTTGTCGCCGCCGGGCTGTTCGCCGCCGCCGCCACCGGTGGTGCGCACGGAGACGGAGCCGGAGACCGGGCCGGTCTGGTCGGCGGTGTCCCGGGCCTGCACGGCGTAGGAGTAGTCGGTGCCGGCGGTGAGGCCGGTGTTGGTGTACGTCGTGCCGGTGACCGTGGCGACCTTCGCGCCGTCGCGCAGCACGTCGTAGTTCTTGACGCCGTTGTCGTCGGTCGCGGCGCTCCAGCTGAGCTTCACCGAGGTGTTGGTGACATCGCTGGTGGTCGGGGTGCCGGGGGCGGAGGGCGGGTTGTCGCCGGGCACGCTGCCGCCGTCACAGGAGGCGCCGTTCAGCTTGCAGCCGGTGGGGGAGCCGGAGCCGCTGCCGTTGAAGCCGAAGCTGATGCTGGCGCCGGGGGCCACGGACCCGTTCCAGGCGAGGTTCTTGGCGGTCCAGTGGTTGCCGCTGCTGGTGACGGTGGCGTCCCAGGCGGAACCGACCGAGGTGCCGGAGGGGAAGTCCCACTCGATGGTCCAGGAGGAGAGCGCGGTGGTGCCGGTGTTCTTCACCGTCCACTGGCCCTCGAAGCCGCTGCCCCAGTCCGACTTCTTGGTGTACGTGGCGGTGGCCGACGTGGCTGCCGAGGCGGGGGAGGCGAGCCCCACCATCGCGGCCAGCGGCAGGACCAGCGCGGTCAGGCCCGCGACGACCTTGGATCTGCCGCTCGGGGTGGGGATCCATCTGAATCTGGAACGGCGTTGGGGGGTGTCAGTGCTCAACGGTGCTCCTCGGGTGAGGTCCAACAAACGGGGGTGATTCGTGGACTGCAAACCCTGCGCCGCCCTGAGTACGGGTGCTCTCGTACTCACCGCAGTGTGTGTCGGTGACAGTAGAAAGGTCTGGACCAACCGTCAAGAGGTCTGGACCAAAGATCGATATTCGGTTCAGATCCCCAACTCCTGGGCGAGAACGGCCGCCTGAACCCGGCTGCGCAGCTCCAGCTTGCCCAGCAGCCTGCTGACGTGGGTCTTCACCGTGGCCTCGGCCATCGAGAGCCGCAGCGCGATCTCCGCGTTCGACAGCCCCTCGCCCAGGCACGCCAGCACCTCGCGCTCGCGCCGGGTGAGCGCGTCCAGCACCGCCGGATCGGCCGTCTCCCTCGTGCGTACGGGCGTGGCCCCCGCGAACTCCGCGATCAGCCGCCGGGTCACCGCCGGGGCGATCAGCCCCTCGCCGCGCGCCACCGTCCGTACCGCCTCCAGCAGATCGCGGGCGTCGGTGTTCTTCAGCAGAAAGCCGGCGGCCCCCGCGCGCAGCGCCCCGAAGACGTACTCGTCCAGATCGAACGTGGTCAGCACCAGGACGTCCGCGAGCTCCTCCGCGACCACCTGCCGCGTCGCCGACACCCCGTCGAGGCGGGGCATCTGTACATCCATCAGCACCAGATCCGGCCGGAGTTCACGCGCCAGACGCACCGCGGCCTCGCCGTCGCCCGCCTCGCCGACGACCTCGATGTCCGGCGCGCTGGACAGGATCAGCACCAGCCCCGCGCGCACCGCCGACTGGTCCTCCGCGACCAGTACCCGGATCGTCATTCCCGTATCGTCCTCTCCGTCACGGGCAGTTCGGCCCGCACCCGCCAGATCTCGGTCTCCCCGCCGTCCGGCTCCGCCCGCGCCGTGATCGTCCCGCCGAGCAGCGCCACCCGCTCCCGCATGCCCACCAGGCCCGCCCCCGAACCGGGCGCCGTGGGCCCGGGGCGGCTGCCGAACACACTGGTCACCTCGACCGTCAGCAGCTCCCCGGTCCGGCCGAGCCGCACCACGACCGGGCCGGGCGCGGCGTGCTTGAGGGCGTTGGTCAGGGACTCCTGGACGATCCGGTACGCGGCCAGCTCGACCGGCGTCGGCAGCGCCCCGGCCGCCGGGCCCCGGGTGTCCTCAAGGGTGCAGACCAGCCCGCCGGACGCCCCGTTGACGTTCGTCTGCTCGATCAGGGTGTCCAGGGCGGCGAGTGTCGGGGCCGCGGCCGGCGCCCGGTCCTCGCCGCCCTCCCGCAGCAGTCCGATCAGCCGGCGCATCTCCGCGAGCCCCTCGACGCTGTTCTCGCGGATCACCTTCAGGGCGTTCCGCGAGGTCTCCGGGTCGTCGATGGACAGGGCCGCGGTGGAGTGGATCGCCACGGCGGAGAGGTGGTTGGCCACCATGTCGTGCAGCTCCCGGGCCATCCGGGCCCGTTCGGCGATCACCGCCTGCGTCCGGTCCATCTCGGCGAGCCGCGCCGTCTGCGCGGCCGCCAGCCGGGCCGCGTCGGCGGCGGTGCGATGGCTGCGCACGCTGACCCCGGTGAGGGCGGGGATGAAGGTGACCAGCCCGATGACCAGGCCGATCAGCAGCGCCTCGGGCTTGCGGAACCAGGCCAGGAAGCCGATCGTCGACGCCACGGTGACCAGCAGCGTGGCCACGGGGAGACGGCGGGCGGCGGCCGGAGTCCCGTAGAGCACGGCCGCGTACACGACGTCCGTGAACATCAGGATGGTGGCGAGGTTGCCCCAGGTGAACTGGTCCGCCACCAGCGCGAGCGCGCCGATCGTCAGCGCCGTGCGCGGGGCGGTGCGGCGCAGCAGCTCGGCCGCGGCCATGGCGGTCAGCGGTACGAGCGTGACCCACGGAGCGAGCGAGGAGTGGCCGCCCTGGGTGTGGAGGCCCAGCAGCCACAGCAGCAGCCCGCCGAGCAGCCCGGAGACGGCGAGGGCCACCGCGTCGCGGTCGGGCCGGAGCGAGGTGAGCACGCCTCCATCCAACACGCACCGCCGCCCCCGGGCCTCCCTTCGCGGGCCGATCCGCGACTACATCGAAGGATGCAGTCCCGTTTCGTCACCGCCGACGACGTATCCCCGCCCGGCGGCCGGGAGGCTGGAGGAGAACGGGAGGAGAGAGTCGTGATCGCCCTACTGGTCGTGGCCTGCGAGGTCGCATTCTGGGTTCTGCTGGCCGCCGGGCTGGCCCTGCGGTACGTCGCGAGGAAACCGAGGCTCGGCGGGGCCCTGCTGCTGTGCGAGCCGCTGCTGGAGGTCGTGCTGCTGGTGGTGACGGCCGTCGACTTGAAGAACGGCGCCGAGCCGGACTGGAAGCACGGGCTGGCCGCCGTCTACATCGGTTTCACGGTGGGGCTGGGCCACCACACCGTCAAGAAGGTGGACGCCTGGGTCGCCCACCGCTGGTTCGGCGGCCCGCCGCCGGTGAAGCCGCCGAAGTACGGCATGGCCCGTGCGATCCACGAGTGGCGCACGGCCGCCCGCTGGATCGTCGCGGCGGCGGTCGCCCTGGGCCTGCTCCAGGCGGCGATCTGGTACGTCGGCCCGGACGGGGCGATCAGCTCGCTCCAGGGCTGGCAACAGAAGATGGGCATCGTGATCGGGATCAACCTGATCATCGCCGGCGGCTACACGGTGTTCCCGAAGCAGGCCCCCAAGGACGCGGTGGCGGACCGCGAGCCCGCCGACCGGCTGTAGAGAGCCCTAACGCTCACCGCCCGGCACCCACAGCACGTCCCCGACCTCCTTGTTCGCGCTCCGCGCCAGGATGAACAGGAGGTCGGAGAGGCGGTTGAGATAGGTGGCGGTGAGGGTGTTCATCGACTCGCCGTGCACCTCCAGCGCCGCCCAGGTGGACCGCTCGGCCCGCCGGACCACCGTGCACGCCTGGTGCAGCAGCGCCGCCCCCGGCGTACCGCCCGGGAGGATGAAGCTGCGCAGCTTCTCCAGCTCCTCCAGGAAGCGGTCGCAGTCCGCCTCCAGCTTGTCGATGTAGGACTGTTCCACCCGCAGCGGCGGGTACTTCGGGTCCTCGACCACCGGGGTGGAGAGGTCCGCGCCCACGTCGAAGAGGTCGTTCTGGACGCGGACGAGGACCTTCACCACGTCCTCGGACAGCTGCCCCAGGGCGACGGCGGTCCCGATCACCGCGTTGGCCTCGTTGGCGTCCGCGTACGCCGAGATCCGCAGATCGGTCTTGGCGGTGCGGCTCATGTCGCCGAGGGCGGTGGTGCCCTGGTCGCCGGTCCGGGTGTAGATGCGCGTCAGATTGACCATGGGGTCAGCGTAGTTACGCTCCGGCCCGTCGGAAGACCCGTGTGCCCACTGTCACGGCCGCGGCGGCGAAGCCCAGGGCGACCAGGACCCCGTACAGCATGTGCGTCGTGGCGTACGAGCCGCTGTAGGCGTCCCGCACCGCGTCCACCAGATAGCGGAACGGGGTGAAGTGCGAGAGCACGTCCAGCCAGCCGGGACCGAGCGTGATGGGCAGCATCAGACCGGAGAGCAGCATGGCCGGCATCGTCACCGCGTTGATCACCGGCCCGAACTCCTGCGGGGTGCTGACGCGCATCGCCAGGGCGTACGAGAGCGAGGCCAGCGAGAGTGCCAGCACGGCGGTGAACGCGAAGCCGATGAGGACGCCGGCCAGCGGGGCGCGCAACCCCATGAGCAGCGCGGCGAGCACCAGCAGGACGGCCTGGAAGGTGAAGAGCAGGGCGTCGCGCAGCACCCGCCCCAGCAGCAGGGCCAGCCGGCTGACCGGGGTCACCCGCATCCGGTCCACCACGCCCGTCGACTTCTCGACGAGGATCGCGAAACCGGCGAAGGACGCGCCGAACAGGCTGAGTTGGAGCAGCAGACCGGGCACGAGGATCTGCCAGGAGTCGGCGGAGGAGCCGAGCGGGAGGTCCTGGAGCAGCGGGCCGAAGAAGAACAGATAGAGCAGCGGCATCAGCAGGCCGAAGAGGACCTGGAAGCGGGAGCGCAGGGTCTGCCGGGCGTACCGCCCGAAGACGATCGCGGTGTCGTGGAAGAGCACTGATGAGGTCCTATACGGCTACGGGGGCGGCGTCGGCAGGGGTGACGGGGCGTCCGGTGGCGGCCAGGAAGGCGTCCTGGAGGGAGGCGTCGGGGGACCCGGCGTACCGGGTCTTCAGCTCGGCGGGGGTGCCTTCGGCGACGACCGTGCCGCCGTCGATCAGGATCAGCCGGTCCGCCAGCGCGTCCGCCTCGTCGAGGTAGTGGGTGGTCAGGACGACGGTGGTGCCGGTCTCCTCGCGCAGGCTCCGCACCAGCTCCCACAGGTCGGCCCGGCTGCCCGGGTCCAGGCCCGTGGTCGGCTCGTCTAGGAAGAGCACGGCCGGGCGGTGGGTGAGGCCCATGGCGATGTCGAGCCGTCGCCGCTGGCCCCCGGAGAGGCTCACCGCCTTCCGGTCGAGCAGCCCGTCGAGGCCGAGCGCGGCGGCCAGTTCCTCGGCGCGGGCGGCGGCTTCCGCCCGGCCCAGCCGGTACAGCCGGCCCTGGGTGACCAGCTCCTCCCGCACGGTCAGATGCGGGTCGACGCCGCCGGACTGGGCGACGTACCCGCAGACCGCGCGGACGGCGGCGGGGTCGGCGAGCAGGTCGTGGCCGGCCACGGTGGCCGCGCCGCCGGTCGGGGTGAGCAGGGTCGTGAGCATGCGCAGGGTGGTCGTCTTGCCCGCGCCGTTGGGGCCGAGGAGCGCGACGATCTCTCCCGGCCGGATGGTCAGGTCGATGGAGCGGACGGCTTCCACCGGCCCGCTCGGCGTCGTGAAGGTCCGGGCGAGCCCGGCGGTGCTGATGACGGTCATGCGGCCAGAAAAACAGAGTGACCCCAAAAATGCAATGCACTCAAAAATTTAAGTCACACCAAAAATGCGCTGAACTCATGATCGTCCGGTGCGTCCTACGATGGGGACATGGGTGAGGGACTCAGGGAACGCAAGAAGCGCCAGGCCAAGCAGCGCATCTCGGACATGGCGACCGGGCTGTTCCTCCAGCACGGCTTCGTCACGGTGACCGTCGCCGAGATCGCCGACCTGGCCGACGTCTCCGTGAACACCGTCTACAACTACTTCCCGGCCAAGGAGGACCTCTTCCTCGACCGGATGAAGAGCGTCACCCAGCGCGTCGCCCGGTACGTCCGCGCCCGCGACCCGGGGGAGTCGGCCGCCGAGGCCGTCCTGCGCGAGGTGCGCGCCGCCGTCGTCGCCGTCTCCCCGGAGTTCGGACTGATGGACGGCTTCGCCGACTTCATGCGCGTCATCGAGGACGCCCCCACCCTCAAGGCCCGCCTCTGGTACCTCCAGCAGGAGGTGCTCCAGTCCGTCGTCGCCACCCTCCGCGAGGACACCGGCGCGAGCGAGGACGACCCGCTGCCGCTTCTCGTCGGCGGCCAGATCGCCTGGATCGAACACGCCCTCGTCGGCTATGTCAGCCAGGAGATGATGAAGGGCCGCAAGGCCGTCGAGGTCTCCCGGGACGCCCTCGGCGTCCTCGACGACATCGAGGGGCTGCTCGGCGAGCAGGTCCTCAACTACGCGCGGCGCGGAGCCGAATGACGTGTCCCGGTGTGATGTCCGTCATCTGAGACGTGACGCGCATCTCTTCACCGCCCCAGCGCGCCCGGCGGGTACTAACCTCCGCCGGAGAGCAATGTGAACCGCCGTGAACAAATGCGCACGGGCGAACAGAAACCAAGGGGTGCGAACGTGGCCAGGAAGCTCGCCGTCATCGGGGCCGGACTCATGGGGTCCGGGATCGCGCAGGTCTCCGCCCAGGCGGGCTGGGACGTCGTGCTGCGGGACGTCACCGACGCCGCGCTGACCCGGGGCCGTGACGGCATCAAGGCCTCGTACGACAAGTTCGTCTCCAAGGGCAAGCTGGACGCGGCCGACGCCGAGGCCGCCCTCGCCCGCATCACCACGACCACCGACCTCGACGCCGTGGCCGACGCGGACGTCGTGGTGGAGGCCGTCTTCGAGAAGCTGGAAGTCAAGCACGAGATCTTCCGCACGCTGGACAAGGTCGTCGGCGAGCACACCGTCCTCGCGTCCAACACCTCCGCCATCCCGATCACCAAGATCGCGGCCGTGACGGAGCGTCCGGAACGCGTCGTCGGCGTGCACTTCTTCTCGCCGGTCCCGATGATGCAGCTCTGCGAGCTGGTGCGCGGCTACAAGACCAGCGACGAAACCCTCGCCACCGCACGGGAGTTCGCCGAGTCGGTCGGCAAGACCTGCATCGTCGTCAACCGTGACGTGGCGGGCTTCGTCACCACCCGGCTGATCTCGGCGCTGGTCGTCGAGGCCGCCAAGCTGTACGAGTCCGGCGTCGCCTCGGCCGAGGACATCGACATCGCCTGCAAGCTGGGCTTCGGCCACGCGATGGGACCGCTCGCCACCGCGGACCTGACCGGCGTCGACATCCTGCTGCACGCCACCGGCAACATCTACACCGAGTCGCAGGACGAGAAGTTCGCGGCCCCGGAGCTGATGCGCCGGATGGTCGACGCAGGTGACATCGGGCGCAAGAGCGGGCAGGGCTTCTACACGTACTGACCGGATCCGCCCTCCCGGCCCGTCGGCCCGCCGCCGTACGGGCCGGGGGAGCCGGGGATTCTACCCGGCGGCGACCGGACTCCGACGAACCGAAGTCACTCCACCGAGTGAATTCGGTATCGGTTTGCTTACAGACGGCAACTTCCCTGTCGTCGCGGCAGTCAGTGGTGGCAGAGGCTGAGCCGCCGGCAGAACAGACAGACGGACCTTCTACGGAGCATGACCGGGGAGCGCATATGCACATCAGGGGCGACCACGCCGAGCTGGTCGTCGGGGGCCGCCTCGACGTCCGAAGCGCGGCGGACGCCCGTACGGTCCTGCACTCGGCCGTGGACGACGGAGTCGGCGACCTCGTGCTGGACCTGACCGAGCTGGATTCCTGGGACGCCACCGGACTCGGCGTCATCATGGGGGCCCACCGACGGGCCGGGCGGGCCGGACGCCGTCTCGTGCTGCGCGGCGTGCCGCCGCAGATGCAGCGCCTCCTGGTGGCCACCCGGCTGCACCGCATCCTGGCCATCGAGGGCGGCATCGCCGCCGAGTCACTGCCGCGCGTCTAGGACGTGCACGGCCCAGCGGCCGGCGGGTGACCGGACAACCGGGAAAGTCACGCAATCCTCACCGGAACGTGACGACCTGGACGGCCTGGCACCCCGGCGCTTCATGAATACTGTGCCAAGGTCTAGGGTTCGGCCGTCCGCCGAATGACACCGAACCCATGGGCGGACACCGGACCGGAAGCGACAGCGGGGCGTGCGAGGCCGGAGGGGCAACCACGCACGACGCGTCTGGGGGACTTTGCGATGGACCCGACACACCGGGCACCGGAAGAGTACGGGCAGGGCCACGACCGCTCCGGCGGCGACCCCGGCCACCGCCGGCCGTCCCGTGACTCCGGCGGCGCCGACTTCGGCGTGCAGACACCGCAGCAGGTCCGCGTCGTCCAGCTGACCGCCGGCGACCTGCTGCTGACGGTCAACCCCGTCGACGGCAGCGAGGTCGAGGCCTGCCCGCCCGGCTCGGGCCCCGAAGCCCCGGTCCGCCGCACCCCCGCCGAACGCGCCGACCACGAGCGCGCCGGCGCACCCCCGGTGCCCGCGGGCCCGCCCGCACCGCAGCTGCCCCTCCTGGAGCGCGAGGAGGAGCGCGAGCGCCTGGTCCGGCTGCTGGCCCGCGGCCGCAGCGTCCGCCTCACCGGACAGGCCGGCTCCGGCCGCACCGCGCTGCTCGACGCCGTCGCCGCCGACTGCGCGGACCTGGCCCCCGACGGGGTCGTCCGCCTCAACGGCCGCGGCCGCACCGGCGCCGACCTGCTGCACGCCCTCTTCGACACCGTCTACAAGGCCCCGAGCCACCGCCCCGACCGCGACGAACTGCACGCGCTCGTCCGGGGCATCGGCGCCGTCGTCACCATCGACGACCTGGAGATCGGCGGAGCGGCTCTCGACGAACTGCTCGCCGCCACCCCCGAGTGCGCCTTCCTGCTCGCCGCCACCCCGGACGCCACCACCCCCGGCGTCGACGCCCACCTGGAGGAGGTGCTCCTCGCCGGCCTCGGCCGCGGCGCCTCGCTGGCCCTGCTGGAGAAGGTCGTCGAACGCCCCCTCACCGAGGAGGAGCGGAACTGGGCGGGCGACCTCTGGTTCGAGTCCGAGGGCCTGCCGCTCCGCTTCGTCCAGGCCGGATCCCTCCTCGTCCAGCGCGACCGGCTGCGCGTGGACCCCGAAGCCTTCGACGAGTACGACTACTTCGAGCCACGCGCGGACGACGCGCCTCCGCCCCTCGACGCGCCCACCGCCGAGACCCTCGACCTTCCGCTGCCGAGCCTCGGCGAGGGCGCCGCCCCCGCCGAGCTGCTCGCCTCCCGGCTCAGCGAGGCCGCCCGCGCGACCCTGCGCTTCGCCGTCGCCCTCGGCGGCGAGGTGCCCCACCAGGCCCATCTGCCGGCCCTGGTGGGCGACACCCACGCGGACGCCGCGCTCGGCGAACTCGCGGGCTGCGGACTGCTCTCCCCGGCCGGCCCCCGCTACCGCCTCGCCGCCGGAGTCCTCGCCCAGCTGGTGGCGTCCGGGTACGAGGACGAGGCCGCCGCCCACGCCCGTACCGCCGCCCAGCACTACGCCTGGTGGACCTCGCACCCCTCGGTCACCCCGCGCCGGGCCGTCGCCGAGGCCGACGCGATCGTCGCCTCGCTGGCCCGGCTGGTCCCGGGCGACGAGGCGGGAGCGGCCAGCGCGGCCGTCCTGCTGGCCCGTAGCGCCTCTCCGGCCTTCGCGGCGGGCCTGGGCTGGGGAGCCTGGGAACGGGCCCTCAGGATCGGCCAGGAGGCCGCCAGGATCGCCGGTGAGGTCGCCGAGGAGGCCTACTTCCACCACGAGTTGGGCGTCCTCGCGCTCTGCACCGGCAACCCGGACCGGGCCCGGACCGAGCTGGAGACCTCCATAGGCATGCGCGGCGCGCTCGCCGACAAGTCCGGCGCGGTCGCCGGACGCCGGGCGCTCGCCCTGGTCGCGGACCGCTCCGGCGACTTCCCGCCGTTGAACCGCACCCCCTCGGGCGAGGAGGTGCCCGTCGTACGCCAGGACGCCCCGGGCACACCGCCGGGCGGGAGCCCGGGTGCGCCGCTGTTCGTCCGGCACCCCGCCGACGAGGAGCCCACCGTCCTCTCCTCGCTGCCGCCGGGCCCGGCCGCCCGGCGCAACGGCGGACGCCTCGCGGTCCTCGGCGGCGCCCGGCGCAACCTGGCCGCCGCGGGCGCTGGCGCCCTGCTGATCGCGGTGCTCGGCACCGTCGTCACGCTCGGCGTCACCGCGGGCGACGGCGACGAGCCGGACAGCCGCAACGTCACCACCGAGCAGACCGCCACCGAGGACGCCACCGACGACGGCCTGCCCGCCGACGAGCCGGACGAGGACACCGTCCCGGCGGGCGAGACGACCGGCGGCGAGACCTCCGCGACCCCCGGCCCCTCCGGCTCGGCGAGCCCCGGCACCTCCGGTTCGCCGTCGCCGAGCGCGTCCACGTCGGGCGGTACGTCACCGGGGACGGACGAGCCGACGGACGGCGGGAGCAGTTCGCCGGGCAAGCCGACGCCGACTAAGACCTCGCCCCGGCCGACGGAGACCGACAGCGAGAGCCCGAGCCCCACGCCGTCCGAGTCGGACAACGAATCACCGGACCCGTCCCCGACGCCCACGGACGACACTCCGCCTCCGCCGCCGCCCCAGGGCTCCTCCTCCGCCACCGGCCCCGTCGAGTCGGCCGGTGCGAGTGCGAGCGCCGACGCCCCGGCGGAGAGCGACGAGCCCACCGAGGCGGCGGCCTGACACACGGAAGCCGGGTGCCCCGCAGAGGGCACCCGGCTTCCGTCGCTCAGCGGTGGACGGCGGTCAGAACAGCCGCAGCTTGTCGTCCTCGATGCCCCGCATCGCGTCGTAGTCCAGGACCAGGCAGCCGATGCCGCGGTCCGTCGCCAGCACCCGGGCCTGCGGTTTGATCTCCTGCGCGGCGAAGACGCCCCGGACCGGCGCCAGATGGGGGTCGCGGTTCAGCAGCTCCAGATAGCGCGTCAGCTGCTCCACGCCGTCGATGTCGCCGCGCCGCTTCAGCTCGACGGCGACCGTCTGCCCGTTCGCGTCCCGGCACAGGATGTCCACCGGCCCGATCGCGGTGGGGTATTCACGGCGGATCAGGGTGTGGCCCTCGCCGAGGATCTCGATCCGGTCCGCGAGCAGCTCCTGGAGGTGCGCTTCCACGCCGTCCTTGATGAGCCCCGGGTCGACGCCCAGCTCGTACGACGAGTCGTGGAGGACTTCCTCCATCGTGATGATCAGTTTTTCGCCCGCCTTGTTCACCACGGTCCAGACGCCTTCGTCACCGTCGGCGCCCTCCTTCAGGGTGCACGGCGGGGACATCCAGTTGAGGGGTTTGTACGCCCGGTCGTCGGCGTGGATGGAGACGCTTCCGTCCGCCTTGACCAGGATCAGACGGGGGGCGGAGGGCAGGTGGGCTGTGAGCCGGCCCGCGTAGTCCACGGAGCAACGGGCGATGACGAGACGCATGGTCGGCAACGCTACTCGACGACGGGGGCCCGGCGCGATTTCCCCATGAGTCGCCTCCTGTCACTCGGTGCGCGTCGCGTCGCGGCGGAGCGGGCTTGCCCCTCTTTGCGCCCCTTCGTTATTGGCCGGTTGTGTTCCCAATCTCCTGGTGCGGCCCCGACTGCGCGCTTAACGTGGAAGCAGGAGGTCGCCGCCCGTGCACGCTGCGTCGTCGCCCCCCTTCCCTGCCCGTAAGGCCCCGGCCACTCTCCGGGGTCGCGAGAGGAGAACCCATGTCGCTCGACGTCTCACCGGCGCTGTTGGAACAGGCCGAGCGAGGCGAGGTCGACGAAGCCGACTTCGTCGACTGCGTCCGGACCTCCCTGCCCTTCGCATGGGAGATGATCAGCTCGCTGGTGGCTCAGCTGAAGGTCGACGGCGGAGAGTTCGCCGACAACCAGACGCCGCCGCCGGACGAGCAGGCACGTGGTCAGCTGCTGCGCGCGCTCGCGAGTGATGCGATACGCGGCGCGCTGCAGCGGCACTTCGGAGTGCGTCTCGCATTCCAGAACTGCCACCGCGTCGCGGTGTTCCCGCTGGACGCCTCGGTCGACGACCGACTGGCCAAGTTCACCTCGGTGAGGGGCCAGTTGCTCAACCAGTCGCCCGAACTACGGGACTGCTGAACGCTTCTGCTGCCGTCCCGGGCCGCGGGAGGTGCAACTGGCTCCGGGGCGGCAGCTCCCGTACCACCGCACCACATGTCCCACCGATGCCACCGAGGAACACCCGGTCACCGAGGAACACCGGCATGCCCGGGTCAGGTGAGCAGCGGCAGCACATCGGCGCCCAGCCGCCGCACGTTCTCCTCGGTCGCCGCGAGATCGCCCGTCCCCTCCACCAGCAGGGCGAAGCGCGTGATCCCGGTCCGCTCGGCGGTGGCCGCGAGCCGGTCGGCGGCCAGCTGCGGCGGGCCCACCGGATGCAGTCCGCACAGCAGTTCCGTGTACGCGACCGGATCCCGCATCACGCGGTGCCTGCCGTCGACCGTGACATGGGCGTCGAGCCCCTGGCGCAGCCAGCCGGGCATCGCCTTCACCAGCATCTCCGTGGCGTCCCGGGCGCCGTCCGCGATCTGGGCCACCCCGGCGGACACATGTGCGGCCCCCTCCACCACCTCGGGCGGATGGCCGGCCTCCCGGGCCGCCGTACGCCACAGGGCGACCATCTCCGCCTTCTCCTCGTCCCCGCAGTGCATGCCGAGCAGCATCGGGAGCGCCTGCTGGGCCGCCAGCCGCACGCTCTTCGGCGAGGTGCACGCCACGACGACCTCGGGCCCCGAAGCGCCCGGAACCGCGTCGGCCGGCCCCTCCAGCAGCTCGTCCGCGCGCGGCACCACCGCCACCTCGCGGAAGCCGAACCGCTCGCCGCGCCCCGCGACGCGCGCCTCCCGCAGCCAGGCGAGCACCAGGCCGAGCGCCTCGGGGAAGCCGTTCTCGTACGCGTCGAGACCGCCGCCGAAGACCTCCAGGTCCACCCACGGACCGCCCCGGCCCACCCCGAGCGAGAAGCGTCCACCGCTGGTCAGATGCAGCAGCGCGGCCTGCTCGGCGAGCGCGACCGGGTGGTGGTTGGGCAGCACGCTGACCGCGGTGCCGACCCGGATTCTGCGGGTGCGGCCCAGCAGCAGCGCGGCCAGCGTCGTCGCCGACGGGCAGACTCCGTACGGCACGAAGTGGTGCTCGGCCAGCCAGACCGAGTCGAGCCCGCTCTCCTCCGCGGCCTCGGTGGACCGGACGGCCCGGTGCAGGGCCTCACCCGGTCCCTGTCCCGGGAACTGGGCTGCCAGAACGAACGTTCCGATGCGCATCGCCTATTGCCTCCTTGCGGCCGACGCGTTCTCCCCCACTGGCAACAACGTCTGACACGTGCCAAAGGCACGGTCCACGGAGAAGTTGTTGCGATTTTCCGCTAACTCATTCCACTGCCGGATCGGACCGCCCCGGGCACCCGACGACCACCCCCGACGCCAGGCTCTAGGCTGGGACGCACCGTGCCCGATCCGCCCCCGTGAGGTGTCCCGTGTCCCCGCGCCGTAACCGCCCCCGTGGCGGCGAGAGTCCCGACGAACGCCCCGGCACGGCGCCCGGCAGATACGGCGGGGGAGGGGGCACCGAGAGCTGGCAGGGCGAGGAGTGGTCGGTGCGCCCGGTCAGCGGCGCGAGCGCCCAGAGCAAGCGGTACCGCTGCCCCGGCTGCGACCAGGAGATCCCCTCCGGCGTCCCGCATCTGGTCGCCTGGCCCGAGTACGGCGGAATCGACGACCGCAGGCACTGGCACAAGGCGTGCTGGAACGCGAAGGACCGCCGCACCACCCGGGTGCAGCGGTCCCGTAACGCCCCGCGCCACTGAGGCCCCTCTCAGACGTCGCGCCGGTTCAGTATCGCGAGCGCCCCGGCCAGCGCCACGGCGGCCAGGCCCGCCATCAGCACCGGCGACCCCCAGGCGGACGGGCCGGAATCGGTCATCGTCGCGCCGTACAGCGCGCTGAGCTGGTTGGGGATCGAGTACTCGACCAGGAAGCGCTGAAGGCCCCGCAGAGCGTCGGCGAACATGAACAGCGCGAGGACCAGCGGCAGCAGCACCACGCCGATCATGATGGTGATCGCGCCCGCCGAGTGCCGCACGATCGCGCCGACCCCGAGCGACAGCAGGCCGAGAGCCGCGATGTAGAACCCGACGCCGAGCGTGGCGTACATCCACTGGCCGGCCGACGCGGCGACGGTGCCGCTCAGGATCATGGTCTGGAACACCGCCACGACCGTGGCGGTCACCGTCGTGATGACGAAGGTCAGCAGGAAGAAGACGACCGCCTTCGCCGCGAGCACCCGGCCCCGGCTCGGACAGGCCGTCAGCGTCGTACGGATCATGCCGGTGCTGTACTCGGAGCCGATGGTCAGCACCCCGAGCGTGATCACGCAGATCGAGCCCAGCAGCACCCCGAAGAAGCCGAGCCCCAGCGCGGGCTCGCCCGACAGGCCGGCGTCGTTCACCGCGAGCAGCAGCGCGGTGCCGAACCCGATCGTCAGCATCAGCGCGACCATCACGCCGAGCGTCCAGACCGTGGCGCGTACGGAACGGATCTTGGTCCACTCCGAGGCGACCGCGTCGCCGAGGGTAGCGGGCCGGATCGGGATCGGCGACTCGTAGGAGACCGGCGGGCCGGCTTCCGGCGCCTGCTCGTCAGCCTGCGGGGTGGCCGGCGTCGTCATCTGAGGTCCTTGCTGGTCTGCTCCCCGGCCGGGACGGCGGAGGAGGGCTCGGCGGCGGGTACGGGAGCGGGCCCGGCGTCCCGGTCCCGGTGGACGGGCGGCGGCGGGGCGTACCAGCCCTCCTGCGGCACCTCCACCGGCTCCGGGGGCGCCAGGTCCTCGCCGCCGAGGACCTGGCCGTACGCGTCCAGGGGCGGCGGCTCCACGAGGCCCGCCTTGGCGTCGTCCGTCGAGCGGTAGTCCACCAGGCCCTGCGTCAGCCGCATGTACGCCTCCTCCAGCGAGGCCTGGTGCGGCGACAGCTCCCAGAGCCGTACGTCGCACGCGTGGGCCAGATCGCTGATCCGCGGCAGCGGCAGCCCGGTGACCCGCAGCGCCCCGCCCGGCTCCGACAGCACCCGGCCGCCCGCCTCGATGAGCGTGGCCGTCAGCTTCTTCCGCTCCACGGCGTCGTCGTCCGGCACCCGGACCCGGGCGAAGTCGGCGGAGTTGGCGGAGATGAAGTCCGTGACGCTCATGTCGGAGAGCAGCCGGCCGCGCCCGATCACGATCAGATGGTCGGCGGTCAGGGCCATCTCGCTCATCAGATGGGACGAGACGAAGACCGTGCGCCCCTCGGCGGCCAGCGACTTCATCAGATTGCGGACCCAGTGGATGCCCTCCGGGTCGAGGCCGTTGACCGGCTCGTCGAACAGCAGCACCTGCGGATCGCCGAGCAGCGCCGCCGCGATCCCGAGCCGCTGCCCCATCCCGAGCGAGAAGCCGCTGGAGCGCCGCTTGGCGACGTCCTGGAGGCCGACCACACCCAGCACCTCGTCCACCCGGGCCGCCGGGATGCCGGCCAGCTGGGCCAGGGACAGCAGATGGTTACGGGCGGTGCGCCCGCCGTGCACACCCTTGGCGTCCAGCAGCGCGCCCACCTGGCGCGGGGCGTTCGGCAGGCTGCGGTAGGGGTGGCCGGCGATCGTGACGTGACCCGCGGTGGGGCGGTCCAGGCCGAGGATCATGCGCATGGTCGTGGACTTGCCCGACCCGTTGGGACCGAGGAAGCCGGTGACGGCGCCCGGCCGCACCTGGAAGGAAAGGTCGTCCACGGCCGTCTTCGCGCCGTAGCGCTTGGTCAGGCCGACTGCCTCGATCATTCTCCAGCCCCATCGACTCACTCTGTCGTTCGGGGCTCGGGCCGCCCGGCCGCACACCCCCGTAAGAGTTAGGAGGATAACCAGGCGTCGACGGTTCCGGCCAAGTTGCGCACAGCGTGCGAGCGCGCGGTTACGGGCCCTACGCGTCCCGCTTCTTCAGGACCAGATAGCCGCCGAGCACCGCCGCCAGGACCCAGAGCACCATGATCCCGAGCCCTCCCCACGGACCGTACGGGGCGGGATCGGTGTTCATCGCGTCCGGGACGACCTGCATGATCTTCGAACCGGCCTGGTCCGGGAAGTACCGGGCGACGCTCTTGGCGCCGGGCACCGCCGCGAGGATCTGCGAGACCAGGAAGAAGAACGGCATCAGGATGCCGAGCGACAGCATGGAGCTGCGCAGCATCGCCGCCACGCCCATGGAGAAGATCGCGATCAGCCCCATGTAGAGCCCGCCGCCGACCACCGCGCGCAGAACGTTCTCCGCGCCGATGTCGGTGCCCCGGTGGCCCAGCATCGCCTGGCTCAGGAAGAACGAGACGAAGCTGGTGAGCAGCCCCACGACCAGGGCCAGCACACCGGCCACCGTGATCTTGCTGAGGAGGAAGGTCGCGCGCTGGGGCACTGCCGCCAGTGAGGTGCGGATCATGCCGGAGCTGTACTCCGTACCGACCACCAGCACCCCGAACACGACCATCGCGAGCTGGCCGAGAATCGTCCCGGAGAAGCTGACGAAGGTCGGGTCGAACGTGGCCTGCTCGGCCTCGGAGAGATCGTCGAACGTGGCGTTCAGCAGGGCGCTCAGCGCCGCGCCCATCACCACCGTCACGGCGAACGCGGCGATGAGCGTCCAGATCGTCGAGGAGACCGACCGGATCTTGGTCCACTCCGAGGTGAGAACCGCGGGTACCGATGCCATCGTCGTCACTCGCCCTCGTTGTCGGTGCTGCCCGGCTTGTTCCAGCCCTCGCCCCAGCCCGCGCCCACCGCGGGCGGTTCGGCCGCCGGATCCCGTTCCGAATGAGCGTGGTACTCCACCGAACCGGCGGTCATCTGCATGAACGCCTCCTCCAGCGAGGCCCGCTGGGAACTCAGCTCGTGCAGCACCACCTGGTGCCGGGCCGCCAGTTCGCCCAGTTCCTCGGTGCTCGCGCCGTCGATCTCCAGGACGCCGCCCGACGTCTCGACCGGGGTGAAGCCCTCCTGGTGCAGCACGTCGCGCAGCCGCTCCTGCTGCGGGGAGCGCAGCCGGGTGTAGCTGCGCGAGTTCTCGTGGATGAAGTCCGCCATCGAGGTGTCGGCGAGCAGCTTGCCCTGGCCGATCACGATCAAGTGGTCGGCGGTCAGCGCCATTTCGCTCATCAGGTGCGAGGAGACGAAGATGGTCCGGCCCTCCGACGCGAGCGCCTTCATCAGATTGCGGATCCAGTGGATGCCCTCCGGGTCCAGTCCGTTGACCGGCTCGTCGAACATCAGGATCTCGGGATCGCCCAGCAGCGCCGAGGCGATGCCGAGCCGCTGGCCCATGCCGAGCGAGAACCCCTTGGACTTCTTCTTCGCCACCGCGGTCAGCCCGACCATGTCGAGCACCTCGTCGACCCGGCCGCTCGGGATGCGGTTGCTCTGCGCCAGGCACAGCAGGTTGTTGTACGCGCTGCGGCCGCCGTGCATCGCCTTGGCGTCGAGGAGCGCCCCGATGTACTTCAGCGGCTCCTGGAGTTCGCGGTAGTGCTTGCCGTCGATGCGCACCGTGCCGCTGGTCGCGTGGTCGAGATCGAGCATCATCCGCATCGTGGTGGACTTGCCCGCCCCGTTGGGACCGAGAAAGCCGGTCACGATGCCCGGCCTGACCTGAAACGACAGATGATCGACGGCGACCTTGCTGCCGAACCGTTTGGTGAGTCCCTCGAGCTCGATCATGCGCACACGCTAGAACGCCCGAGCGCCCGGCGCCACCACAAGGGCGGAACCGGGCGCACACGGGGGTACGGCTGGGTACTGCGGGGCGTCAGCGGGTCTGCTGGGCCGGGACGCCGCGGGTGGCGGGCTCGTCCTCCACCGGGGTGCCGGCGGCGGCCACGGCGGCGCCGGTCAGCGTCGCCAGCATCTCGCGGACGTTGGTCAGCTGCGCGTTGATCGAGTCGCGGCGGTTGGTGAGCGCCGCCAGCTCGCGCTCGGATTCGCTGCGGATCCGGTCGGCCTTGGCGTTGGCGTCGGCGACGATGTCCTCGGCCTGGCGCTGGGCGGTCTCCACCGTCTGGCGGGCCCGGCGCTCGGCGTCCGTGCGCAGCTTCTCGGCCTCCAGGCGGAGCTGCTCGGCGCGGTGCTCGATCTCGGCGAGACGCTTCTCGGCCTTGGCCTGACGGGACGCGAGGTCGCGCTCCGACTGCTCGCGGCGCTTGGCGAGGTTCGTCTCGAAGTCGGCCGCGGCCTGGGCGGCCTTGGCGCGGGTCTCCTCGAAGAGGGCGTCGGCCTCCTCGCGCTTCTGCTGGGCGTCCTTCTGGGCGTCCGAGCGCAGCGTGTTCGCCTCGCCCTGAGCCTTCTCGACGATCCGGACGCCCTCGTCCTCGGCCTTCGCCTTGCGCTCGGCGGCGAACGACTCGGCGTCGTTGCGCACCTGCTGGGCCGCCGACTCGGCGAGCTCACGGTGCTGCTCGGCCGCGCGACGGGCCTCCTCGCGCAGGTCCTTCGCCTCCTCCTCGGCGAGGCGGAGAATCTTCTCGACACGGGCGCCGAGACCGGCGTACGACGGCTCCGCGTCGTTTACCTGGGCCTGGGCGTTCTGCGTTTCGAGGTGCAGCTCCTCGATGCGCTTTTCCAGAGAGGTGATTCGGGCCAGAGCACTATCACGGTCGGCGACGAGCTTGGTAATGCGGTCGTCCACCTGACCGCGGTCGTAGCCACGGCGCACGAGCTCGAAGCCGAAGGGGGAGGAAGGGTCACTCATGGGGTTCCTGTCGAATGAGACCGGTGAGGTGATAGAGGGAATCCTAGGGGCCATAGCGGCGTGTCAGCGTGCAGATGCCGGTTTGATCTGGAGAATGACACCCCTTTTGAGTGGCTGACCCCCGGAGTGCTTGCCACTCGAAGGGTTGAATGTCCATGGCGAACCACGGCGCACCGCGGATCGGCTACCGCTCGGACGACTTGCCCCCCGATCGGGTCCCCGCCGCCGCCGGGGCCTTGGCGCCCCCCGCGGAACCGCCGGCCGGTTTCCCGCCCCCGGTCGGAGTCTCGAAAGACTCCAACGCTTCGAGCACGTCCTGGACACGGGAGATCTCCGCATTGATGTCCTCGCGCCTGCGCACCAGGACGTCCAGCTCGCGTTTGCCCTCGTCGACCGTGGCCTTCGCCTCGGCCTCGGCGTCGGCGCGCAGCTTCTCCGCCTCGCGGATCAGCTCGGCCTTCTTGGTCTCGGCCTCCTTCAGCAGCGACTCGGCCCGCTTCACCGCGGCGATACGGACCTTGCTCGCCTCCGAATTGGCCTCCGCCATCAGCTCCTTGGCCTTCGCCTCGGCCTCGTCGCGCTGCTCGGTCGCCGCCTTCATCAGGTTGTCGACGCGCTCGCCGGCGGTCTTCATCTGCTCGGACGTCTCCCGGCGGGCCCGCTCGTGCAGCTCCTCGATCTCGCTCTCCAGCCGGGTCCGCAGCTCCTCGGCCCGCTCCCGGATCTGGGTCGCGTCGCGCCGGGCGCCGACCAGCAGTTCGTCCGCGTCGGCCCGGGCGCGCTCCACCAGGGTGTTGCCCTCGACGGTCGCCTCCGAGGTGATCCGCTGGGCCTCCTTGCGGGCCGCGCCGACCATCGTGTCGGACTGCGTCTCGGCCTCGGTGGCCGTACGCAGCGCCTCTTCCCGCGCCTTGTTGATGAGCTGGTCCGCCTGCTCGGCCGCGTCCGCCCGGCGTTTCGCCGCCGCCTCGCGCGCCTCGTCCAGCACCCGGTCCGCCTCCTGGCGGGCCTGGGCGCGCAGCTCCTCCGCCGCCGACTCCGCCTCCGCGCGCAGCCGTGCCGCCTCCTCGTGGGTGCGGGCCGCGTGCTCCTGCGCGGAGCCCAGCCGTTCGGCCGCCTCACTGCGCAGCCGCTCGGACTCGGCCGCCGCCTCGGCCAGCATCCGGTCCGCCTTCTCGGTGGACTCGGCCCGGCGGCGGTTGGCCTCCGTGGTGGCCTCGACGACGAGCTGCTCGGAGGCCTGGGCCGCCTCGTTGCGGATGCGCTCGCTCTCGGTGGTCGACTCGCCGATCAGCAGATCCGACTGGGCCGCCGCCTCCGAACGGATCCGGTTGGCGTCCTGCCGGGCCTCGGCACGGGCGCGCGAGGCGTCCTGCTCCGCCGACGCCAGGGCGTCGGACGCCTCGGTGCGCATCCGCTGGCTGTACTCGGAGGTGTCCGCGCGCAGCCGCTCGGACTCGGTGATCGCCTCGGAGACCGTCCGCTCGGCCAGCGCCTTGGCGGCCTCGGCCTCCTCGTGCGCCTCGCGCCGGAGCCGGTCCGCCTCCGCGTTCGCCTCCTGACGCAGGCGTACCGCGTCCTCGGAGGCCCGCTCCCGCTCCGCGTGCGCGTCGGCGCGGACCCGGTCCGCCTCCTCCTGCGCCTCGGTACGGGTGCGCTCCGCGACATGCTCCGCCGTCGAACGCAGCCCGGCGATCTCCTCCTCGGCCTGCTCCTGCAGACCCGAGACGGAGTCCCGTACCTGCTGGGCGGTCTGCTCGGCCGCCGAGACCAGCTCGGTCGCCCGGGCGTCCGCCTCCTCGACCAGCCGGTCCGCCTCGGCCTGGGCCTCCTCGACCCGCTTGCGGGCGGAGGCGAGCAGCTCCTCGCTCTGCTCGCGGGCCCGCTCGCGCTCCTGCTCCGCCTCGGTACGGGCCCCGTCGAGGATCTCCTCGGCCTCCCGGCGGCGGCGGGTGGCCTCCTCCTGGGCGGCGGCCAGCGCCTCGGCGGCCTCGGCCCCGACCCGCTCGGCGGCGGCCGCGGCCTCGGCGCGCACCCGGTCGGCGCTCTCCTGCGCCTCGGACTTGAGCCGCTCGGCCTCCGCGGCCGCCTCGCTCCGCAGCCGTACGGCGACGTTCTCGCCCTCGGCCCGCGACTGCGAGGCGTCGGCGGCGGCCTCGTCGCGCAGCCGCTCGGCCTCCGCCTCGGCCTGCTCGGTCAGCGCCCGCAGCCGCTCGGCGGCCTCGGCGCGCTGCCGCTCCGACTCCTCGTTCGTCTCGCGGCGGATCCGCTCGGCCTCGGTGCGGGCCTCGCCGAGCGCCTCCTCGGCGGCGGCGAGCTTCGCCTCGGCCTCGGTGTGCAGCCGGGTCAGCTCGTCGGCGGCCTCGGCCTGCCGGGCGGCGACACCGCGCTCGGTCTCCTCGCGCAGCTCGGCCGCGGCGCGCTCGGCCGCCTCCGTGACGGCCGCCGCCTGCTCCTCGGCCTCGGCCCGCAGCTCGTCGGCCTCGGTCCGGGTGCGCTCCAGCGTCTCCTCGGCCTGCTTGCGCAGGGTCGCGGCGCGCTCGGCGGCCTCGGCGCGGATCCGCTCGCTCTCGCCGTTCGCCTTGGTGCGCAGCTCGTCCGCGTCGGAGCGGGCCTTGGTCAGCAGCTCCTCGGCGGTGCGGGCGCCCTCCTCCAGCTGCTGGACCGCCTCGCGGCGGGCCTCGCCCCGGATCCGCTCGCCCTCGGCGACCGCCTCGGAGCGCAGCTGCTCGGCCTCGCCGCGCAGCCGGCGGGCCTCCTCCTGGAGCTCGACCGTCTTGGCCCGGTACTCCTTGGTGTCGTCCTTGGCCGCGCCCTTGAGCTCGTCGGCCTGCTCGGCGGCCTCGCCGCGCAGCCGGTCCGCCTCGGCCGCCGCCTCGCGGCGGATCCGCTCGGCCTCCTCGCTCGCCGCCTTCGTGGTCGACTTCGCGTCCTCGGAGGCCTTGGTGAGCACCTCCTCGGCGCTGCGGGCCGCCTTCGCCAGCTGGGCGGCGGCGTCCTCGGCGGCGACCGTACGGGCTTTCTCGCCGGCCTCGGCGACCAGCCGCTCCGCCTCGGCCCGGGCGTCGGCGAGGGCCTGTTCGGCCTCCTCCTTGAGCGCCTCGGTGCTCTGGGTGGCCTCGCCGACCAGCCGGGCGATCTCCGACTTGGCCGTACGGGTGCGCTGTTCGTTCTGCGACTCGGCGGCGGCCAACTGCTTGGCGGCGGCCTCCTTCGCCTCGGCGAGGACCTTCTCGGCCTCCAGGCGGGACTCGCGCAGCCGGGTCTCGGCCTCCGAGAGGCGCTGCTCGGCGGTGCGGTTCAGCTCGGCGGTCTGCTGGCGGGCCTGGTCGGTCTCCGCGGTGGTGCTTGAGCGCAGCTGCTCCGCGTGGCTGGTGGCCTCCTGCGCCTGGGCGGAGGCGGCCCCGAGCAGACGCTCGGCGTCCTTGCGGGCGCGCAGCAGGATCGCTTCGGCTTCGGCCCGGGCGGTCTCGGTCTCCGAGCCGGTCCGCCGACGGGTCTCCTCGGCCAGCCGGGCGGCCTCGTCGCGGGCGGCGGCCAGCGCCTGCTCGGCCTCGGCGCGGGACTCCTCCAGCAGCCGGCGGGCCTGCGACTCGGTGCGGGCGCGCAGCTGTTCGGCCCAGGCGACGTTCTCGTTGACGTGCGACTCGACGGTCTGGCGACGCTCCGCCAGCTCCTGGTCGAGCCGCTGCCTGCGCTGGACGGCCTCGGTGTGCAACTCGGCCTGGAGACGCGCCTGGTGCTCGGCGTGCTCCTGCAGGATCCGCTGCGTCTGGGCCCGGGCCTCGCGCAGCTCGCGCTCGGCGTCGGTGCGCATCTGCTCGGCCTGGACCTGCGCGTTCCGCAGCATCTGCTCGGCCTGGTAGCCGATGTCCGCGCTGTCGTAGGCGGGACGGGTCGCGAGATTGCGCCGGGCCTCGTGCAGCTTGGCACGCAAGACCTCGACCTGGTAACCGAGGTCCTCGGCGTGCTGGACGGCCTTCTCCCGGTCGGTCTTCAGCCGGTCCATCTCGGCTTCGAACCGCGAGAGATGGTCGTCTTCAGCTCGGTGGCTCTCCTGGCGTTCGTAGCCCCGCACTGCGCGGTCCCATCCTTCCCCGAGCTCTCACACTCTTCGAGCAGGGGAGACCCCAACCCTGGTCGCAACTCTGCACACGGGGGCCCGCCGACGAGCGGTCCCCCGGGGAATGGTGACAGACAAACGACGAGGACGCGGTACGGCCCCGACCCGGCCCCGGCCCGGAACCGCCCACTCTACCGGGCCGGGTATGCGGGGGTCAGTGGTCCGCCCTGCTCGTGACCAGTTCGGTGAGGACGCCGTGGCAGTCCTTGGGGTGCAGGAAGGTGATCCGGGACCCCATGGACCCCGTCCTGGGCTCGTCGTACAGCACCCGGACGCCCTTCTCGCGGATGTCCGCGGCGTCCCCGTCCACATCCTCCGTACCGAAGGCGATGTGGTGCACGCCCTCCCCGTTCTTCGCCAGCCACTTGCCCACGGCCGAGTCCTCCCGGGTCGGCTCCAGCAGCTGGAGGTACGAAGCACCGCCGTCCGAGGTCTCGTTGATCTTGAGCATCGCCTCCCGGACGCCCTGCTCCTCGTTGATCTCGGAGTGGAACACCTCGAAACCGTACGTGGCACGGTAGAACTCAACCGTCTTGTCCAGGTCGAAACAGGCGATCCCGATGTGGTCGATTCGCGTCAGCATGGATTCAGCATGGATCGAGCGCCCTGCTCCCGCCATGGTTACGCAACGTGCGCGCCGTCACACCGGTAGCCGGATGACGGGCGCGGGAGGGCTCAGTACATTCAGGTAAACCCTCGTTCACATCCGATCCCAAGGGGCCGTGCCCATGCCAGCAACGACCGGTACCACCACCTCAGTGATCGTCGCGGGCGCCCGGACGCCCATGGGCCGTCTCCTCGGCTCCCTGAAGAGCTTCTCCGCCGCCGAGCTCGGCGGCGTCGCGATCAAGGCCGCCCTGGACCGGGCCGGCATCGGCGGCGACCAGGTCCAGTACGTGATCATGGGCCAGGTGCTCACGGCCGGCGCGGGCCAGATTCCCGCCCGGCAGGCCGCGATCAAGGCCGGCATCCCGATGAACGTCCCCGCGCTCACCGTCAACAAGGTGTGTCTCTCCGGCCTCGACGCCATCGCGCTGGCCGACCAGCTCATCCGCGCCGGGGAGTTCGACGTGGTGGTCGCGGGCGGCCAGGAGTCGATGACCAACGCCCCGCACCTGCTGCCGAAGTCCCGCGAGGGCTACAAGTACGGCGCGATCGAGATGCTGGACTCGATGGCGTACGACGGTCTCACCGACGCGTACGAGAACATCCCGATGGGAGAGTCCACCGAGAAGCACAACGGGCGTCTCGGGCTCGACCGCGCCGCCCAGGACGAGATCGGCGCGCTGTCCCACCAGCGGGCCGCCGCCGCCCAGAAGAACGGCCTCTTCGAGGCGGAGATCACCCCGGTCGAGATCCCGCAGCGCAAGGGCGACCCGGTCCTGTTCGCCAAGGACGAGGGCATCCGCGCCGAGACGACCGTGGAGACCCTCGGCAAGCTGCGCCCCGCCTTCGCCAAGGACGGCACGATCACCGCCGGCACCTCCTCGCAGATCTCCGACGGCGCCGCCGCCGTCGTCGTGATGAGCAAGGCCAGGGCCGAGGAACTGGGCCTCGACTGGATCGCCGAGATCGGCGCCCACGGAAACGTCGCCGGCCCCGACAACTCCCTCCAGTCGCAGCCGTCCAACGCCATCAAGCACGCCCTGAAGAAGGGCGGCCTGACCGTCGACGACCTCGACCTGATCGAGATCAACGAGGCGTTCGCCGCCGTCGCCGTCCAGTCCATGAAGGACCTGGGCGTCACCTCGGACAAGGTCAACGTCAACGGCGGCGCCATCGCGCTCGGCCACCCCATCGGGATGTCCGGCGCCCGGGTCGTCCTGCACCTGGCGCTGGAGCTGAAGCGGCGCGGCGGCGGCACGGGCGCCGCGGCGCTGTGCGGTGGCGGCGGCCAGGGCGACGCGCTGATCATCCGCGTTCCGGGCAAGTAACACCCGTAACGGTCACGAGGGCGAGAGATCGAGAGATCGAGAGATACGGAGCGGTGAACGTGGACGTGGACGTCCCCACGCTGGTCGAACAGGCGCGAGCAGGCAGGCCGCGTGCGGTGGCCCGGCTGATCTCGCTGGTGGAGGGGGCGTCCCCGCAGCTGCGGGAGGTGATGGCCGCGCTGGCGCCGCTGGCCGGCCACGCCTACGTCGTCGGGCTCACGGGCTCGCCCGGCGTCGGCAAGTCCACCTCCACCTCGGCCCTGGTCACCGCCTACCGCCGGGCGGGCAAGCGGGTCGGCGTCCTCGCCGTCGACCCGTCCTCGCCGTTCTCCGGCGGCGCGCTGCTGGGCGACCGGATCCGGATGGCGGACCATGTCTCCGACCCGGGCGTCTACATCCGCTCCATGGCGACCCGGGGCCACCTCGGCGGCCTCGCCTGGTCCGCCCCGCAGGCCATCCGGGTGCTGGACGCGGCGGGCTGCGACGTGGTCCTCGTCGAGACGGTCGGCGTCGGCCAGTCCGAGGTGGAGATCGCGTCCCAGGCCGACACCTCCGTGGTGCTGCTCGCCCCGGGCATGGGCGACGGCATCCAGGCGGCCAAGGCCGGAATCCTGGAGATCGGCGACGTCTACGTGGTCAACAAGGCGGACCGCGACGGCGCGGACGCCACGGCCCGCGAGCTGAACCACATGCTGGGCCTGGGCGAGTCCCGGGGCCCCGGCGACTGGCGCCCCCCGATCGTGAAGACGGTCGCGGCCCGGGGCCAGGGCACCGACGAGGTCGTCGAGGCGCTGGAGAAGCACCGGGCCTGGATGGAGGAGCACGGCGTCCTCGCCGAGCGCCGCACCGCCCGCGCCGCCCACGAGGTCGAGACGATCGCCGTCACCGCACTCCGCGAGAAGATCGCCGACCTGCGCGGCGACCGCCGCCTGCAGGCCCTGGCCGAACGCATCGTGGCCGGGAGCCTGGACCCGTACGCGGCGGCGGACGAGCTGGTGGCGGGGCTGACGGGGAGCGCCTGAGCTCCTCAGCACGTGTTGACGGCCCCGGTGCGGCGTGGGCGCCGCCCCCGTCCTCAGGGCAGAGGCGGTGCCCGGGGCCGTGCCCGGCCGTCGTGAGGTGGCCGGGCACGGCCGAGAGTGCTAGTCGACCAGACTCAACGGTCCGGGCGCATCGATTCCCGCCGCTCCGACCGCCGCACGGCAGAATCCCTCGGGCGGGCGGTAGCGGTGCGCGGTGATGTAGTGGATGACCAGGTTCGGAGCGGCGTAGATGGTTCCGTCCTCCCCCGTCACCCGGATCTCCGCCGAGCCGAGCCATACCCGGGTGTCCCCGTTCGGCCCGCCGGAGACGGAGACCCGGTCCGTGTCGCAGAACTCGCACCTGTGAAAGCCGCGCATCTGGTTCTCGTAGGCGGAGCTGAGGATCACCAACGCCTGCACCACCCGTTCGTCCACGACGCCGGTGGCGTATCCGTGTTGGGGATGCAGCCATCCGACGTTGAGCATGGCGCGGGGTGACTCGTCGTAGGAGTACGGTGACAGATCGGGGTAGTGGCTCATGTGCTGTCCCTCAGCGTCGCGGGTCGCAGTGTTTCCGGCAGATCGCCAGATGGACCGGGCCCATATGGGGTTTGAGGATCTCACTGAGCAAGGTCTCCTTGCTCACCGTGATGGAGCCGCTCAGCATTCTCAGGTCGGACCCGGGCGCCACGGTGTAGTCCGGGAGCGACTTGCCCGGGCCGACGATCTCCGTGGGTTTGATCTTCTTCCCCTGCTCTATCGCGAGACCGACGGACTGGCGAAGGCCAACGCCATCCGCCACGTAGAAGTATCCCCAGGTGCCACTGGGCATGTCGGTGTCCCCGGTGCCGCGGACGTACCAACCGTGGCCGGCGACGACGGCCTGCCCGTCGGGGCGTCCGCCGGGGAGCCGTTCCGCGGCGGGGCCCACACCCTTGCCGTGTGTGGGTATGTCGTGCCCGCGCAGTTCGGGAGTCACGGCGGTCCGCCGCCATCCCGTGAGTCCCCCGATCCCGGTCACGGCGATCTGCTGAGTCAGTTCCTCCGCGGCCTCCCCGTACAGGTCCGCGAGCGCGTCGCAGCCCTGCTGGCGGAGCATGTACTCCGCGCGGTAGAGGCGGTAGGCCGGGCGAACGGGGAGGTACTTGTCGACGAAGGCGCCAGCGCCGCCGTTTTGGCCGGTGAAGGCGCCATGGAGGTCTCCGACGAATTCGAAGGGCAACTTGAGCCCTTGCACGAAGCCGTTGCCGAAGATCTTCAGCCCCTCGCCGAGGCTGTCGACATGGCCGTTGCCGTCGTCGCCCGGCACAGGGGTCAGCCCGCTCGGGTCGGTGAGAACGGTGGGCTGGTTGTCGGCGTACGCGTAGCCGGAGACGTACGGGGTGGTCAGACTCCTCGTGGCCGGATCGGGACGGTCGAAGCGGCCGGTGGACGGGGTGTACTGGCGGGCGTGGAGGTCGAGGTCGCCGGTGCTCGCCTCGTAGCGGGCACCGGTGTAGGACGGGGTGCTCGCCGGGGCCCCGCCGACGGTGGTCCCCAGGACGCGGGTGCCGTACGGGTCGTAGGCCCAGCGCTGATGCATGGCCCCGTTGGCGCTGGTGACGCCGACCGGCGAGCCCTGGGAGTCGTGGTGGTAGTAGAAGACCGCGCCCGCACCGTTCCTTGTGGAGGCGGGCTGGCCCAGGGGGTCGTACCGGTAGGACTGTTTGGCCGTCCAGGCGCTGTCGTACTCGGTCGCCAGGACCGGCAACGGACCGTTGGGGTCCCACTGGGTGCGGTTGGTGACCGTGCCGCCCTTGGACACGGCGACCTGGTTCCCGGTCGCGTCGTGGTCGTAGGCGTAGCCGGAACCCGCGATGCTGGCGGCGGACATTCGTCCGGCCAGGTCGTAGGTGTAGGTGTTCGCACCCGCCTTGGCCCGGTTGCCCTCCGCGTCGTACGTGTGCGGGGTCGTCGTGGCGCCCGTCGTGGTCGAGGTGAGCTGGTCGGCCGCATCGTACGCGTACGAGGTCGACGTGGTGCCGAGCGTGGAGGTCAGGCGGTTTCCGACCTCGTCGTATGTGTAGGACGTAGTGCGGCTCGCCGCACAGCCCGCGATCCAGGGCTGCGGGTAGCAGCCGGAGGCAAGGCGCCCCGCCACGTCGTACGTCAGGTCCCAGCCGCCTGTGCCGACTCCGGCCCGGGTGACGTCCGTGCGGGTGGGCAGGCCCGCCGCCGACAGGGTCTGCGCGGTCCGGGTGATCGTTGTGCCCGCCTTGATGGTGGTGACCGCCGTCAGGCGGCCGGCCCGGTCGTACGTGCGGTTCTCGGTCTCGGTGTTGGGCAGCGCCGATCCGGTGAGGCGGCCCGCCTGGTCCCAGCTGTACGTGGTGGTCGTGCCGTCGGCCTTCATGGTGGCCGTGCGGCCGTCGGGGTCGTAGGTGTACGCGATGGTGTTGCCGTCGGAGTACTTACGGGTGAGTATCTGCCCGGCGGCGTCGTAGGTGTAGGCGAAGCCACGGGTCTTGGTGAGGTTGCCGACCGCGTCGTAGCCGAAGTCCTCGGAGATCGTCGCGTTGGCCCGTGCGGTCATCCGCCCGGCGTCGTCGTATCCGAAGGTGACGTCCGGTGTCGTGTCCGAGTAGTCGATCTTCGTGGGCAGACCGCGCTGGTCGAAGGTGTAGCCGGTCGAGCCGCGCGGGGTGGTCTTCCCGGTCAGGTGCGAGTCGGCGTCGTACGCGTAACGCGTCACCCGCTCCAGTGGGTCGGTGACCGTGGTGAGGCGGCGGGCGTCGTCGTAGCCGTAGACGGTCACGTGGTCGTTGGCGTCGGTCCGGCTGGTGAGGTTGCCGACCGTGTCGTAGGCGTAGGCCGTGACCGCTCCGCCGGGTGCGGTGACGGTGGTGAGCCGGTCGAGGTCGTCGTAGCCGTACGAGGTCCGGCGCCCGTCGGCGTCGCTGCGTCCGGTGACGTTGCCGACCGCGTCGAACGTCGTGCTGCCCTTACCGCCGAGCGGATCCTCGACGGTGGTCGGGTTGCCCGCCGGGTCGTAGCCGTAGGAAGTGGCGTATTGGGTGGGAGTGGCCCCGGCGGCGTTGCCGCGCGGGTCAATGGCGGTGGCCCGGCGGCCGTCGTCGTCGTAGGTCCAGCTCTCCTTGTTGCCCAGGGGCGAGGTGCGGCTGAGCAGGTTGCCGTCGTCGTCGTAGGCGTACGTGGTGGTCTTCGTCAGTTGGTCGGTGGTGCTGGACAGCCGGTTGTTCTCGTCATACGCGGAGGTGACCGCCTTGCCGAGTGCGTCGGTGACCCTGGTGACGTTGTCGTTGGCGTCGTAGGCGTACCCGGTGGTGTGCTTCAGTGGGTCGGTGACCACCAGCGCCCGGTTGACCGCGTCGTAGGTGGTCGTGGTGGTCTTGCCGGCGGGGTCGGTGACCCGGGTGCGGTTGCCCGCCGCGTCGTAGCCGTAACTCGTCGTGTAGGCGGCCGGATCGGCCCCGGGGGCGTTTCCGCGTGGCGCGACGGCCGTGAGCAATCGGCCCACCTTGTCGTAGGTGTAGGTGGCCTTGTTGCCGAGGGCGTCGGTCTCCGAGGCGAGGCGTCCGCCGGTGTCGTAGGTCCGGGTGACGGACTTGCCCGTCGCGTCGGTCGTCCGGGTCAGGTTCCCGGCGTCGTCGTAGACGTAGGCGGTGGTGTGGCCCGCCGGGTCCTTCGCCGAAGTCAACTGCTCGGCGCCGTTGTACTCGTAGCGTGTGGTGCGGCCCAGCGGGTCGGTCGCCGAGCTGAGCAGCCCGCGCCCGTCGTAGGCGTACGCCGTGGTGTAAGCGGCCGGGGTGGCGCCTGTGACGTTGCCGCGCGGGTCCGTCCGGGACACAACCCGCCCGGCCGCGTCGTACGTGAACGTCGTCCTGTTGCCCAGAGGGGTGGTGACCGAGGTTCGGTTGCCCGCCGCGTCGTAGCCGTAGGCCGTGGTCTTCCCGCGCGGGGTGGTGACGGTCGCGAGGGCGCCGAGTGCGGTGTGGGTGTAGTGGGTGACGCCGCCCATCGGGTCCGTCGTGGACTTCAGCTGGTTCGACGCGTTGTACGCGTACGCCGTCCGGTTGCGGCGGCCGTCGGTATGGCCGGTGACGTTGCCCGCGCTGTCGTAGGTCCAGCTCTCCTCGTATCCGAGGGCCGACGGGGCCTTCCGGGTGAGCATCCGGCCGGCGCTGTCGTACGTCATTGTCGTGGTGTTGCCGCGCTGGTCGGTGATGGCGACGGGCCGCAGCTCGCGGTCGTAGTCGTAGGTGACGCTCTTGCCGTAGGGATCGATGGAAGACATCAGGACGTTACCGGAGTAGACGTCCGTCCAGACGCCCCCGTCGGGGGCCGTGGTGTGCGACTCGCGGCTGCCGTCCCGGGTGAAGGTGGTGATCTTGCCCCTCTGGTCGGTCTGGGACGTGATCCGGCCGGAGGCGTCGTAGACGTTGCGGACCGTCCCGCCTGCAGGGTCGGTGTACGAGGACAGCCGCTTCCCGGAGTCGTACGCGTACGAGGAGACCTTGCCCGCCGGGTCCGTCACCGAGGTCAGCAGACCGCCGGTGTAGTCGTACGTCACGGTTGTCGCGTCCGGCAGGGCCACCTTGGCCAGCAGGCCGTCGGTGCCGACGGTGAACGTGGTGGTGCGGCCGGCGGCGTCCTTGACGGAGGCGAGCCTGCCGGAGGCGTAGGTCAAGGTCAGTCCTTCTCCGGCCCGGTCGACCAGCGAGGTGAGCTGTCCGGTGCCCGAGAAGGTGTGCCGGGTGTGGTCGGGGGCGGTGAGGGTGAAGTCACTGGTGCCCCGGGCCAGTTTGACCGCTGATCCGGCCGGAGCGGTGTACGTCCCGTCGCTCTTCTGCGTGAAGACGAACGACGCCCCGTCGTCCGCGCGGTAGGTCACCTTCCCCGTCGCGACCGTCAGCTTCGAGTCGAACGGCGTCGCCCAGCCGCGCCCCAGCAGGCCGGCGGCCGCCGAGTCGGAGCGGTAGGTGCGCTCCAGGATCAGCGGTACACCGGGGCCGACCAGCGAGGCATCGGTGAGCTGCTCGAAGAACATCCCGGTCGCGGTGTTGACGGGGTCGGCGCGGTGGGCCTGCGCGTAGCAGGTGCAGATGCCGGCCTGCGCCCCGGGGATGTCGGGGGTGTAGAACGCCTCCACCAGTGGAGAGGTGGTGCCGCTCGGGCTCGACGTTCCGTCCGCGCCGGTGAGGAAGACCCAGGTGTAGTACTTCGTGCCGTCCTTCAGATGACCGCTCAGGTCGCTTCCGCTCCACCAGAAGCACTGGTCGGCCGGGTAGGAGTTGCCGGCCCACCACCCGTAGCACCAGACCCCGTTGTCCACGTAACGGCCCACCGGATCGTCGGTGGACCGCTTGATCTCCTGCTGGTGGACGAAGTTGCCCGCCTCGTCGACGACGTAGAACCACATGCCGGAGTACGAGGACGCCGTCGCCGTGGGCAGCTTGAGCTGACCGCCGATCGATAGCTTGCCCGGGTAGGCGATGGCCCGCGAGGTGATCCAGGTCGGGTTCCCCGTCGCCTGTGCGCCGGGTGGTGCGGCAGCTCTGTCCTCGGGTGCGGCGGACGCAGGGCCGCGCTCGGCGGGCTTCGACGGCCGGGCGTGCGGCGGGCCGGCCGGCTTCTCGATCGAGGGGGCATCGGCATAGGCCCTCAGGGGTGACAGCTCGTCCCGCTCCCGCTCCACCTGCCGGCGTCGCTCCGCGAGCGTCATCGCCTCGGGTGGCTTCGGGAGGTCGGCGGCGGTTCTCGCCGCGGGCGGTGTGACGGCCGAGGAGGCGGAGGGCGGTCGGTCCCGTGGGGAGGCCCAGGAGGGGGCGGTGCCCGAAACGGCCAGCAGCGCCAGAGTGAGGACGGTTGTGACAAGTCTTCGCGCTTGTGTGCGCATGGTGCATCACCTGTGTGTAGATCATGAATATGTTCGAGGTGATGCTTGGTCCGAGAGCGGATCGGACTAACGCGGAACGCGGGCTACGGCTTGATCGCGACGGTGGGCCGGTCGGGCTCGGGCACAGGTGCGCTGGTGGCGCGAGAAGAGGGGTCATGCCTGATTCGTGATTGGCGTGAACACGCTCTCGGGTGAGGAACGCCGTGCGTGAACCCTCCCGGACGGGCCGGGAAACGGTGCGCAACGGTCGGGCGTCGGCGCCGCGCTCACGGGCGCTGGGTCAGTCGTCGTCGCCGTCCCGGTCGTCGCCGCGGTCGTCACGGTCGTCGTTCCGGTCGTCCGCGCGGTCGTCCCGGTCGTCGCCGTCGTCGTCGCGGTCCACGGTGACCTTGCCGGTCTTCGCGTCGACGCGCAGTTCGTGCTGCCTGCCGTCCTTGCCCGTGATGTCGACGTCCCAGCGCAGGACGTCGCCCCGGCCGCCGTTGTCGTCGTCATCGTCATCGTCGTCCAGGTCGATCGAGGTGATCGTGCCGGGCGCGGTCTTCAGGGCGGCGGCCGCCGCCTGGTTCAGGGTCACGGCGGCGGACCGGGGCGCGTGGCTGTCGCGGTCGTCGTTGTCGTCGTCGCGGGTCTTCAGGACCTTGCCGGTGGTGGCGTCCACCGTCACGTCGTGCCAGGTGCCGCCGGAGCCGCGGACGTCCAGCTCCCAGACCGCCCGGCCGTCGTGGTCGTCGTCGTCATCGTCCAGCTCGGCCTCGGTGACCGTGCCGGGGACGCTCTTCAGGGCGGCGGCGACGGCCTGGTCGAGGGTGATCCGGGTGCTCTTCGCGGCGGCCGGGGCCCGGTCGCCGGAAGCGGCTTCCGTGCGGTCGCCGGACGTGTTGTCGTCGGCGAGGCTCACGGTGCCCGCGCTCCTGGTGGACGTGCGCTCGCCGTCGCCGCTGTCCGCGAGAGCGACGGTGGCGGCGGTGGTGCCGCCGATGAGAACGGCCGCGGTGATCGCTGCGATGGTGACGTTGCGCTTCATGAGGTTCCTCCCCGAGAGCTGCTGTGCTGTTCGACGGGTTCCACACTGCCGGGGCGATGCTGAACGCAACCTGAAGCCACCTGAAGCCTTCTTCAGGTGGAGTTTGCGAGGCTGTGCGCATGCGCCTGTTGATCGTGGAGGACGAGAAGCGCCTCGCGGTGTCCCTGGCCAGGGGACTCACCGCCGAGGGCTTTGCCGTGGATGTCGTGCACGACGGGCTCGAAGGGCTGCACCGGGCGAGCGAGGGCGGTTACGACCTGGTGATCCTCGACATCATGCTGCCCGGCATGAACGGCTACCGGGTCTGCTCGAACCTGCGCGCCGCCGGACACGAGGTGCCGATCCTCATGCTGACCGCCAAGGACGGCGAGTACGACGAGGCCGAGGGCCTGGACACCGGCGCCGACGACTATCTGACCAAGCCCTTCAGCTACGTCGTCCTCGTCGCCCGGGTGCGCGCCCTGCTGCGCCGGCGCGGGGCCGGAAGCGCCGCGCCCGTCCTGACCGTCGGCTCCCTGCGCATCGACACCGCCGCCCGCCGGGTCCACCGCGGCGAGGACGAATACGCCCTCACCGCCAAGGAGTTCGCCGTGCTGGAGCAACTCGCCCTGCGCGCCGGGCAGGTGGTCAGCAAGGCGGAGATCCTGGAGCACGTCTGGGACTTCGCCTACGACGGCGACCCGAACATCGTCGAGGTCTACATCTCCACCCTGCGCCGCAAGTTGGGCGCCGCCGTCATCCGTACGGTGCGCGGCGCAGGCTACCGGCTGGAGGCGGCATGAGGTCCGTCCGGGCCAGGGCCGCCATCGGCGCCACCCTGGTCGTCGCCGTCGCCCTGGTCGCGGCCGGACTCGCCGTCCTCCTCGTCCTGCGGGCCAACCTGATCGACCAGGCGGACCTCCAGGCCGAGGTGGCGGCCCGCGAGGCGGCCGGACAGCTCGCCACGGGCACGCCGTACGAGGACGTGGAGCTGGACGACGAGGAGGACCACCCGGTCCAGGTGACCGACGAGGAGGACCGGGTCGTCATCGTCTCCAAGGACCTGAAGGCCGTCACCGGCACCGGCGCGAGCGGCGTCACCCCGGCGCCCTCGGCCTCGGCGGGGGCCACCCCGTCACCGGGCGACGATGACGACGGGGACGACGACGCCGACGACGACGGGGACGAGGACCGCGGCCGGCCGGGCCGGGGCGAGGTCTCCTCCGACGACCCGGACTTCTCCGACGGCACGGCCACCGTGGGCCGCACCACCGCCGACTACCGCTTCGCCGCCGTCGAGGCGACCACCCCCGACGGTGTCACCCTCACCGTGTACGCGGGCGCGCCGCTCGCCGCCGAGCAGGAGGCGGTGAACACCGTGCGCGGGGCCATGCTCACCGGGCTGCCGCTGCTCCTGGTCGTCGTCGCCGGGGTGACCTGGCTGGTGACCCGCCGGGCCCTGCGGCCGGTCGAGGGCATCCGCCGCGAGATGGCGGCGATCACCGCGTCCGAGGACCTGGCCCGCCGGGTGCCGGAGCCCGGTTCGCGGGACGAGATCGCGGCGCTGGCCCGGACGACGAACGAGACGCTGACGGTCCTGGAGGCGTCGGTGGAGCGGCAGCGGAGGTTCGTCGCGGACGCCTCGCACGAGCTGCGTTCCCCGATCGCCTCGCTGCGCACCCAGCTGGAGGTGGCCGAGGCCCACCCGGAGCTGCTGGACCTGCCGGGCGCGGTCGCCGACACCGTACGGCTCCAGGTGCTGGCGGCGGACCTGCTGCTGCTCGCCCGGCTGGACGCGGGGGAGAAGCCCGGGAGCGCGACGGTGGAGCTGGGCGCACTGGTCCGGGAGGAGGTGTCGCAGCGGGCCGGGGACCGGATCGCGGTGCGGGTGGAGGTGCCGGAGGGCGGCGCGTTCGAGGTGAACGGGTCGCGCGGGCAGCTGTCCCGGGTGATCGGCAATCTGCTGGACAACGCCCAGCGGCACGCCGAGGGGAGTGTCGCGGTGTCGGTGGCGGCCGACGGGCACGGTGTGCGGGTGGAGGTCCGGGACGACGGGGCCGGTGTGCCCGAGGAGGAGCGGGAGCGGATCTTCGAGCGGTTCGTCCGGCTCGACGACGCCCGCAGCCGGGACGACGGCGGGGCCGGTCTGGGCCTCGCCATCGCCCGGGACGTCGCCTCGCGCCACGGCGGCACGCTGACGGTGCACCGGGCGGCCGAGGGCGGTGCGGCCTTCCGGCTGTGGCTGCCCCGCCCGTCCTGATCCGCCCCGGCGGCTACGGCTTGCCGCGCTTGCCGCGCAGGTGTTCCGCGATCGGGGTCAGTGCCGCGTGCAGCTCGGCCAGCGCCTCGGGGGACAGCAGGTCCATGAAGTGCTGCCGCACCGAGCCGACGTGGTGCGGGGCGACCTTCCGCATGGTCTCCGCGCCGTGCTCGGTGAGGACCGCGAACAGTCCGCGCCGGTCCGACTCGCAGTGCGTACGCCGCACGAGACCGGCGGTCTCCATGCGGGTGATCTGGTGCGAGAGCCGGCTCTTGGACTGCAGGGTGGCGGCGGCGAGGTCGCTCATCCGCATCCGCTGGTCGTCCGACTCGGAGAGGTTGACCAGGATCTCGTAGTCGTTCATGGTCAGGCCGAACGGCTGGAGGTCTTTCTCCAGCTGGTGCATCAGCAGCCTGCTGACGTCCAGGTGGGTGCGCCAGGCGCACTGCTCCGTGTCGCTCAGCCAGCGGGTGGCCGTCTCGGTCTCCATATATGGATTCTACCTAAGAAGTTGAAAGCCGGACGAAATCGGGGAGATCTGGGGAGTGTGACCATCGGCGCACACGTTCGACGTCACACTCCGCAGACTACCGCTCACAACCCGAAGCGACGCTGGAGGTCCCCCAGCTGGCCGGGCATGCGCGGGCCGGATCCGGGGTGGCCGCCGCCCGGAACGCCCGGCTCGTTGGGCACCGCACCCGTCGTCCGCTCCGCCATCAGCGCCTCGCTCGACTGCATCAGCACCGTGCCCGCCCCGACGAACTCGAACTGGTGCTCCTCGCCCGACGTCCCGCCGATCCCCGTGAGCGACCGGATCCCGCCCATCACGCCCGTCATGTAGCCGTGGTCGTAGTGGTGGCACGGCGAGGGGCAGTCGGCCCAGCCCACCAGCGCCTGCGGATCCACCCGCAGCGGCGGCTCCATGAAGACCACCGGCCCGTTCGACGCGGCCACGAACTTCCCCGTACCGATCAGCGTCACGAACCCCGGCACGATCGACTGCTTCAGCGCCAGCGACGGCTGGTACGCCAGCAGGTTCCCGGACCGGATGGTGAGGTTGCCGTCGTCCAGGTCGAAGGAGTTCACATCGAACGCCCGGTCCGCCAGCAGCATCTTCCCGCTGCCCTCGGCCACCACCCAGTCGCTCGCGTGCAGCGGCGAATGGAAGCTGGAACGCACCAGCCGCTCGAACCGGCCGTGCCCGATGCCGTCGAAGTTGATCTGCCCGTAGTAGGCGATCATCTTGCCCTTCTGCAGGAACCACTGGCTCCCCTTGAGCTCCACGCAGAAGGTGTAGGAGTTGACGTTGTCGTCCGACGGCAGCGTCATCGGATCGAAGACCACGGGCGTGCTCACAGCTTCTCCTCCGACGCCTGGACGTACACCGCACCACTGCCGCTCAGCTCCAGCTGGAACGCCTCGCCGGAGCCCCGTCCCACCATGTCCCGCCAGCCGACCGCCGTGGACAGCTTGTTCCGGACCTCCCCGTGGTGGGCCACATAGGCCTGCGGGTCCACATGGACGTCCCGGCCCGGGGTGATCGGCAGTTCGATCACCCCGCCGTGCGCCATCACCGCGACCGCGCCGTGCCCCTTGAGGGTGGTGGTGAACAGGCCCTGGCCGGTCACCTGGCCGCGCACCATGCCCATCACCCCGCCCTGGGAGCCCATGAACATCGTGCCCTGCTGGAGCGTCCCGTCGAAGGCGAGGAGCCGGTCGGCCTCCACGTACAGGGTGTCGCCGGAGAGGTTGATCACCTGGATGTGGTGGCCGCCGTGGCCGAACATCACCGTGCCCGAGCCCTCGACCGTCATCAGCGGTGTCGCCTCGCCCGCCACCCGGCGGCCGATCATCGACGCGAAGCCGCCCTGGCCGCCCTGGATGTTCGGGGTGAACGACACCTCGCCCCGGTACGCCAGCATCGCGCCGCGCTGGCTGAACAGCTTCTGGCCCGGGGCGAGCGTGGCCTCGACCATCTTGGAGTTGATCTCCCGGAACGGCATCAGACATCGCCTCCGACGGTGTTGCGCTCGCTCGGCTGTACGTAGACCAGTCCATCGCCCTCGAAGCGGATCTGGAACGCCTCGCCGGAGCCCTCGCCCATCAGCGTCCGGAAGTTCACGCCCGACTGGAAGCTCTGCTGGAGCCGCCCCTGGTGGGCGATGTACGCGCCGGGGTCCACCGTCAGCGGATACTGCGGCGACACCCGCAGCAGCACCGCCGTGCCGTCCGACATGATCGCCGCCTGCCCGGTGCCCTCCACCGTGGTGGTGAACAGGCCGTTGCCGCTCGCCCCGCCGCGCAGCCCGGTGAAGGTGGTGCCCGTGCGCAGTCCGGCGTCGGTGGCCAGCAGATTGCTCGCCTCCACGTACAGCTTGTCGCCGTGCAACGCGACCAGGTTGATCTCGCTCGCCCGGTCGGCGAAGTAGCAGGTGCCCTGCCCGGACACCTCCATCACGGTCATCTGTTCGCCGGTCAGCCGACGGGTCACCATGCCGCGGAGCCCCTCACCGCCGGCGGTCATCTTCTTGAAGGTCATCCGGCCGTCGTACGCGACCATCGAGCCGTTCTTCGCCTTGACGGAATCGCCGGCCAGATCGACGGCGAGCGTCTTGCTGCCTTGGAGTCGGAACATCGCCACGCGACGACGTTAGCCCTCCACGCCGCACCCCGGCCAGATGCTCCGGAACCGTTACGCCCCTGATGCTCCCCTGATGCACACCCGGACCGGCCCTGATATGCGGCGATACGCCCGCCCGCGGCCGGGGCGGAACCCGGCGGCGGGGGCGTACCGGCGCGATGCCACAATGGGGGCGGCTTGTGCCCGGGTTCACAAGCCCTCGCGACCCTCCCACCGAAGGTGCCCCTGTGGACATCAAGACCGCTTCCGCCCTGCACCGGCTGCGCCTCATCTCGATTCCCGAGGCGCTGTCCTTCCCCGCCCTGATCCTCTTCGGCTCGGTCCTCAGCCGGGTCTCGGACATCAACTTCCTGATGATGCCGCTCGGCATGATCCACGGCGCCCTCTTCGTGATCTACGCCGTGTTCCTGCTGGACGTCTGGATGAAGGCGAAGTGGCCGCTGGGACGCGTCGCCCTCTTCTTCCTGCTGTCCCTGATCCCCTTCGGCGGGCTCTACGGCGACAAGCGCCTGAAGAGTTACGAGGCCGACGGCGTCATCGCCGCCCGCGCCCGCCGCGAGGGCACGGTCAGCGCATGATCGTCGCGTTCTCGGTCTCCCCGCTCGGTGTCGGCGAGGACGTCGGGGAGTACGTCGCCGACGCCGTGCGCGTCGTCCGCGCATCCGGGCTCCCCAACCGCACCGACGCCATGTTCACCTCCGTCGAGGGGGAGTGGGACGAGGTCATGGATGTCGTCAAGCGCGCCGTGGCCGCCGTCGAGGCCCGCGCGGGCCGCGTCTCCCTGGTACTGAAGGCCGACATCCGGCCCGGTGTCACCGACGGTCTGACCTCCAAGGTCGAGACCGTGGAGCGCCATCTCGCCTCCTGACGCACCGTCGCGCGGGCCCGGCCCGCGTTCACCCGAAAAGCCCCCGGCACCACACGGCCGGGGGCTTTTCCGGTCCCGGACCGAAAACCGCTCACTCGGACCTGCCAAGTCGACACGCCGTTAGCTGTCCCCTTCTGTGGGGATATCAACCCGTTCGACAGTGGGAGGCACGGTGCGGTCGGAGGGCTACGACTACGACACCTACAGCCGGCTCGCGGGTCCGCTCACTGAGCCGGATCCGACGGGGTACCGGGTGCGGTACAAGAGCCTGCTCTCGACGGAGAAGCACCGAATAAGAGCCGTCCTGCTGATGACGCTCGCCCCGGTGCTCACGGGCATCCTGCTGCTCTACCTGGTCTGGCCCACGCACTGGACCGAGCGGGAGAACGGCGAGCGCTGGCTGGTCGTCGCCGACACCGTGATGCTGGTGTCGATCGCTCTCATCGAGCTGTTCATGCTGGTCAACGTGGTCTCCATCGCGCACGCCACGCTCGTCGCGCGCGACCCCGTGCCGGTGACGGCCGAGCCCGGCACCCGGGTCGCCTTCCTGACCACGTACGTCCCCGGAAAAGAACCGCTCTCCATGGTCCGCGCCACCCTCAAGGGCGCCGTGCAGCTGAACCACCCCGGTCCGCTGGACGTCTGGCTGCTCGACGAGGGCGACGACCCCGGGGCCCGGATGCTCTGCGCCGAACTGGGCGTCCACCACTTCACCCGGCGCGGGGTGCCCGAGTGGAACCGCGACAAGGGCGTCCACAAGGCGAAGACCAAGCACGGCAACTACAACGCCTGGATCGCCCTGCACGGCGGCGACTACGACTTCTTCGCCTCCGTCGACACCGACCACGTACCGATGCCCAACTTCCTGGAACGGATGATGGGCTACTTCCGCGACCCGGACGTCGCCTTCGTCGTCGGGCCGCAGGTCTACGGGAACTACGACTCGGCCGTCACCAAGGCCGCCGAGTCGCAGCAGTTCCTCTTCCACGCCCTCATCCAGCGCGCGGGCAACCGCTACGGCGCCCCGATGTTCGTCGGCACCAACAACGTCGTGCGCATCGCCGCACTGCGGCAGGTCGGCGGTCTGTACGACTCGATCACCGAGGACATGGCCACCGGCTTCGAGATCCACCGCCGCCGCAACCCGCGCACCGGGCACTACTGGCGCTCCGTCTACACCCCCGACGTGCTCGCCGTCGGCGAGGGCCCCGCCTCCTGGACGGACTTCTTCACCCAGCAGCTGCGCTGGTCCCGGGGCACGTACGAGACGCTGTTCAGGCAGTACGGCAAGGCGCTGTTCCGGGTGCCGCCCGGCCGGCTCCTCAGCTACACGCTGATGCTCGTCTACTACCCGATGACCGCGGTCAACTGGCTGCTCGGCGTCCTGAGCTGTGTGCTGTTCCTCTGGTTCGGGGCGTCCGGCACCCAGGTCGCCGCCTCCATCTGGCTGATGCTCTACAGCGACGCCGCCGCCCTCCAGATCGGGCTCTACCTCTGGAACCGCCGGCACAACGTCTCCCCGCACGAGCCCGAGGGCTCCGGCGGACTCGCCGGCATGGCCATGTCCGCGCTCTCCGCGCCGATCTACCTGAAGTCGCTCGGCTCGGCCGTGCTGCGCACCGACGGCCGGTTCGCCTTTCTGAGCGGCACCGCCGGCACCCATGTCCTCGACTCCGGCGCCTGGACCGTGGACCACGGCGATCACGTCCACTACTACCGGGCGGCGATCCGCGGCATCGGCCCGCTGACGACGACGGAGGCCGGTCGCATCCACAGCGATCGGACCGTCACCGCGGTCTCGTCCCAGGACGGTGCCCGGCTGTTCGACCGCACGAAGCTGGAGGACGGCGCCGTTCCCCGCGGCAGCACGCTGGACGGCACGGGCGCCGGAGCGGTGGTCCCGTATCAGGAGCATCTGCTGGTGGCCGGAACGGGCCCCGACAAGGGCGCCATCGAGGTGCGCGACCGCGAGGGCACACGTGTCACCGTGCTCGAGGAGCCGTGCGACCGGGCGCGCGGCGAGGCGGTCACCCGCCGGGGCGTGGTCTTCGGATGCGCCGACGGCGCGCTGCTCGTCAGCGAGGACAAGGGCACGTTCGAAGCCGAGAAGATCCCGTACGACGCGAAGCCGCCGGAGCCGGAACGGGCCGTCGACTTCCGCCACCGGCCGGGCAGCACCACGCTCGCGGCCCTCTCCGGCGACGACGCCGTCTGGGTCCTCGACGTCACCGACCGCACCTGGACACGTATCGAAACGGGCCCGGTCGTCGCCGCCAACACCGCCGGGGAGGGTTCGCCCCTGCTCGCACTCGGCAAGGACGGCGTCCTCACCGCCTACGACCTCACGACCAAGAAGGCCACCGCCCGTAAGCGCCTCCTCGCGAAGGCCGGGGTGTCCGCGGTGATCGAGGTCGACAGCGCTCGCGCGTACGTCAACGACGCCGCGGCGCGCAAGGTCCACGAGATCGACTACGCCGACCGCCTCCGGGTCGCCAGGACCTTCCCGGTCGGCATAGCCCCGACGTTCATGGTGGAGACGGGCCGATGAACTCGACCACCGCCGCTCCTCGCGGACATCGCGCACCCGCCCGTCTCGTCCTCGCCGCCCTGGCCGGTGTGCTGCTCCTGGGAGCGGGCGGGTGTACGGAGAACGACACGGGACGCGCCTCCGTGGTCGTCACCACGAACATCCTCGGGGACATCACCCGGAACGTCGTCGGCGACGAGGCCGAGGTGACCGTGCTGATGCAGGCCGACGCCGACCCGCACTCCTTCGGCGTCTCGGCTCCGCAGGCGGCGGCCGTGGAGCGGGCCGATCTGGTCGTCCACAACGGACTCGGCCTGGAGGAGAACGTCCTGCGGCATGTGCGGGCCGCCGAGGACTCCGGCGTCTCCACCCTGGCGGTCGGGGAGGCCGTCGACCCGATCACCTACTCGGCCGGCGAATCCGCCCGCGAACCCGATCCGCACTTCTGGACCGATCCCGAACGCGTACGCAGCGCGGTGAAGGTGATCGCGCAGCACGTCGTCGAGCACGTGGACGGGGTCGACCGGTCCGTGGTCGAGAAGAACGCGTCCGCCTACGGGGCCCGGATCGCCGAACTCACCGGCTGGATGGACGAGCAGTTCGGCCGCATACCGCCCCAGCAAAGGCAGTTGGTGACCAATCACCATGTCTTCGGCTACCTGGCCCAGCGCTTCGGGTTCCGGATCGTGGGCGCGGTGATCCCGAGCGGGACCACGCTCGCGTCGCCGAGCGCCTCCGACCTGACGTCCCTCGCCACCGCGATCAGGACATCCGGGGTCCGGGCGATCTTCGTGGACTCCTCCCAACCCGACCGTCTCGCGCAGGTGTTGAAGCGCGAGAGCGGTGTCGACGTCGATGTCGTGCCGCTGTTCTCCGAATCGCTCACCGCGAAGGGGAAGGGTGCGGCCACCTACCTGCAGATGATGCGCGCCAACACCGAGTCCATCACCACGGGACTGACCACCGAATGAACGCCTCGCCGCGCACCCCGCGCGACGACCGGAGAAGGAAATGCATCTGATGAAGCACGCAGCACGCCCGAGGACGACGGCCGCCGTCGCCGCCCTGATCGTGGCATCCCTGACCCTCACCGCCTGCGGCAACGACGCCGGGGACTCCGCGGCCGAGTCGACGGAGAAGAAGCCGGGTTCACCGGCCGCCCGGATCCAGGACCCGATCGTCACCACGTACGACGGAGGCCTGTACGTCCTGGACGGAGCGACACTGAAGCTCGCGAAGGACATACCGCTGGCCGGGTTCAACCGCGTCAATCCCGCAGGCAGCGAGCGCCATGTGATGGTCTCCACGGCCACCGGATTCCAGGTGCTCGACGCGGTGGGCGGAAAGCTCACCGACGTCGAGTTCGAGGGCAGCAAGCCAGGCCACGTCGTCCGCCACGCGGGCCGGACCGTTCTCTTCTCCGACGGCACCGGTGTCGTCACGGTCCTCGATCCGAAGGACCTCGGCGACACGAAGCCGAAGACCGAGACCTACACCTCCGCGGCCCCGCACCACGGTGTCGCGATCCAGCTCGCCGACGGCACCCTGGTGACCACCCTTGGCACGGAGGAGAAGCGCGTCGGCATCACCGTACTCGGCAAGGACCGCAAGGAGATCACCCGCAGCGAGGAGTGCCCCGGCGTCCACGGGGAGGCCACCGCCCAGGGCGAGGCCGTCGTCATCGGCTGCGAGGACGGCGTTCTGATCTACAAGGACGGCGCCGTCAAGAAGGTGAAGAGCCCGACGGACTACGGCCGGATCGGCAACCAGGCCGGTTCCGACGAGTCGCCCGTCGTCCTCGGCGACTACAAGAAGGACAAGGACGCCGAGCTGGAGCGCCCCGAGCAGGTGTCCCTCATCGACACCCGGACCGGCACGATGCGGCTGGTCGACATCGGCACGAGCTACACCTTCCGCTCCCTGGCGCGCGGCCCGCACGGGGAGGCTCTCGTCCTGGGCACCGACGGCAGCATCCACGTGATCGACCCCGACACGGGCAAGGTCACCAGGAAGATCGCCGTCCTCGACCCGTGGCAGGAGCCGCTGGACTGGCAGCAGCCCCGCCCGGCGCTGTTCGTACGGGACCACACGGCGTACGTCTCCGACCCCTCGGGCAAGAAGCTGCTGGCCGTCGACATCGAGTCGGGCGAGCGACTGGCCTCCGCCGACCTGCCGAAGGCTCCGGACGAGCTGAGCGGCGTCAAGCAGCACTGACGCCGAGGAGCGGGCGGGGAGCGCGGGTCCCGCGGGGTCGCGCTCCCCGCCCGCTCCTCGTGGGCGGCCCGGTCCGGCGCGCCCGGAGGCAGCAGCACCACGGCGGACTTAAACTGCGAGAAAAGCAGGATATGTCCGCCTTGGTGCCTGCGCGGAACAGTCCCGCGCCCCCCGCGAAGGAGTCTGCGAGATGTCCACGACCACGGCGCACCAGCCTCACCCCGCGCACCCGCACACACACGCCCCGGGATGCGGCCACGTGGCGATCCCGCACGGCGACCACATCGACTACGCGCACGACGGGCACCTGCACCGGGTGCACGAGGACCATGCGGACGAGTGCGCGACCACGTCGCACACGGTGCACGACGGACACGAGCACCGGCACGGAACGGACTGCGGTCACGTCGCCGTACCGCACGAGGACCACGTCGACTACGTCCACGACGGACATCGGCACGCCCAGCACGGCGACCACTGGGACGACCACTGAACGACCTCCGCCGGAGGGCCGTCGGGCGACATCGAAGGCGGGGGCGGTGAATCAGGAACGTCTTCTCCGGCACTACACGGCGCTGATGAGCGCCGTGCCGCAGTCGGTCTGGGTGCTGTCCGCCGACGGGGTCATCACGCTTCTGTCGCACAGCGGCATGAAGGAGCAGCTGTGGCACCCGGACGGCGAGGCGTCGTGGATGGACGCCGTACATCCGAAGGACCGGGACTGGTTCCGGCGGGCCTGGCGCAGGACCACCGAGGAGAGGTCTCCGCTCGACACGATCGTACGGGTGCGGCTCAAGGACGCCCCCGACCGTTTCCGCCACATCAAGATCATCGCCGTGCCCGTCCTGGACGAGGCGGGTGACACCGAATGGGTCGGCACGGCCGCCGACGCCGAGGAGCACTGGCGCAATCGGATGCGGGAGAAGCTGCTGGCCCGCATGGCGGCGGTACCGGCCGCGCACGACCTGTCCGAGGCTTTCCTGACGACCGCGGCCGCCGTCGTCCCCGAACTCGCCGACGCCGTCGCCGTCTTCCATGTGCAGGGTGAGCCCGGGCCCGGTCACGGGCTCGCCGACGGCATGGCGTCCGCGGCATCGACGGAGAGCGTGGGGCTGGCGCCCGGGCTGCCGTCGCTGTACCCGCTGGACCGGGACATCCTGTGGGGCGGGGCCCCACGTCAGGTCATCGAGAGCCAGGAGGCCCGCCTGCTGACCTTCCCGGCCGGGGAGCCTCCCGAGGACGGCCTCTCGAAGGCGTCCGTACGGTGGCTGCGCAAAGCCGGTGCGACCAGCGTCGCGCTGCTTCCCGTCGTGGTGGACGGCCGGGCCGTCGCCCTGGCCACCACGACGACCTGTCGGGGGAACCCGCCGCCGGACGAGGCCGATCTGAACCTGTTGCAGGACGTCTTCCAGCAGATGAGCGGCCCGCTGCGCCGAACCATGGAGCTGCAGAGAATCCGCGACAAGGCGCTCGCCCTGCAGCAGTCCTTCCTCTCTCCCCCGTCGGCCGTCGACGGCATCTCGATCACCGCGCTCTACCATCCGGCCGACTCGGCCGCGGAGGTCGGCGGGGACTGGTACGACGCGGTCAGGCTCTCGGAGGACGCGCTCGCCCTGTCCATCGGCGACATCGCGGGCCATGACCTGGACGCGGCCGCCGCGATGGGCCGTGTCAACAGCCTGTTGCGAGGGCTCGCCTACGACAGCGGGCCGGCCGCCAGCCCGGCGGTCACCCTGAGCCGGCTCGACCACATCGTGCAGGCGCTCGACGGGCCGTCGATGGTCACGGCGGTGCACGCGGTCATCCGCCGGCTGGCCCCTCACCTCTGGCGTGTCACCCTGTCCAACGCCGGTCACCCGCCGCCCCTGCTGATCCCTCGTGACGCGCCGCCGCGCTACCTGCACGACCTCGCGGCCCCGGACCCTCCGCTGTGCGTCACCGACGGCCTGCCGCGTACCGATCTCCACACGGTCATCCGGGAGGGCGACACCCTGGTCCTCTACACCGACGGGCTGGTGGAAACACCGGGTACGGACATCGGCGACAACCTCCGGCGTCTGCGCCGGCGCACCGAAGCCCTGGTGCGGGCGGGGGTGCCCCTGGCGACACTGATCCGAAGACTCCTGCCGGCCGCCCAGAACCGGCGGGACGACATCGCCGTCATCGCCCTGCAAGCCCGTTCGGGCCAGTAGCCCGGCGACGGAAAGAGGTGCGGTCCGGAAGCGTCACCCCGGCCCCGGCGGCCGGTCGTGGCCCCGGCCGCCCCGCTCACGTACCCGACACCGCCCGATACCGTCGAACCAGCCGCACCTGACCGAAAGAGGCCCCGCATGAGCAACCCCCAAGACCCGCAGAGCCGACTCGCCACCTCCCGCGCCCACTCCGCCCGGGTCTACGACTACATCCTGGGCGGGAAGGACCACTACCCCGTCGACGCCGAAGCCGGCGACGCGATGAGCCGCCACTGGCCCGCCCTGCCGGTCCACATGATGGAGAACCGCCGGTTCATGCACCGCGCCGCCCGTTTCCTCGCCGAGGAGTGCGGCATCCGCCAGTTCCTCGACATCGGTACGGGGCTGCCGACCCCTCCCAACCTGCACCAGATCGTGCAGGAGGTGGCGCCGGAGTCGCATGTGGTCTACGTGGACAACGACCCCATCGTGCTCGCGCACGCGCGGGCCCTGCTGCAGAGCTCGGCCGAGGGCGCCACCGCGTACGTGGACTCCGACATGCACGATCCCGACGCCATCCTCGGCAGCCAGGAGTTCCAGGAGCTGATCGACCTGGACCGGCCCGTCGGCCTGATGGTGATCGGCATCATGCACTTCATCCTGCCGCCCGACGACCGGCGCCTGATCAGCAGGCTGCTGGATCCGCTGCCGTCCGGCAGCTATCTGGCCATGACCATCGGCACCGCGGACTTCGCACCGGAGGAGGTCAACCGGGTGGCGGAGGAATACCGTCAGCAAGGTATGCCTTTCGTCCTGCGTGATCTGCCGACAGCCACCTCGTTCTTCGACGGGCTGGAGTTGCAGGACCCGGGAGTCACCCAGGTGCACACCTGGCGCCCCGGTCCGGAGCAGAGCGGCGTCGACGGCCGGGACATCGCCATGTACGGCGCCGTGGCCAGGAAGCCCTGACGGCCGGCGTCATCGGTCCCGGGGTGCGGCCGCCCGACCGACGGGGCCCGGGGCTCCGGCCTCCTCCGGTGGGGAAGACTGAGCCCCATGAACGACATGGTTTTCACCCGCCGGAGCGGCTGGATCCCGAACGTGGTCCGCGACGGCGGTGAACTGAGGCTGATGCTGGGCGCCGGGGCCGACGCCAACCATGAGCCCCGCACCTTCACGTTCCCGATGCGGGAGGCCCATCTCGCGGTGATCCGCGAGGATCTGGGCAGACACCTGCTGTTGTGGAGCGCGGTTCTTCCGCTGTGCGACGCCGCCGGCACCCGCGGCCCACTGGACGAGGGCGCCGCCGTCGCACTGCTGGACCCGATCCTCCTCTCCTCGCCCGCCGACGTCGACGCGCTCTTCCGGCGCATCCCGTGGGACAGGGGCCGGCTCATCGCGCACGGGGCCGACATCGGTCTGCTGGAGAGCGGTGAGGTCTGCGCGGCGATGCGTACGGCGACGGAGACGGCCGACGCGAAACGGGCCCAGGAGTACCACGCGGACCGCCGTCGCGCCGAGCGCGGAGCCGTACTCGGCCCGCTCGACGCCGCGATTCTGCGGTACACGGGCCAGTATCTGCACGGGGCGACGATTCCGAGGCGGTTGCCCGACGCCGTCGCTCCCGCGCTGCTCCCCGAGGTCATGCGGGTGATCGCCACCGCGGAGCAGGCGTCCGCCGGGATGCGGATCAGCCGCGATCCGCGACGGGGAAAGCGTGCCACGGACAAGGGCGACTGGAATCGGATGGCGGCGGCGGTCGAGGCGGACGTGCGCCGTGCGCACCCCGCGCTCGCCGATGACGCGGTGCGCACCCTGAGCTTCCTGATGTGCTCGGAGGCCGCCCATCGCTCCAGGGACACACCCGTGGAGGATGAGGAAGAGGCTGCCGGGGGCGGCGCCGATGCCGGCGGACGGGCGAGGAAGACGGCTCTGTCGTTCACCGACGACAAGGGCGCCGAGAGGAAGTGGCTCTCGGGCGGCCCCCGCACCGCCACCGCGGAGTTCTGGGAGTTCGTCGGCGAGCGCTCCGCCTCGGACAACGAGGTGTTCACCATCGAGGACGAGGCGATGGGCGAAGGGATCCAGCTCCACTTCTACGCGGACTCCATCGCCCGGGTCACGACGGTGCGTGCGGGTGTGGGCGGGGCGGATCCGGAGTACCGGGTCGAGTACAGCCTGGTCGACGGGATCCGCGGATACCGGAAGCTGGTCGGCGCGTTCGTCCGGGGTGGCTGCGCCGCGCTCGGACCGCACGGCCGCTGGATGTCGGACGTCGCCGAGTTCGAGCGCGCGCGCCGCCGCAGGAGCGGGGCCTGACGTCTGCGCGGCACAGGGGAGACACGAGCACCCCTTAGCGGGGCGCCCCGAAAAGATGGAGCCTGAACGCAAGCGCTTTCCCCACACCACCGGTCTTCTCGGACAGGAGTTGAGCGAACTCCACCCCATGGATTTTCCAACGATAGACAGAAAGCGCTTGCCGACCCGTTGCCTTTTCCGTGGGGCCTGCCCTTCACTGTGAACGGCAGCCCGTCAGCCACTGGACCGCCGGCTGCCTTCGGCCCTCAAGGAGGAAGGCCCATGCGGCGTTTGGCCGTACTCGTCTCAGCCCTGTTCCTCGTCTCCCTCACCCAGGGTCAGGCCGCGGCCCAGCCCCCCGACATACCGCCCCAGGAACCGGGCGTGACCATGCGGGTGTTCGACGTACAGATGGCGTTGGAAGACTTCTGCACGCTCAAGCCGGGGCAGACGCCCAACGTCGACGAGTTGAAGCCGACGATCGACTGGACCACCGCCGAGGACTTCGGGCTGAGCGGCAAGTTCGTCACCGAGGTCACCGCGTACCTGAACGTCGAGTCGGCCGGGACGTACGACTTCCGCATCACCAGCGACGACGGCTCGCGGCTGATCATCGACGGCACGCAGATCATCGACAACGGAGGCAAGCACGGCGCCCAGCCCAAGGAAGGCTCGGCCGAACTGACCGAGGGCCACCACGCGTTGCGCATCGACCACTGGGACGGCGAGTACGACCAGCGCCTCCTGCTGGAGTGGCGACCGCCCGGGTCGGACGCGTACACCGTCGTGCCCACCTCGGTGCTGAGCACCGACGCCGACGTCACCCGGGTCACCTCGCCGGGCCGCAAGCTGTGCGAGGGCATCGACGAGTCACCGGGCGACGGCCTGCCGCTGGCCGGCGTGCACCCCGACTACACGCTGACCGATCTGCGCCCCGACGGTTTCGAACCGCAGGTCACCGGCATGGACTGGCTGCCGGACGGCCGACTGGCCGTCAGCACCTGGGGCGGCAGCAGGGAGAGCGAGCTCGGGCAGGTGTATCTGCTCGACAACGTCACCGGGAACACCGACCCGTCGAAGGTGACCAAGAAGCTGGTCGCCGAGGACCTGCTGGAGCCGATGGGCCTCAAGTACGTCGACGGCACCCTCTACGTCTCCGAGAAGGACGGTCTGACCGCGCTGGTCGACAAGGACGGCGACGAGGTCACCGACGAGTACCGCCAGATCGCGACCTGGCCGTTCGGCGGCAACTACCACGAGTTCGCGTTCGGGCTGCTGTACGAGAAGGGGCACTTCTACGTCAGCACGGGCATCGCCATGGTGCCGGGCGGCGCGACCCAGGACCCGCAGAACGTGCCCAACCGCGGCTCCACCCTCAAGATCAACAAGAAGACCGGCAAGGTGTCGTACGTGGCCGGGGGGCTGCGCACACCGAACGGCCTCGGCTGGGGCCCGGACGGCGAGATCTTCGCCACCGACAACCAGGGCGCCTACGTGCCGACGTCGAAGCTGGTGCGCATCAAGCAGGGCGCCTTCTACAACCACCACACCAACCCGGACGGCGTCTACGACGACCAGCCGGTGACCGAGCCCGTCCTCTGGCTGCCGCACGGCGAGATCTCCAACTCGCCGAGCAACCCGATCCTGCTGCCCGAAGGGCCCTTCGCCGGGCAGATGGTGTTCGGTGACGTGACCTACGGCGGCCTTCAGCGGGCGTACCTGGAGAAGGTCGGCGGCGAGTACCAGGGCGCGGTGTTCCGGATGACGCAGGGCCTTGAGGCCGGGGTCAACCGGATCAGCCTCGGCCCGGACGGGGCGATCTACGCCGGCGGCATCGGTGACTCCGGGAACTGGGGCCAGGAGGGCAAGCTCAAGTTCGGCCTCCAGAAGCTCGCGCTCACCGGCGACGACGCCTTCGACATGCGTGCCATGCGGGCGGTCGACGGCGGTTTCGCGATCGAGTACACCCAGCCGGTCTCCGAGGAGACCGCCGAGGACCTGGCGGCCAAGTACGAGGCCCAGCAGTGGCGTTATGTGGCGACCCCGAGGTACGGCGGCCCGAAGGTCGACGAGGAGACCCTCGACATCACCTCCGCGACGCTCTCCGAGGACCGCAGGACGGTGACGCTGAAGATGGACGGCCTGCGCCCCGGCCGGGTGGTGCACGTGCAGTCCCCGCGCCCGTTCGCGGCGGAGTCCGGAGCGGAGCTGTGGAGCACCGAGGCCTGGTACAGCCTCAACACGCTGCCCGACGGGTCGAAGCCGCCGCCGGTGTACGAGGCGGAGTCCGCCTCGCTGTCCGGCGGCACCAAGTTCAACGACAACCACTCCGGCTACTCCGGCACCGGCTTCATCGACAACAACTGGGAGCCGGGCTCCCGCACCACCTTCGCGGTGCGCGCCGACAAGAAGGGGAAGTACGACCTCGCCCTGCGGTACGCGAACGGGCAGAACTCCGACCCGGAGCCGAAGCCCCGGTCGATGACCCTGTACGTCAACGGCGAGCGCCACAAGCAGATCTGGCTGAACTCCACCGTCACCTGGAACACGTGGGCGACCCACATCGAATCGGTGCCCCTGCGCAAGGGCGCGAACACGATCACGTACGCCTATGAGCCCGAGGACGACGGTCATGTGAACCTCGACAACCTCACCGTCACCCCGACGAAGCGCACCACGCTCTTCGACGGCACGAACCTCGACGCCTGGGAGTCGAACGCCGGCGGTCCGGCGACGTGGCCGGTGGCGGACGGCTCCGTGGAGTCCCTCGGCGGAGACATCCGTACGAAGGAGAAGTACGGCGACTTCCGGATGCACGCCGAGTGGTACCAGCCCCACTACCCGCCGGAGGTCACCGGACAGGCCCGGGGCAACAGCGGGATCTACATCCAGGAGCGGTACGAACTCCAGATCCTGGAGTCGTTCGGGGTCGACGTACCCGCCACCAACGACGCCGGATCGATCTACCTGCGCAAGGCCCCCGACGTCAACGCCGCGACACCGTCCGGCACCTGGCAGCGCTACGACATCGAGTTCCGGGCGGCGCGCTTCGACAGCGACGGAAAGAAGGTGGAGGACGCGCGGGTGACTCTCCGGTGGAACGGCAAGCTGGTGCACAGAGACGTCGCCATCGCCGGACCGACCGGGGCGGGCCGCCCGGAGGGACCCGCCCCGGGCCACATCAAGTTGCAGGACCACGGGGACCCCGGTGAGAACCCGAGGTTCCGCAACATCTGGATCGAACGGCTCTGACACCCCGCGTTCCCACGGTGCGCCCTACGTGGTCGGATCCCAGGCAGCTGAGCACAGGGATTCGGCCACGGCGGCCGTGTAGCGGGCGGCGGCCAGCCAGTAGGCGGCGAAGCCGTCGGTGTCGGCCGGGAGCAGGCGGCCGAAGAGATCGCGGTCACGCTGGGCCGCCGAGGCGCACAGGGCGGTGAGGAGTGCGGCGGCCGTGGGAAGGCCGGCGCGGCGGATCCGCACGGCCTCGGCGGTGACATCGCCCAGCATGCCCAGGGCGGCGCGGCCCGCCGGAACCGTCTGTTCGACCCGGCGCTCCAGGAGGTACAGGGGCGACTGCGCGACGGAACCGGCGGGCCGCGGCGGGGCGAAGCGCGCGGGGGCGGCCGGGTCCGGGAGGTCGGCGCGGCGCAACCGGTCGAGGCCGAGGTCGACGGTGCCCTCGCCGGTGGGGTGCGAGCACGCGAGGAGGGTGAGCCGGGGGTGGGGTGCGGGAGCCAGGCGGCCGATGATCCTCAGCCGGGCGCCCGGCGCCGCGGCCAGCAGCGCCAGGTTGTCGCGGTGCGCCAGCGCGGGGTCGTCGTCGGCGACGGCGAGCCGGACGCGGACGCCTCCCTCGCACAGCGCGAGCAGACAGGTGCCGCCCGCCTCCCGTACCGCGCCGAGGAGTTCGACGTCCAGGAAGAGCAGGTCGCTGCCGCCGCCGTCCGGGTCCGCGTAGCGGGAGGTGGACCGCAGGGCGCGGGCGACCTGTTCGGACGGCGGTGTCTCCCAGAGGGCGGCGAGCGGCGGTTCCGTCCACGCCGCACCCCGGGCGGTGACGGCCTTGACGCCCTTTCCCGCGCCCAGTCGGCCGTCCGGCGAGACCGTCGCCCCCGACACGGCCAGGCCCGCCCGGCCCAGCTCCCGGTGGGTGAGCGCGCTGTCCCCCAGGCGCACCGCCCGGTCGGCCACGCCGAGGGCGCGCCCCGCGCCGCCGGGCGCCACATCGCCGACCGTGAAGAGCCGGCCGTCGGCTCCGGCGACCCAGGTGCGGACGCCGCCGTGGCCCGAGTCGGTGACCACGGGTTCGGTGAACAGGCCGTACAGCCGAAGCGAGCCGTCCGGAGTGTACGGGCGGCGCGCGCGGCCCCGGACGGCGGCCAGCTCCGCTCCGGACGCCGTCCCCACGCGGCGGGCGGTGCCCAGGAGTTCGGCCAGGGCGGTGACGAGGTCGGCGGTGCGGTAGGACGGGTCCCCGGCGCGGGCCGCGCGCAGCAGCGTGACGACCGCCAGTGCGGCGCCCGCAGCACGTGGCAGGTGACGGAGCCGCGCGGTGTGCGCGGCGCGGAGGAGGACCGACTGGGTGACCGCCCCGGCCCCGTCGACCCCGGCCTCCAGCACGGCCGCGCCCGCCGCCCAGAGGGCATCGGCGGCGGCACGCTGGGCCGGGTTCGCCGTCTCCGGCGGGGAGGGGGTGCCGGGGTCCGCCGCCGAGGCCGGCCGCGGGGCTTCGGGGACTTCGAGGGCTTCGCAGGGCTCGGGAGCTTCGAGGGCTTCGGAGGTGGGCTGTTCGGCGGGCTCCGGTGCCGGGTCGGCCGTGGGGGCGGCGCAGGCGGCGGCCGCGCGGTGAACGCAGGCGGGGGCGAGGAGGCAGCCGCAGCTGATGTCCTGCGCCTTCGCCACCACGCCGCCCGGGGCGTGCAGGCGCAGCGCGGTCTCGTCGTCCACCTCGATCGTCGTGGTGTCCCCGTCGCGGTGGGTCGGGCGGGCGGCGAGCTTGGTGACCGCCGCGTCCAGCCGCTTGCGCAGCCGGGGCGAGAGGTCCTCCACGAGCGTGGCCGTGACCTCCGGCGCCACGGGCGGCAACCGGTCGTCGTTCATGCGGTCTTCTCCCCTATCCAGCGGGCCAGTTCGAGTGGGCTGAGGGCCGCCACGGGCATCCCGGCGGCCACGAGCTGTCCGGCGACGCCCGTCGAGTAGCGGGGCCGGCCGGCGTCGTCGAGGCTCGCGCACCCGAGGACATGGCAACCGGTGTTCACCAGAGCCCGGACCTCGGCCAGCAGTCCGGCGAGCGGCGCTCCCTCCTCGAAGTCGCTGATGACGACGACGAGAGTGCGGGAGGGCACCTCGATCAGCCCGCGGGCGTGCCGGAGCCCGGCGGCGATGTGCGTGCCGCCGCCCACGCTCACCTCCAGCAGGAGGGAGAGGGGGTCGCGCACATGCCCGGTGAGGTCGACGACCTCCGTGGAGAACGCCAGGAAATGGGTGCTCAGGGTCGGCACCCCGGCGAGCACGGAGGCGGTCAACGCGGACCAGATCGTGGAGGCCTCCATGGATCCGGAGACGTCGGTGACCAGGATCAGGCGCCAGTCGGCCGACCTGCGGGCGCGACTGCGGAAGACGGGCTTCTCGGGGATCACCCGGATCGTGCCGTCGGTGGTCCGGCGGGCGGTGGCCAGATTGGCGCGCAGGGTGCGCGGCAGATCGAGCCGGCCTCCGGGGCGGCGGGTCGGCCGGGCCGTCGTCGCGCCGGTCAGCGCGGGCCGCAGCCGGGTGGCGAGTTGTCGGGTCAGTTCGTCGACGAGACGGCGCACCAGCGGGCGGAGCGCCGCGAGGCGGGCCTCGGGAAGGCCGCCGGCGTACTGCAGGATCGTCCGGAGCAGTTCCACCGAAGGGGTCGCGGCGGCGGGGTCGAGTTCGGCCAGGACGTCCTGCCGCCCGGTCACGGCCGCTGCGGCCAGGACCTCTTCACGGACGCCGGGGCCGAACAGGGCGGCCAGTTCCTCGGACCACTCGCGGACACCGGGGAACGCCGGCTCCCGGCCGCCGCCCGCTCCGGAGCCGTCCTGCCCGGGGAGGCCGCCGCGGGAGCCCTCGCCGTGTCCCGCGCCGTAGAGCTCGTCCAGCGCGGTCGCCAGCCGGGCGGCACCGGACGGCAGCCGCTCGGCGCTCCGGCCGAGCACGAGCCGCCAGCGGTCGGCGGGCGCGAGAGTCCGGGCAGGAGCCGGGGCCGGAGCTGGAGCTGGAGCTGGAGCTGGGGCTGGGGCTGGAGGCAGGGCGCGGGCAAGGGCAAGGGCGTTGGTGTGGGCCGGGCCTTAGGCAGGGGCGTGGGCCGAGGCAGGAGCCGAGGCGTGGAGTGGATCGTGGGCCGGGCCTTGGTGCGGGGTGCGGATCGGGGAGTTGCCACGGTGTGGGTGGCTGTCACCGCGGCCGTTCTGTGCACCGTATTCGCCGTGGTGCTCGCGCTGGGGCAGGCCGTGGCTGCTCGCCACCGGGCAGGCGGAGCCGCGGATCTGGCGGCCCTCGCGGCAGCGGACCGGGCGCTGGAAGGGGCGTCGGCGGCGTGCGAGGCGGCGCGGCGGGTGGCCCTGGCGCAGGGCGCCGTGCTCGCTCGCTGCGCGGTGCACGGGGAGATCGCCGATGTGACCGCCCGTTCGAGGTTCGGGCCCTACGAACCAGCCGTCAGATCTCGGGCAGGGCCCCCGGACCGTTCCCCGCGTCACGGTGGCCGGTGAGTCCGACGAGGCCGCCCGCACCGTCCGGACAAGGTGCTTCGCGGTGGGCGCCTGCGTCGGCCCGGGGCCTCGGTGGCATCAACGGCGAACGTGAAGACGCTACGGACCTCGGCCGCGACGGCCATGCTGCTGGCAGCGCTGGCGGGATGCTCGACCTCGCCCCCGCCCGTGGACGGTGCCGGTGGGCCCGCGCCACTGAAGTCGTACGCCCGGGCGGACCGGGTGGAGATGCCGGAGATGGCCGGGGAACGCGTCGACGGCGAAGGGCGGTTCGCTGCGGGGCAAGGTCGTCGTGGTCAACGCGTGGGCGTCGTGGTGCGGCCCGTGCCGCGCGGAGGCTCCCGGGCTCTCCCTGGTGCACAAGGAACTGCGGGGCAAGGGCCTGCGGGTGGTGGGGGTCAACGCGGATGTGTCGGGCGGCAAGGCTCGTGCCTTCGAGAAGGACGCGGAGCTCCTGTATCCGAGCCTGCACGACCCGCAGGGCCGACAACTCCTCCGGATTCCGAAGGGCGTGGTGAACACCGTCGGATACCCGTTCACGATCATCGTCGACCCGGAGGGGCGGATCGCTGCGGCACGGCTCGGAGCTATCGACGAGACGGAGCTGAAGCGGCTGGTCGTGCCGCTGTTGCCTGCCTGACAGCGACTCCTAACGCTTCGTCCCTTCCGGCTCCGGGGGTGCGGCCCTGAGGAGTTCGGTGAGCAGCCGTACGGCTCCGCGTTTGTGCAGGGGCTCGTTGCCGTTGCCGCACTTGGGGGACTGGATGCAGGAGGGGCAGCCCGCCTCGCACTCGCAGGACGCGATGGCCTCCCGGGTCGCCGTCAGCCACGTACGGGCGGTGTGAAAGGCCCGCTCGGCGAATCCGGCGCCTCCTGGGTGGCCGTCGTACACGAAGACCGTCGGCAGCAGGGTGTCCGGGTGCAGCGGTACGGACACGCCGCCGATGTCCCAGCGATCACAGGTGGCGAAGAGGGGGAGGAGTCCGATCGAGGCGTGTTCGGCGGCGTGGAGCGCGCCGCCGAGGATCTCCGGGTTGATCCGGGCAGCGTCGAGCTGGTCCTCGGTGACCGTCCACCAGACGGCTCGGGTGCGCAGGGTGCGGGGCGGCAGGTCGAGCTTCGTCTCGCCCAGGACCTCCCCGGTGATCAGTTTCCGGCGGAGGAAGGACACGACCTGGTTGGTGACCTCGACGGAGCCGTAGCAGAGCCGTCCCTGGCCCCAGGGGATCTCGGTGTCGGTCTCCAGGACGGTGATGGCCGTGGTGTCGCGGGCGACCGTCGAGTACGGCGGTTCGGCCTGCTCGACCAGGGCCACGGAGTCCTCCAGGTCCAGTTTCCGGACCAGGTGGGTGCGGCCCTGGTGGAGATGGACGGCGCCCTCGTGGACGGCCGTGTGGGCGGCGGCCGCGTCGACGGTGCCCAGCAGGCGACCGGTGCCCTCCTCGACGATCTGGACGGGACGGCCGCCCCCGCCCCGGATGTCGGCGAGGTCGGCGGCCCGTTCGCGCCGGGTCCAGTGCCAGCCCGAGGCTCGCCTGCGCAGCAGTTTCGCCGCCTCCAGCTGCGGCAGCAGCTCGGGCACGGCAGGCCCGAAGAGTGCGATGTCGGGCTCGGTGAGGGGCAGCTCGGCGGCCGCGGCGCAGAGATGGGGGGTCAGGACGTAGGGGTTGTCCGGGTCCAGCACGGTCGACTCGACGGGTTGTCGGAACAGCGCCTCGGGGTGGTGCACCAGATAGGTGTCCAGCGGATCGTCCCGGGCCACGAGAACGGCCAGGGCGCCCTGCCCCGAGCGGCCGGCGCGGCCCGCCTGCTGCCAGAGGGACGCCCGGGTGCCCGGGTAGCCGCAGATGACGACCGAGTCGAGGCCGGAGACGTCGATGCCGAGTTCCAGGGCGGTGGTGGCCGCCAGACCGAGCAGCTCGCCGGAGTGCAGCGCCCGCTCCAGGGCCCGGCGTTCCTCGGGAAGGTAGCCCCCGCGATAGGCGGCGACCCGCTTCGGCAGCGAGCGGTCGACCTCCGCGAGGCGTTCCTTGGCGATCACCGAGATCAGCTCCGCGCCGCGCCGGGAGCGTACGAAGGCGACCGAGCGGACGCCCTGCAGCGTCAGATCGGTGAGCAGGTCGGCGGTCTCGGCCGTCGCGGTCCGGCGTACGGGGGCGCCCTTCTCGCCGTGCAGATCGGTCAACGGGGGCTCCCACAGGGCGAAGACCAGCTCGCCGCGCGGGGAGGCGTCGTCGGACACCTCCCGGACCGGCAGGCCCGTCAGACGCCCGGCTGCGACCGCGGGATCCGCGGCGGTGGCCGAGGCCAGCAGGAACACCGGATCGGCCCCGTAGCGGGCGCACAGGCGGCGCAGACGGCGTAGCACCTGGGCGACATGGGAGCCGAAGACGCCGCGGTAGGTGTGGCACTCGTCGATCACGACGAACCGCAGGGCGCGCAGGAAGGACGCCCAACGGGGATGGGAGGGCAGTATTCCGCGGTGCAGCATGTCGGGGTTGGTCAGGACGTAGTTCGCGTACTGCCGAACCCATTCGCGTTCCTCGACCGGGGTGTCGCCGTCGTAGACCGCGGGCCTGACGGCGTTGCCGAGCGGAGCCGCCAGCGCCTTCACCGAGCGCCGCTGGTCGGCTGCCAGGGCCTTGGTGGGGGCGAGGTAGAGGGCGGTGGCCCCGCGGCCGTTCGGGGCCTCGGAGCCGTCCAGCAGGGTGCTGAGGACCGGCGCGAGGTACGCGAGCGACTTTCCGGAGGCCGTGCCGGTGGCGATCACGACGGACTCGCCGTCCAGCGCGTGCTCGGCGGCGGCCGCCTGATGCGCCCACGGATGGTCGATCCCGGCTTTTTCGATCGCCGAGATCACTTCTGGCCGGATGCGATCCGGCCAGATGGCATGGGTTCCCGATCGCGGGGGCAAGTGCTCCGTATGAGTGATGCGCGCGGCCCGGCCCGCCCCTGTGGCGAGCCGGTCGAGGATCATGGCGGGAGAGGGGCGCGAGCCCCTGCTCTCGGGTGGTCGTCCGGGACGGTGATTCTTGGCCATCGGCACCGAGTGTGTCACTGGCGTGACGGACAATGGTCCCAAGGCGTCGTGCATGGCTGCTGGTAAGTGATTGAATGCCATCGCGGCTGGCGATCCGTCCCCTGGCCTCCGTCGGGGAGACCGAGGGGCGACCGCTCGATAGCAAGGTGCTGGAGGATCCGTGGACCTGTCCCTGTCGACTCGCAATGTGTCCGGCCCTGGTGGCGACCGTACGGTCGTCGAGGTCGGTGGCGAGATTGATGTGTATACCGCGCCCAAGCTGCGCGAGCAGTTGGTCGAGTTGGTGAATGACGGCAGCTACCACCTGGTTGTCGACATGGAAGGCGTCGACTTCCTCGACTCCACCGGCCTCGGCGTGCTCGTGGGCGGCTTGAAGCGTGTCCGGGCCCATGAGGGCTCGTTGCGCCTGGTCTGCAACCAGGAGCGCATTCTCAAGATCTTCCGGATCACAGGTCTGACCAAGGTGTTCCCGATTCACACCACGGTCGACGAGGCTGTCGCCGCCACCGACTGAGGTCGGAGCGGGCCGGCCCCCGGGCCGGTCGGCAGGCAGTGAACAGGCCGGCAGCGGCAGCGCATGGGCCGTGACGGGCAGGCGGTCGACCTCAGGGTCGGCTGTCGGCTTTGTCGGCTTCCGGAGGAGAAGAGCAGGGGTGCCGGGCGACACGCCCGGGGCCCCTGAGGCGTACGCCCGAACGTTCGAGGGGGATGGCATGGCCACCGTTGAACTCCGCTTCAGCGCCCAGCCTGAACATGTCAGGACGGCCCGCCTGGTGGCGGCCGCCGTGGCGCGCCGGGCCGGCGTGGACGAGGCGGTGCTCGACGAGGTCAGGCTCGCCGTCGGCGAGGCGTGCAGCCGCGCGGTCGGGCTGCACCGCAGTCACGGCATCACCGCGCCGGTCAGCGTGGCGTTGACCGAGGAGGAGAAGGCGTTCTCCATCGAGGTCGGGGACAGCGTGCCCGGCCCCGGCGCCGATTCCGCCGAGCCAGGGGCGCACAACGCCGCCGGTGGCTCTGGAGCCGGGATGGACCGGTCCGACTCCGAGTCGGACGGTGAGGGCGAGGACGAGATGGGCCTCGCAGTCATCAGCGGTCTCGTCGACGATGTGGAGGTCCGTTCCGGTGCGGGCGGCGGAGTGATCCGCATGAGCTGGCCGACGGCCCTCGCAGCGGTACGCCCCTGAGCCCCGTGCCTGGAGGCCGTGAGCCCTGCGCCCGGGGCGCTGAGGCCCGTGCCCGGAGGCTATGAGACCCGCCCGATGTTCTGAGAACCCGTGACCGGCGGTCGCGGGCTGGGCTGGAGTGCCCTGGCCATGTGCCCAGGCTGCTGTCCTGGGGCCAGGCCCGGCAGGCGCTGGGCCCGCGCTTGTGAGGCCGGGGCTGAGTTCGTCCTCGCGCATTGAGGCTGCGTCCGTCCTCGCGCGCCGATGTCGTGACCCGCGCCCGTGATTCCCGGGCCTTGAGGGCCGTGCCCGTAAGCCCCCGGGGCCACGCTGCGGCCCGTCGCTGCGATCCCCGAGCCGCGATCCTGTGCCTGCGAGCCCGAGCCCGAGCCCGAGCCCGCGACTACGGCTGAGGCCGGCCCGGCGGCCCTGCGGCTCCGGGGCCCTGTGGATCGTGGGGCCCGAGGTGTGCGGGGGATGTGATGTTTCGTTTTGCCGGGTCCTGTTGAGCAGGGCCTTTTTCGCTTGAGGTCTGCGCGGTAATCCGTCTGCCCTATTACTGCATTCGAGCAGCATCTCTCCGCTGATCTTTCGGCGTTGGGGGGAGAGCGATCAATTCTCTTCCCGCCCACTGTTTTGATCAGGTTCCGCTCCCTACAATCCGTCCACGACTTGAGCGCTGAGCGTCAAGGAGGACGTATGGCGGAGTTCTTCACCACCCCAATGGCAGCACTGACGCAAGAATCCGCATTTTCCGACCGGCCCGCCTCCCTCGCGGCGGCGGTACTCACGGACGGCAACCGGCTGATCGTCATCGTGGTGGCGGTCGTCGCCGTCGCCGCGCTGATCGTCGCCCAGCTGCTCGTACGCCAGGTTCTGGCGGCCGGCGAGGGCACCGAACGTATGAAGGAGATCGCCGCGGCGGTCCAGGAGGGTGCGAACGCCTACCTGGCCCGACAACTGCGCACGGTCGGTGTTTTCTCCGTCGTCGTGTTCTTCCTGTTGTTCCTGTTGCCGGCCGACAACTGGTCGCAGCGCGCTGGGCGTTCCCTCTTCTTCCTGGTGGGCGCGCTTTTCTCGGCGGCGACCGGATACATCGGCATGCGGCTCGCCGTACGGAGCAATGTGCGGGTGGCCGCGGCCGCGCGTGAGGCGACCCCGGCGGAGGGCGAACCGGAAAAGGATCTCACCGCCGTCTCGCACAAAGCGATGAAGATCGCTTTCCGTACCGGTGGCGTGGTCGGGATGATCACGGTGGGGCTCGGTCTGCTCGGGGCCTCCTGCGTGGTGCTCGTCTATGCCGCCGACGCGCCCAAGGTGCTGGAGGGGTTCGGCCTCGGCGCGGCGCTGATCGCCATGTTCATGAGGGTCGGCGGCGGGATCTTCACCAAGGCCGCCGATGTGGGCGCCGACCTGGTGGGCAAGGTGGAACAGGGCATTCCGGAGGACGATCCGCGCAACGCCGCCACCATCGCCGACAACGTGGGCGACAACGTCGGCGACTGCGCGGGCATGGCCGCCGACCTCTTCGAGTCGTACGCCGTGACGCTCGTCGCCGCGCTCATCCTCGGCACGGCGGCGTTCGGCGACTCCGGTCTGGCCTTCCCGCTGATGGTTCCGGCGATCGGTGTCGTCACCGCGATGATCGGCATCTTCGCGGTCGCCCCGCGCCGCGCCGACCGCAGTGGGATGACCGCGATCAACCGGGGCTTCTTCATCTCCGCGGTGATCTCGCTCGCCCTGGTGGCCGTGGCAGCCTTCTCCTATCTGCCGTCCTCGTACGCCGATCTTGACGGGGTCAGCGACGGGGCGATCGCCGAGCACGGTGGCGATCCGCGGATCTTCGCCCTGGTCGCAGTGGCCATCGGCATCGTCCTGGCCGCGCTCATCCAGCAGCTCACCGGCTATTTCACCGAGACCAACCGCCGTCCGGTCCGGGACATCGGGAAGTCCTCGCTCACCGGTCCGGCCACCGTGGTGCTCGCGGGCATCTCCATCGGCCTGGAGTCGGCGGTCTACACCGCGCTGCTGATCGGCCTCGGCGTCTACGGGGCGTTCCTGCTGGGCGGTACGTCGATCATGCTGGCGCTCTTCGCGGTCGCGCTCGCGGGGACGGGGCTCCTCACCACGGTGGGCGTCATCGTGGCCATGGACACCTTCGGGCCGGTCTCGGACAACGCCCAGGGCATCGCCGAGATGTCCGGAGACGTCACGGGGGCCGGCGCCCAGGTGCTCACCGACCTGGACGCGGTCGGCAACACCACCAAGGCCATCACCAAGGGCATCGCCATCGCGACCGCCGTTCTCGCGGCGGCCGCGCTCTTCGGCTCCTACCGTGACGCCATCGCGACGGCCGTCGCGGATGTTGGAGCCGGGGCGGGCGAGCTGGGGCTGAGCCTGGACATCTCGCAGCCCAACAACCTCGTCGGCCTGATCCTGGGCGCCGCGGTCGTCTTCCTGTTCTCCGGGCTCGCCATCAACGCGGTGTCCCGGTCCGCCGGATCCGTGGTCTACGAGGTCAGGCGGCAGTTCCGCGAGCGCCCCGGGATCATGGACTACTCGGAGAAGCCGGAGTACGGGCGCGTCGTCGACATCTGCACCCGCGACGCCCTGCGTGAACTGGCCACACCGGGCCTGCTCGCGGTGCTGGCGCCGATCGCGGTCGGCTTCACCCTCGGCGTCGGCGCGCTCGGCTCGTACCTCGCCGGCGCGATCGGCACCGGAACGCTGATGGCGGTGTTCCTCGCCAACTCCGGCGGCGCCTGGGACAACGCCAAGAAGCTCGTCGAGGACGGCCACCACGGCGGCAAGGGCAGCGAGGCCCATGCCGCGACCGTCATCGGCGACACGGTCGGCGACCCGTTCAAGGACACGGCGGGCCCGGCGATCAACCCGCTCCTCAAGGTGATGAACCTGGTCGCCCTGCTCATCGCTCCGGCGATCGTGCAGTTCAGCTACGGCGCGGACGCGAATCCCTGGGTGCGGGCGCTGGTTGCCGTCGTCGCCATCGGGATCGTCGTCGTCGCGGTGTACGTCTCCAAGCGGCGGGGCATCGCCGTCGGCGACGACGACGCCTCGGCGGGCGGCGGGCCCTCGATCCCCGCACCGGACCCCGCGGCGGCCCCGTGATCCGTACGTACGGTCCCTGACGAGCGACGAGCGACGAGCGACGAGCGACGAGCGACGAGCCACGAGCGTCGCGTCACGTGCTTCGCGTCACGTGCTTCGCGGCACGTGTGATGGGTGATCAGTGAGTGGGTGGGCGGTGCGTGCTGACGTGCCGTCCGCCCGCGCCCCTGTGCACCGGGGCGATGATCAGGAGCAGCCTTTCGGGTGAGTTACCGCTCGTGCGTCCGATTCTCCGCGTGAGTGGCATCTCCCTCATTTCCCTTGGTGCAAATGGCTTCAAAAGCGTGCACACCGGATGACCGGCACCCGGCTGTCGCCCCCTCGGCGTGTAAGTTCCGGGGCCGAGAGCCTTGGAAGGGACCAATCCGGTGAACAAGAAGCTTGCAGCCGCACTGTCCGGCGGTGCGGTACTCGTACTGACGCTGTCGGGTTGCAGCGACGACAGCGACAACAAGGTCAACGACTGGGCCAAGAAGGTCTGCGACCAGGTTCAGCCGCAACTGCAGAAGATCGCCAACGCCAACGCCTCCATCCAGCAGCAGACCGCGGACAACAGCAAGCCCGCCGACGTCCAGAAGACCGACTCGGCCGCCTTCCAGCAGATCTCCCAGGCGTACAAGTCGCTGGGCGCCGCGGTGGACTCGGCGGGGCCGCCGCCGGTCGACGACGGCGAGACCACGCAGAAGGAAGCGGTGAAGGAACTCAACGCCTCCTCCAAGGCGTATGCCGACCTCAAGACCGACGTCGACGCGCTCGACACCAAGGACCAGGCGAAGTTCGCCGACGGACTGAAGGGCATCGCCGACGATCTGAACAAGATCAGCACCAGCGGTGACCAGGCGCTGAAGAAGCTCCAGTCCGGCGAGGTCGGCGTCGCGATGTCGAAGCAGAAGGGCTGCCAGAAGCCCACCGCTTCGACCGGCCCCTCCGGCTCCGGGGCGGCCGACGCCGACGCCTCCCCGGAGGCCTCGGCCCCCGAGAAGGCCGAGAAGACCGAGAAGGACTCCGAGAAGAAGGACTCCGAGGAGAAGAAGGCCTGAGCGCCGTTCTCCCGGCCCGGGCACCCGCTGGGTGTCCGGGCCGCTGCCGTTGTCGGTGGGACCGGACACAATGGGTGGGTGAGTAAGAGCAGCCTTCCCGCACCCGACCACGCCGCCGGCCTCCGTGAGGCCCTGCTCGCCGCGGACTTCACCGCGGACGGGCTCCTCGACCGCCTCGGCGCGCCCGCCTACGCCGCCCTCGCCCGCAGCGAGACCGTCCCCGCGCTGCGGGCCACCCGGGGCGACACCCCGCTCGACACGCTGGTGCGGCTGTTCCTTCTGCAGCGGCCCGTCGCCGAGGAGCGGGCCCGTGCCGCCCTGCCGCTGGACGAGTGCGTCGCGGACGGCTGGGTGACCCGGGCGGCGGACGACGGCACGGTCCGCGCGAGCGTCGACGTACGGCCGTACGGCGGTCCGGACGGCGAGGACTGGTTCATCGTGTCCGACCTCGGCTGCGCGGTCGGTGGTGCGGGCGGGATCGGCTCGCGCGAGGAGGGCGTCGTCCTCGGCGTCGGCGGGGCCTCCACCACCCTCGCCGGCATCACCGTCCGTACGCCGGTCGCCTCGGCCCTCGACCTAGGTACGGGCTCCGGCATCCAGGCGCTGCACGCCGCCCAGCACGCGACCCGGGTCACCGCCACCGACCTCAACCCCCGCGCCCTGGAGTTCACCCGGCTCACCCTCGCCCTGTCCGGCGCCGCCCCCGCCGATCTGCGCGAGGGCTCGCTCTTCGAGCCGGTGGGCTCCGACACGTTCGACCTGATCGTCTCCAACCCGCCCTTCGTCATCTCGCCCGGCGCCCGCCTCACCTACCGCGACGGTGGCATGGGCGGCGACGACCTGTGCCGCACGCTGGTGCAGCAGGCGGGCGACCATCTGAACGACGGCGGATACGCCCAGTTCCTCGCCAACTGGCAGCACGTGGAGGGCGAGGAGTGGCAGGACCGGCTGCGCTCCTGGGTGCCGTACGGCTGCGACGCCTGGATCGTCCAGCGCGAGGTGCAGGACGTCACGCAGTACGCCGAGCTGTGGCTGCGGGACAGCGGCGACCACCGCAGCGATCCGGCGGAGTACGACGAGCGGTACGAGGCGTGGCTCGACGAGTTCGAGGCGCTGGGCGCCACGGCTGTCGGGTTCGGCTGGATCACCCTGCGCAAGTCCGCCGCTGCGGCGGCCGGGAACCCCTCGATCGTCGTCGAGGAGTGGCCGCACGCGGTGCAGCAGCCGCTCGGGCAGGCCGTTCAGGACCACTTCGCCCGCCAGGACTACCTCCGTGACCAGGACGACGCGGCGCTGCTCGCCGGGCACTTCTCCCTCGCCGCCGAGGTCGTGCAGGAGCAGGTCGGCCTGCCCGGAGCGGAGGACCCCGAGCATGTGGTGCTGCGTCAGCATCGGGGCATGATGCGGGCGACCAAGGTCGACGCGGTGGCCGCCGGGTTCGCGGGGGTGTCCGACGGCTCGCTGCCCGCCGGGCGGATCCTGGACGCCATCGCGCAGTTGATGGCTGAGGATCCGGTGCTGCTGCGCGACCGCACCCCGCAGGCGATCCGGCTGCTGGTCGAGGAGGGCTTCCTGGAGCCGGTGCCCGGCGTCGGACAGCAGGGTGTGCGGGGCGCGTAGGCCCTGCCCGTACGGCTGCCTTCCCGTACAGGCCGGAGCCGCCGCCCGTGCGGCTGCTTTCCGGCACGCGCCGGGCCCGCCCGTACGACCGCCTTTCCGTACGCGCCGGGCCCGCCCGTGCGGCTGCCTTTCCGTACAGGCCGGAGCCGCCGCCCGTGCGGCTGCCTTCCGGTACGCGCCGGGGTCGGTCACCGTTCGGGCGGCGGTGACGTTGTCACCAGTGGGTTCGTGCCCGGTGCTCTCCCCGACGCGCCCGGACCGCGCATTCCGGTCCGGACCGGACCGTAAGCGGCCGATGGAGTTCCGCCGAGCGGCGGGAGAGTGCTGTTCACCCCGGGTTCGTGTGGACGATGCCCCGGGGTGACAACCTCCCCGTGCCGGACCGCCGAGGTCCGGATCCGACGGGCCGGCCGGCCCGTCCCGGGCGGTTCGCCCGACGGGTCACACGACGGTCCAGGAGTACGACATGGAGAGCGTCTCAGCAGTCTTCGCCGGTACGGCCCTGACCCTGTTCGGCGCCGCCCTCCTGATCTGGACAGGGGCGCGAGCCCTGCATCGCGCGCCGGTGGCGCACGGTGTGAGCCCCGTCGCCTCCACCGCACTCACGACGCTCTTCGGCGTAGTTTTCCTCGGCCTCGGCGTGTGGTGCTTCACGCTCGTCTGATCCTCGCCTCCGGCCGGGCGAAGCCCGGGACGACAGGTCTTCCGAAGGTCACCGCGACCGCTTCCGAAAAGCCGCAGGCCGAAGCCCCGCACGGCGCGGACCCGGCGGTCCGGGCGGCAGGAATGGCGGAAGTCGGGTTACCGTTCGAGTGGCCGTTGCGGGCTTTTGCCGTTTGACACGGGGGCGGGTTGTACCGTCACACTCCGCAGCGACAGCACCGCGGGCAGCGTCATGACGCTGCCCGGATGCCCACCGAGTGTCGACCGGAGAGAAGAGCGAAGTTGTCCCCGACCAGCGAGACCGCACAGGGCGGCCGCCGACTCGTCATCGTCGAGTCGCCTGCCAAGGCGAAGACGATCAAGGGCTATCTCGGCCCCGGATACGTGGTCGAGGCGAGCGTCGGGCACATCCGCGACCTCCCGAACGGCGCGGCCGAGGTCCCGGACGAGTACACCGGCGAGGTCCGCCGCCTCGGGGTGGACGTCGAACACGACTTCCAGCCCATCTATGTCGTCAACGCCGACAAGAAGGCCCAGGTCAGGAAGCTCAAGCAGCTGCTGGCCGAGTCCGACGAACTCTTCCTCGCCACCGATGAGGACCGCGAGGGCGAAGCCATCGCGTGGCACCTCCAGGAAGTCCTGCGGCCCAAGGTCCCGGTCCACCGGATGGTCTTCCACGAGATCACCAAGGACGCGATCCGGGCCGCCGTCGCCAACCCGCGCGAGCTCAACCAGCGCATGGTCGACGCCCAGGAGACCCGCCGGATCCTCGACCGCCTTTACGGCTACGAGGTCTCGCCGGTCCTGTGGAAGAAGGTCATGCCGAAGCTCTCGGCGGGCCGCGTCCAGTCCGTCGCCACCCGCCTCGTCGTCGAGCGGGAGCGCGAGCGCATCGCCTTCCGCTCCGCCGAGTACTGGGACCTGACCGGAAAGTTCGCCACCGGCCGCACCGGTGACGCCTCCGACCCCTCGAACCTCACCGCCCGCCTCAGCGCGGTCGACGGCCGCCGCATCGCCCAGGGCCGCGACTTCGGCCCCGACGGGCAGCTGAAGGCCGGTTCCGCCCAGACCCTGCACCTGGACGAGACGAACGCCCGCGCGCTCGCCGCCGCGCTCGCCGACTCCTCCTTCGCGGTCCGGTCCGTCGAGTCGAAGCCGTACCGCCGCTCCCCGTACGCCCCCTTCCGGACCACGACCCTCCAGCAGGAGGCGAGCCGCAAGCTGGGCTTCGGGGCCAAGGCGACCATGCAGGTGGCGCAGAAGCTGTACGAGAACGGCTTCATCACCTATATGCGTACGGACTCCACGACCCTCTCGGACACCGCGGTCTCCGCGGCCCGTGCCCAGGTCACGCAGTTGTACGGGGCGAGCTACCTCCCCGACAAGCCGCGTACGTACGCCGGCAAGGTCAAGAACGCGCAGGAGGCGCACGAGGCGATCCGCCCCTCCGGCGACCGCTTCCGTACCCCCGCCGAGACCGGACTCACCGGCGACCAGTTCCGGCTCTACGAGCTGATCTGGAAGCGGACCGTCGCCTCCCAGATGAAGGACGCGACCGGTAACTCGGTCACCGTCAAGATCGGCGGCCGCGCGAGCGACGGCCGCGACGCCGAGTTCTCCGCCTCCGGCAAGACGATCACCTTCCACGGCTTCATGAAGGCGTACGTCGAGGGCGCCGACGACCCGAACGCCGAGCTGGACGACCGCGAGCGCCGGCTGCCGCAGGTGGCCGAGGGCGACGCGCTGTCCGCCGACGAGATCACGGTCGACGGGCACGCCACCAAGCCCCCGGCCCGCTACACCGAGGCCTCGCTGGTCAAGGAGCTGGAAGAGCGCGAGATCGGCCGCCCCTCCACGTACGCCTCGATCATCGGGACCATCCTGGACCGCGGTTACGTCTTCAAGAAGGGCACGGCACTTGTCCCGTCCTTCCTGTCCTTCGCCGTGGTCAACCTGCTGGAGAAGCACTTCGGCCGGCTGGTCGACTACGACTTCACCGCCCGCATGGAGGACGACCTCGACCGCATCTCGCGGGGCGAGGCCCAGTCCGTGCCGTGGCTCAAGCGCTTCTACTTCGGCGCCGACTCCGATGACGACACCGCAGGAGCCGGATCGGCCTCCGACGCGGGCAACGGCGACGGCGACCACCTCGGCGGTCTGAAGGCACTGGTCACCGACCTCGGCGCGATCGACGCCCGGGAGATCTCCTCCTTCCCGGTCGGCAACGACATCAAGCTCCGCGTCGGCCGCTACGGCCCGTACATCGAGCGGGGCGAGAAGGACGCCGAGGGCCACCAGCGCGCCGATGTGCCCGAGGACCTCGCGCCCGACGAGCTGACCGTCGAGCTGGCCGAGGAGCTGCTGGCCAAGCCCAGCGGCGACTTCGAGCTGGGCGCGGACCCGGTGACCGGCAACCAGATCATCGCCAAGGACGGCCGCTACGGCCCGTACGTCACCGAGGTGCTGCCCGAGGGGACGCCGAAGACCGGCAAGAACGCGGTGAAGCCGCGGACCGCCTCGCTCTTCAAGACCATGTCCCTGGACACGGTCACCCTCGCCGACGCCCTCAAGCTGATGTCGCTGCCGCGCGTCGTCGGCGAGGACGCCGAGGGCGTCGAGATCACCGCGCAGAACGGCCGCTACGGCCCGTATCTGAAGAAGGGCACCGACTCCCGGTCGCTGACCTCCGAGGACCAGCTCTTCGACATCACCCTCGAAGAGGCCCTCGCGATCTACGCCCAGCCCAAGCAGCGCGGCCGGGCCGCGGCCAAGCCGCCGCTGAAGGAGCTGGGCACCGACCCGGTCAGCGGTGCGCCGGTCGTGGTGAAGGACGGCCGCTTCGGCGCGTACGTCACCGACGGCGAGACCAACGCGACGCTGCGGACCGGCGACAGCGTCGAGGAGATCACGCCGGAGCGCGGCTACGAGCTGCTCGCCGAGAAGCGCGCCAAGGGGCCCGCCAAGAAGAAGACGGCCAAGAAGGCCCCCGCGAAGAAGGCGACGGCCAAGAAGACGGCCGCCAAGAAGACGACGGCCACCAAGACCACGGCCGCCAAGAAGACCGCGGCGAAGAAGACGACGACGGCCAAGAAGGCGACGGCCACGAAGACGGCCGCCAAGAAGACGACGGCTACGAAGAAGACGGCCTCGGCCTCCGCCCCGTCGGACGACTGACGCCGCTCCGAGCAGGACGACCGACGGCCGCACCGAGCGGACAGCACCCCGCCCGGCGCCCGGATCCGCGTGATCCGGGCGCCGGGCGGCGGTGCGTCAAGGGTCCGCGGGCGCCATGGCCGAAACTGTCTGCGTCCATATGTTCGGACGGGCCGACAGTCACCGCACCGCTGCCGATAGGCTGGGCGGATGACGCGAGCCGAGCAGCCAACGGTCGTGAGCCCCACCTCCGACACACTTGCCGCAGACTCACGCGAGCGCGCCGTACGGGCCCTGTTGCGCATTCCCCCGCTGAAGCGGTTGTGGAGTGCCCAGCTCGTCGGCGGTATCGGCGATGCACTCGCCCTTCTCGTGCTGGTGCTGCTGTCGCTGCAAGCGGCGGTCCTTGAGGGCTCATTCGGCACCGGATACCGCGGGGCGGCCTTCGCCGTCGCCGCCGTCTTCGGTGCCCGGATCCTTTCCACCCTGTTCTTCGGAGCCGTACTCCTGGGGCCCCTGACGTCCCTCACGGGGCCCGGCGGAAAGCTGGACCGGCGATGGCTGATGATCGGGGTGGACGGGCTGCGCCTGGCGCTGCTGGTCGTCGCCCCGCTGTGGATCGACTGGACGCCCGACAAGGCGCTCATGATGATCCTCATCACCGTCTTCGTGACCGGCGCCGGTGAGCGCCTGTGGGCTGTGGCCAAGGACAGTGCCGCCCCGGCGCTGCTGCCCGCTCCGCCCCTCGAAGGCGCGGCCGTACGCCCCCTGCCCGACCACCACGACGCCCTGCGCCGTCTGTCGCTCCGCACCAACTTCCTCGCCGTGCCCGCCGCCGCGGTGGTCCTGCTGGCCGCCACACTGGTCGGCAACCTCCTCGGATCGGGCCTGGAGTGGTTCTCCTTCCACCAGGCGGCCCTGGGGTCCTACGTCGCGGCCGGACTCTTCTCCGCCTCCATCTCCACCCTGTACTTCCTTCAGTTCCCGGCCACCCAGACGCCCCGGCCGCGCTCCCCGCTGGAAGGCCTGCGCCGCCCCGCCACCGGCAACGGCCCGGACAAGGGCCGCACCGGCGCGGTGCCGCTGCTCGTCGCGGTCTGCGCGGCCGTCGCCGGAGTCGTCGCCGCGGCCGCGGCCGTCTCCGTCCTGCACGCCTACGACCTCGGCGGCGGGCCGGCCACCTTCGCGCTGCTGATCCTCGGACTGACCGGCGGCACCGCCCTCGGCATCCGTACGGCACGCCACGTACTGCCCACCCTGTCGCGCCGCCGCCTGCTGGCGCTGGCCACCGCCGTCACGGGCCTCGCGCTCCTCGCGCTCGGTCTGGTGCCGGACACCGCGACCGGGATCGCCATCGCGCTGCTCGCCGGTTACACCGCCGGGGTCGCCGCCAACACCGGGCACACCCTGATCGACCAGGAGACCGAGGCGTTCCGGCAGGCCCGGACCACCGAGCACCTCCAGGCCGTCGTCCGGGTGCTCGTGGCGCTCGGCGCGGTCGCCGGTCCGCTGCTGGCCGCCGCGATCGGCCGGCACCGCCTGGTCGCCGGTGACTTCGTCTTCGCCCACGGCGGGGCCGCCTACACCCTGATGCTGCTCGGCGCGCTGCTGCTGCCCGTGGCCGCCGTCGTCCTCGCCAAGACGGACGACCGGGCGGGTGTGCCGCTGCGCCGGGACCTGCGCGAGGCGCTGCGCGGCGACGAACCGGCCGTCGCGCCCGCGGCCACCGGCTTCTTCCTCGCCCTGGAGGGCGGCGACGGAGCGGGCAAGTCCACCCAGGTCGAGGCGCTCGCCGAATGGATCCGGGCCAAGGGCCACGAGGTCGTCGTGACCCGCGAGCCCGGGGCCACCCCGATCGGCAAGCGGCTGCGGTCGATCCTGCTGGACGTGTCCTCCGCCGGTCTCTCCAACCGGGCCGAGGCCCTGCTGTACGCCGCCGACCGCGCCGAGCACGTCGACTCCGTCGTCCGCCCGGCGCTGGAGCGCGGCGCGATCGTCATCTCCGACCGTTACATCGACTCGTCCGTCGCCTACCAGGGCGCGGGCCGCGACCTGGCCCCGACCGAGATCGCCCGGATCTCGCGGTGGGCGACGAGTGGCCTCGTACCGCATCTGACGGTGCTGCTGGACGTCGACCCGGCGACCGCGCGGGAGCGGTTCACGGAGGCGCCGGACCGGCTGGAGTCGGAGCCGGCGGAGTTCCACGAGCGGGTGCGGTCCGGGTTCCTGACCCTGGCCGCCGCCGACCCGACGCGCTATCTGGTGGTGGACGCCGGCCAGGAGCCGGAGTCGATCACCACGGTCGTACGGCACCGGCTCGACCAGCTCCTTCCGCTCTCCGAGGCCGAGATCGAGGCCATCGAGGAGGCCCGCCGCAAGGCCGAGGAGGAAGCCCGGCGCAAGGCGGAGGAAGAGGCCGCCCGCAAGGCCGAGGAGGAGCGCCTGGAGAAGGAACGCCAGGAACAGCTCGCCCGGCTGCGCGCCGAGGAGGAGGAGCGCAAGCAGCGCGAGCTGGAGGAGGCCCGCCGCCGCGAGGCCGAACGCCAGGCGGAGGAGGCCCGGCAGCGTGCCGAGGAGGCCCGCCGCCGCGCCGAGGAGGACCGGCTCCGGCTGGAGGCCGAGGAGCGGGTCCGCGAGGCCGAGCAGGAACGTCTGCGCAAGCAGGCCGAGGAGGAGGCCCGGCAGCGCAAGGAGGCCGAGGCCCAGCGGCTGGAGAAGCAGCGCAAGGCCGAGGAGGCCCTGCTGCGCGCGGAGGAGGCCCGCCGCCGGGCGGAGGCCGAGGCCGCCGCCCGTACGGAGGCGGCGCGGGCCGAGGCCGAGCGGGTATCGCGTACGTCCGGTACGGAGACGTCCTCGCGCTCCGAAGGCGCGTCGGGTCCGACGGTGCCGGAGAACGAGCTCACGGTGCCCACCCCGATCGTGAACCCGAACGAGATCACGCAGCCGGTCCCGGCGGCGCGCCCGGAGGACGACCGTTCCTCCGGATCCGGTACGGGCACGGGCACGGGCTCTCGTTCCGGCTACGGCTCCGGGGCTGTGACCGGTGGTGCTTCCGGGGACGACGAGACGGCGATGCTGCCGCGCTTCACGGACCAGCGGCCGGCCGACCCCCGGCAGGCCCGGGACGCGGACGAGACGGCCGTGCTGCCGCCCGTGCCCGCCGACCAGCCCTCCGACCGGGTGCCCCAGGGCTTCTTCCGGGACGAGAGCCAGGGGGCCGCGCCCGCGGAGAGCGAGAACGAGCGCACCCGCGAGCTGCCGCAGGTCGAGGACCCGAACGCCGGGGCGACGCCCGACCGGAAGCAGAGCCGCCGCAAGCGACCCCGCCCGGACTGGGCGGAGGAGACCCCGCTGGACGATCTGCCGACCCTGGCGGACGAACTGCTCGGCGGCCAGGACGACGAGGGCCCCGGGGGCCGGGGGCGTCGCCCGCGCGGCTGACGTACCCGCCCCACCGCCGACGGTGAGGTCCCGGCCCGTCCGCCCCTCCGGGGGCGGGCGGGCCGGACTGTCAGTGGCGTCCTCCACAATGGAGAGCGACCAATGGAGAGCGACGACGCACCGCGGTTCGCGGGCCGTGCACGACACCACCGGAAGGGCGGTGACCCATGACCGTATGGGACGACCTGGTCGGACAGGACCGAGTGCAGGAACAGCTCGCCGCTGCCGCCCGGGACGCCGATGCGCTGGTCACCTCCGTGTCCGACGGCAAGCCGCTGGACCAGGGCTCGAAGATGACGCACGCCTGGCTGTTCACCGGACCGCCCGGTTCCGGCCGGTCCACGGCGGCGCGGGCCTTCGCCGCCGCGCTCCAGTGCACCAGCCCGGACCGGGCGCTGGGCGGCGCACCCGGCTGCGGTTTCTGCGACGGCTGCCACACGAGCCTGATCGGTACGCACGCCGACGTCCAGGTCATCCGCACGGACCTGCTCTCCATCGGTGTGAAGGAGACCCGTGACCTGGTCCGGCGCGCCCAGCTCTCCCCGGCGGTCGGGCGGTGGCAGGTCATCGTCATGGAGGACGCCGACCGCCTCACCGAAGGCGCGGGCAATGTGCTGCTGAAGGCCGTCGAGGAGCCCGCGCCGCGCACGGTCTGGATGCTGTGCGCACCCTCGCTCGAAGACGTCCTGCCCACGATCCGTTCCCGCTGCCGGCACCTGACCCTGAGCACCCCGCCGGTGGAGGCCGTGGCCGACGTCCTGATCCGCCGCGACGGCATCGACCCCGAGCGGGCGCACGCGGCGGCGCGGGCCACCCAGGGGCACATCGGCCGGGCCCGCCGCCTGGCCACGGACGAGCGGGCGCGGGCGCGGCGGGCGGCGGTGCTGAAGGTTCCGCTGCGGGTCGCCGATGTGGGCGGCTGTCTCAAGGCGGCCCAGGAGCTGATCGACACGGCCACCGACGACGCCAAGCAGATGGCGGAGGAGGTCGACGCCAAGGAGACCGAGGACCTCAAGGCGGCGCTCGGCGGGGTCGCCGGGGGCCGGATGCCGCGCGGTACGGCGGGGGCGATGAAGGAGCTGGAGGACAAGCAGAAGCGCCGCAAGACGCGTACGCAGCGCGACAGCCTGGACCTGGCGCTGACCGAGCTGACCGGGTTCTACCGCGATGTGCTGGCACTCCAGCTCGGTTCGAAGCTGGCCATCGCCAATGCCGACGTGCAGGACTCCCTCGACCGGATCGCGGAGTCCTCGACGCCCGCGCAGACCCTGCGCAGGATCGAGTCGGTGTTCGCCTGCCGGGAGGCGATGGACCGCAATGTGGCGCCGCTGCTCGCGGTGGAGGCGATGACGATGGCGCTGCGGGCGGGCTGAGGACTCCGGCACGGCTGCCCCTGTTCAGTCCTGTTCACCCGAATGAGCAGGGAATCGGACGACTCGTCACCCGCCGGATACGCTCCCAGAATGACTACCAGGCGGCTGCTCCGCACCTTCGCCATCGGGATCGGCACTGCCGGCCTGCTCATCTCCGGCTGCAGCGGCAGCGGCTCCTCGCCGAACGCCTCGGCCACCGGCACCGCCGCTCCCGAGGGATTGTCGTCGTACTACGCGCAGAAGCTGAGCTGGCGCGACTGCGGGGTGGAGGGCTTCGAGTGCACGACGATGAAGGCGCCGAAGGACTACGACAAGCCGGATGACGGCGACATCGACCTCGCCGTCTCCCGCAAGAAGGCCACCGGACCGGGCAAGCGGATCGGTTCCCTCCTGGTGAATCCGGGCGGCCCGGGCGGCTCCGCGATCGGCTATCTCCAGGGATACGCGGCACTCGGCTATCCGGCCCAGGTGCGGGCCCGTTACGACATGGTGGCCATCGACCCGCGCGGCGTGGCCCGCAGCGAGCCCGTCGAGTGCCTCACGGGCCCGGAGATGGACGCCTACACCCAGGTCGACCAGACACCGGACGACGACGCGGAGGTCCAGAAGCTCTCCGCCGCCTTCGAGAAGTTCGCGGCGGGCTGCGAGAAGCGGAGCGGCGAGATCCTCCCGTACGTCTCCACCGTCGACACGGCCCGCGACATGGACGTCCTGCGGGCCCTGCTCGGCGACGAGAAGCTGCACTACGTCGGAGCGTCGTACGGGACCTTCCTGGGCGCCACGTACGCGGACCTCTTCCCGGAGCGGGCCGGCCGCCTCGTCCTGGACGGGGCGATGGACCCGTCCCTGAAGGCCATCGACATGAACCGCGACCAGACGGCCGGCTTCGAGGGGGCCTTCCAGTCCTTCGCCGCCGACTGCGTGAAGCAGCCGGACTGCCCGCTCGGCACCACGTCCACCGCCGACGCGGCGACCGCCCTCAAGCAGCTCTTCACGGACCTGGACGCGAAGCCGATCCCGACCGGCGACGACCGTGAGCTGGGCGAGTCCCTGGCCACCACCGGGGTGATCGCCGCCATGTACGACGAGGCGGCCTGGCCGCAGCTCCGCGAGGCGCTGGCGGGCGCGCAGCGCAGCGACGGCTCCGGCCTCCTCTCACTGGCCGACAGCTACTACGAGCGCGAGCCGGACGGGAAGTACGCGAACCTGATGTTCGCCAACGCCGCCGTGAACTGCCTCGACCTGCCGCCCGCCTTCGACGGCCCCGACGCGGTCGAGAAGGCGGTCCCGGACTTCGAGAAGGCCTCCCCGGTCTTCGGCCGCGGCTTCGCCTGGGCCTCCCTGAACTGCGCCTACTGGCCGACGAAGGCCACCGGCACCCCGCACCGCACCGAGGCGAAGGGCGCCGCCCCGATCGTCGTCGTCGGCACCACCCGCGACCCGGCCACCCCGTACAGGTGGTCCGAGTCCCTCGCCGAGCAGCTCTCCTCCGGCACCCTGCTCACGTACGACGGCGACGGCCACACCGCGTACGGCCGGGGCAGCGACTGCATCGACACGGCGATCAACACGTATCTCCTGGAGGGCACCCCGCCCACCCACGGCAAGAAGTGCAGCTGACCCACTCTGACCAGGACAAACGCCTCCGGGGGTGCCGTGTGCGGAGCACCCCCGGAAACTGTGTAGACTTGGCTCCGCTGCTGATCGCACCATAGTGCGACAGGGCGCGCCGCCTTAGCTCAGTTGGCCAGAGCAACGCACTCGTAATGCGTAGGTCTCGGGTTCGAATCCCGAAGGCGGCTCAGNNCGCGGCCCGCTCGGGGCGCCATGATCGTCGCCGGTGGCCGACCGGTGGCCGAACGTGCAAATGGCCCCCGTCAGTCCACTTCCAGGGCGTCCAGGGCCAGCGTGTGGGCGATGGCGAGGCGGCGGTCGATGTCGGGCGCGTGGATCTCCAGTACGTACCGGGTGTGCAGCCCCAGCTTCTTGGTGACGGTCATCAGCGGCTTGCCGCTCTCGGTGTACTTGAAGCGGTACGGCCAGATGAACGGCACGTACTCGAGATACGGCACGAACTCCCAGACGAACCGGACGAAGGCCACCACCCGGCTGCGCTCGCGGCCGGTCAGCTTCATCGTCCCCGGCTGCCGCACCTGCCATGTCCGGCGGAGGAAGGAGGCGCCCGCATCCTCGTAGAACGATCCGAAGGACTGGCCCGAAGCGTCCCGCACGTCGTACATGTAGCCCACTTCGTGGTCGCGGCCCTTGAAGGCGGCGAGAACGGACTTCCTGGACGC